>JAYYCW010000076.1:0-19412 GCA_036161535.1 Bacteroidota bacterium | reverse complement strand
CAATTTTTTAAACACTCTGGATGTTTCATATTTACACGTTTTTACCTATTCTGAGCGCACCAACACCAAGGCGGCCGTGATGGACAATTCAGTGCCAAAGGCAACAAGAATGAAGCGCAGTAAATTATTGCGTGGGCTTTCTGTTAAAAAGCGAAGAGCTTTCTACGAAAGTCAACTCGGAGCCACGCGTACTGTATTATTCGAGAGCGAAAATAAATTGGGATATATCCATGGGTTTACCGAGAATTATGTAAAAGTAAAAGCCCCATGGAATCCTGACTTGGTCAACACAACACTTGAAGTGAAACTTACTGAAATAGGGGATGATGGATTGTTTCGATTTGAATCTACAAAAACAAGGGTTCTTGTTTAAATTCTAATCCCTACTGGAAGCATTTTTTTATAGCGTCGGTGGCGTTTGATGAATTTAGCAATGGGTGGGCTTGTTGGAACCACACTTATATTTTTATTACTGATGTTATCTAGAACTACTTTGATAAAATCTTCAGAAAAACCATTAGAATCGAGGACCTCGGGAATGATTAGTTTTGTTAAGAAAATTTTTCGGTCTTGTTGAGAGTATTCAATAGTCGCCATATCGCTCCCAATTTTGATTTCATACTGACGCAGAAAGGGGTTGTCTACAAGATTTGAAGTTGATAACATTGGTTTAAAGATTTGATTGATAGAAAAAGAATATAACAAATTTACGAAAAAAACATCTGATTCCGTGAACTTTAACACTTTTTCAATTACAGTTTTATGATTTTTAGATTTTAAAAAATTTTAAACTGAACTATTTTTTCATAATTTAGAAAGTTTAAAATATTCTCTATATGTTAAGCTTAAAATACACCATTATCTTTATATCAATATTAATTTCAGTTACATTTTTATCTTTTTCTATTGATAGATCTTCAACTGATAAAAACCATTCTGCAGCTGTTATTTTAGATTACAATGTATATGCAATCCCCATGCCTGAGGAACTGGAGTTCTCAGGGGAATCGGTTCCCTTAAATATCCCAGATATAAAAGAGCGCATGGACAGAGAATTATTGGTTAACACCTACTGGCAATCCAATGGTTTTTTGATGTTTAAGCGTGCTCATAAATATTTCCCAATCATTGAGCCAATCTTAGAATCCTACGGTGTTCCTGATGACTTTAAGTATTTGGCGATGATTGAAAGTGGTTTGCAAAATGTTACATCACCAGTAGGCGCCAAAGGATTTTGGCAAATAATGAAAAGTACTGGAAGAGAATACGGTTTGGAAATAAATTCTAATGTGGATGAGCGTTACAATCTTATTCTTTCTACCAAAGCTGCTTGCGAATATTTGATAAAAGCCAAGAAAAAATATGGATCGTGGACCTTGTCAGCTGCTGCTTATAATGCTGGCATGAATCGAATTAGCTCTGAATTAGAACGGCAAGCAGTAGACAATTATTACGATATGTTGCTGGATCAAGAGACGGGCCGCTATATATTTCGTATTGTTGCTGTCAAGGATATAATAAATAACCCAAAAAAATATGGATTTAATTTTTCTGAAATTGATTTGTATGGCTACCCAAGCACTCATACAGTGAAGGTAGATACAGCGGTAAAAGATCTAGTAAAATTTGCAGAAAAATTTAACCTGAATTACAAGCAATTAAAACTTCACAATCCGTGGTTAAAAGAAGCCTTCTTAAACAACCAATCTAGAAAAAAATACGATATAGAAATACCCCTGTCAACTTATTACAACCCAAATGATTAACGTCTGCGGCCAGAGCGACCTTGTCCAAAATGTTGATTGGGGATACTTGCTTTTCTCATTTGTTGTTTCATCATTTTTATTTGCTCTGTAAGCATGTCTTGCTTGTCCAGCTTTTGGGCCTCAGACAACAATCTCTGTGCTTCCATTTTCCTACGTTTTGTAAAGGCAATTCCCGCTAGGTTAAGTTTGGCCATGGCCATGTCGTGATCCATAGAAAGTCCCAAGCTTACCGCATTTTTAAAAAATTTTTCGGCGGCATTCATATTGGTTTGAGAAACGATGATACCCCTTAGAAAGTTGTAATAGCCTTGCTGTTTTTTTGTCAGTGCAGATTCAGGTTTTTTAATTTTGTTAAGCCAACGCTCAGTCCCAACAAAGTCTTGTTTTCGGAGTTTTAAAAACGCCAATAAAATAAGTTCATTTTTATAATAAAGGAACAAAAAAGTTAATCCTATCAGTATGAGCATGATTCCATTCCCAATAAATGATTCTATAAATTGATAGATCGCATAGACAATGCATGCAATACACAGCAAAAGTTTAATTTTTTTGTTGAACATATTATCTGTTTTTGTAGGTCACAAATGTAATAAAAACTAAACAAAATAATTTTTAAATAAGATTTGTTGTACTGAAAACTCTTTGTATATTTGCTCGATCTTAAATTTAAGCAAGTAGTAATTAAAAACTTTATAAATTTTAAGGCGAATTTTAAACAAATCAAACGATGAAAAGAACATTTCAACCATCTAAAAGGAAGCGCAAGAATAAGCACGGTTTTAGAGAGAGAATGGCTTCCGCCAACGGTAGAAAAGTTTTGGCCAGAAGACGCGCCAAAGGCCGCAAAAAATTGAGTGTTTCATCTGAAATTCGTCACAAAAAATAATGATTAACAATTGTTAATATATTAAAGGTGTTGCTGTTGGTAACGCCTTTTTTTATACTCAAACGTTGTTTAAATTTGAAAAATACATTACTAAAGTCAACCACACAATAAAATGCCAAAAAGAAACGATTTAAAATCCATTCTCATTATAGGATCGGGTCCTATTATCATAGGTCAAGCCTGCGAATTTGACTATTCTGGATCACAAGCACTTCGTTCATTGCGAGAAGACGGAATTGAGACTATTTTGATCAATTCCAACCCCGCCACCATAATGACCGACCCCTCTATGGCCGATCATGTGTATCTTTTGCCATTAGACACCAAGTCCATTTTAAAAATTTTAAAAGAACACCCGCAAATTGATGCAGTTTTGCCAACGATGGGGGGGCAGACGGCCCTAAACTTGTGTATTGAAGCTGATGAAAAGGGCATTTGGGAAGATTTTGACGTTGAGATAATAGGAGTGGATATTGATGCAATCAATATTACTGAGGATCGTGAAAAATTTAGAGAATTGATGCTCAAAATAGGAATTCCAATGGCGCCACAATCGACTGCAAATTCCTATCTAAAAGGCAAAGAGATTGCTCAAGAATTTGGTTTCCCACTGGTCATCAGGGCCTCATTTACACTAGGGGGTGCAGGTGCATCAATTGTGCATAAAGAGGAAGATTTTGATGAACTCCTCAAGCGGGGTCTCGAAATTTCACCCATTCACGAAGTTATGATTGACAAAGCTTTAATGGGCTGGAAAGAATATGAATTGGAGCTTTTGAGAGACGATAACAACAATGTAGTCATTATTTGTTCTATCGAAAATATGGACCCCATGGGTATTCATACTGGGGACTCTATTACTGTTGCTCCGGCCATGACCCTCAGTGACACCACCTATCAAAAAATGCGTGATATGGCCATTCACATGATGCGCAGTATCGGAGATTTTGCAGGGGGATGTAATGTGCAGTTTGCTGTAAGTCCTGACGAAAAGGAAGATATTATTGCTATTGAAATTAATCCTCGAGTTTCTCGTTCTTCTGCACTTGCAAGCAAGGCTACAGGCTACCCCATTGCTAAAGTCGCTGCCAAGTTGGCAACAGGCTATAATTTAGATGAATTAGAAAATCAAATAACCAAATCAACCTCTGCACTGTTTGAGCCTACTTTAGATTATGTAATTGTTAAAATACCACGTTGGAATTTTGATAAATTTGAGGGAAGCGACCGCGAACTTGGTTTGCAAATGAAAGCGGTAGGAGAAGTGATGGGCATTGGACGCTCTTTTCAAGAGGCTTTGCACAAAGCTACCCAGTCTTTAGAGATCAAACGCAATGGTTTGGGAGCGGATGGAAAAGGCTATAAGGACTATGAACAGATCATCAGCAAACTTAAACACGCCAGTTGGGACCGAGTCTTTGTGATATATGATGCCATTCAAATGGGAATTCCGTTGTCTAGAATTTATGAAATCACAAAGATTGATATGTGGTTTTTAAAACAGTATGAAGAATTATATTTCTTAGAAAAGGAAATATCTAATTTTGACATAGAAACCATTACCAAAGCACTTTTATTAGAGGCCAAACAAAAAGGCTATGGTGATCGACAAATTGCCCATATGTTGGGTTGTTTAGAAAGCCAAGTATACAAAAAACGCAAAGCCTTCGGGATCAATCGCGTTTACAAACTGGTAGATACTTGTGCCGCTGAGTTTGAGGCTAAAACACCCTATTATTATTCTACTTTTGAAAGTGAAATGACTACAAAAGACGGCATTACTTTTACTGATAATGAGAGTGTTGTTTCAGAAAAAAAGAAAGTTATTGTGTTGGGTTCTGGTCCCAACAGAATTGGACAAGGAATAGAGTTTGACTATTGCTGTGTTCATGGGGTTTTAGCTGCTGCAGAGTGTGGTTACGAAACCATTATGATCAACTGCAATCCCGAAACCGTTTCTACAGACTTTGACACAGCAGATAAGCTGTATTTCGAACCTGTTTTTTGGGAACATATCTATGATATTATTGAACATGAGAAGCCAGAAGGTGTCATTGTTCAATTGGGTGGACAGACCGCACTTAAATTGGCTGAAAAACTCGACCGCTATGGCATTAAAGTTTTGGGTACCAGCTACCAATCTCTAGATCTGGCTGAGGATCGCGGCTCTTTTTCAACGCTATTAAAAGAAAACAACATCCCCTATCCAGAATTTGACACTGCTGAAACCGCTGATCAAGCACTTAAGGTAGCGGATAAATTAAATTTCCCAATTTTGGTTAGACCGTCTTATGTTCTCGGTGGGCAAGGCATGAAAATTGTTATAAACAAAGAAGATTTGGAAGCTCATGTTGTCGATTTGCTCAGAAAAATACCCAACAACAAACTTCTGTTGGATCATTATTTGGATGGTGCCATAGAAGCTGAGGCCGATGCCATATGTGATGGCGAAAATGTATATATCATTGGTATTATGGAGCACATCGAGCCGTGCGGGATTCACTCTGGGGATAGCAATGCAACTTTGCCACCATTCAATTTGGGTAATTTGGTGCTTCAACAAATTAAAGATCATACCAAAAAGATAGCCCTTGCATTGAATACCGTAGGACTTATCAATATTCAATTTGCGGTAAAGAACGAAATGGTTTATATCATCGAGGCCAATCCAAGAGCTTCTAGAACTGTACCTTTTATTGCAAAAGCTTATGGTGAGCCCTATGTTAATTATGCCACTAAAGTCATGTTAGGTCACAACAAGGTGACAGATTTTGACTTCAATCCTCAGCTTGAAGGCTATGCTATCAAACAACCCGTATTTTCATTTAACAAATTTCCAAATGTCAATAAGCAGTTAGGTCCTGAGATGAAGAGCACTGGTGAAAGTATATTGTTTATTGATAGTTTAAAAGATGATCAATTTTATGATTTATATGCTAGAAGAAAAATGTATTTAAGCAAATAAGTTACAAAGTATTGTCATTATTTTAACATAAAAAAAAAACCTTTTTTAATATATTTGTTAAAAATCTGCATTTCTTATGAAAAATTATTACTCTCAAACATTTATATTTTTTTTAATATTTCCCTTTTTAAGTTTTTCACAAATAACCCATTACTACAATTGGGGATTTAGCAGTACCAACCAACAAATTTCTATTGATGTTGGAGACACTGTGACTTGGACATGGGTTGGAGGTTTTCACAACTTAAGATCTACCAATGGAGTTGAAACTTTTGATTCTGGATTTAGCGGTAACGTTGGATTTCAGTTTTCACATACCTTTAACAATGTTGGTTCAACAAATTACGTTTGTGATCCCCATGCTAGTATGTATGGTACTGTAACAGTCACTCAGTCTTTGTCCACGGTTGACAATGACTCAAAAATAAAATTCGATGTTTATCCAAATCCTGTCAGTTCGTTTGTCATGATTCATTCTGGTCTATCAACAAAGCCAACAAAAGTCGAAATTTTCGACATGTTGGGAATATTAAAGATTTCCAAATCTCAAGAAGCCCTTGAATTCACAACATTGGATGTTTCCAATCTCTCACCGGGAATGTATTTCGTCAGTATTACGTCTGGAAATCAGCAGCAGTCCAAAAAAATTATCAAGCTTTAAGATGAGGTTTTTCTATGTGTCTTTTTTGATTGTTTTGATTTTTGGTTGTCATAATGACAGCATTTCAGATTTGAGTTCACAGGATCCAATTCAAGATGACATTACATTGCACGAATTGTTTTGGCAAAATTCAACCCTCAGTACCAACCAGCAGTTGTTAATTAATGTTGGTGATACTGTGCGTTGGACCTGGGGAAGTGGTACACACAATTTAAGGACCACGTCTGGTGTTGAAAGTTTCAATTCTGATTTCCACAGCACTGAGGGTTTTCAATATACGCACCAGTTCAACCAGGTTGGCGCCACCCAATATGTATGTGATCCTCACCCAAGTACCATGTTTGGCACCATTACTGTAACTGATTAAACCCTCCTCGTATTGAAAAAGCACGGTAATTTATTGTGTTGTTTGTGGATTGTTTTAGCCACCCAAAGTTTTTATTCCCAACAAAGGTTTTTGACAAGAACTGGCCGCATCGCATTTGATTCAAAATTGGATACTTTCGTTCCTGTAAAAGCAAAAAATAACAGCGTTTCAGCCATTTTAAACTCAAAAACCGGAGATATTGCTGTTTTGGCATTTGTCAATGCATTTAATTTTAAAAACGCTTTGATGCAAGAGCATTTCAATGAAAGCTATGCAGAATCTGACCAATTCCCCAAAGCTACATTTACCGGAAGTATTGCTAATTTTAGACCCAACAGTTCAAACACTTACTTTTTTGATGGAACCTTGTCTTTTCATGGGATACAAAAATCTTTAAGAAGCATTCCTTTGGATGTTGTTTTTAAAGAAAATATTGTTCAAATTTCTGGCGAACTATCATTGTACGTTGCGGATTTTGACATCAAAGTTCCCAAAATTATTAGCCGTAAAATTCCGGAAAAGATTTTTGTGTCAATTGATTTGAGTTTAGAAAAAGCCAACAAAAAATTTTAGTCATGAAAAAATTTTTTGCGCCAGCCATATTGTTTTCAGTCGTTGTGTCAATCCTTTATTTTAAATTTTATAATTCTGACAAACAACTCCATCAAAAATTATCCTCAAAAGAATTGATTGATATGTATGAAAATCAGGATGGCTCAAATTCATTTCTTTCTTCAGGTAATATCATTGAATTAAATGGCAGTGTAACCGCTATTGAGCGTGCCGCACTAACGATTGATAAAAAAATATTTTGTAAATTTAATAAGGATATTTTTAATATTAAAGTTGGAGATACTATTTCTCTTGTTGGAAAGTTTATTGGATATGATGATCTTTTTAAAGAATTTAAAATAAATGAATGTAGCATCTTAAATCCATAACCATCCTTCAGTTTTATATGAAAACGTATTCTCTATTTTTATTATTTTCTGTATTTATTTCTTTTTTGTCTTATGGTCAATCGGATCTTTTGGATGAAATTGATTACAATTCTGATCGTGAGGTCATTGCTAGTTTTAAAAGTTTGAAAGTTGTTAATTTTGAGTCTACAAAACTCGTCTCAGAAAAAGAATTTACTTTTTCGGTTTCCCACAGATTCGGCAGTATCAAATATGGTTTTGAAAACTTCTTTGGCCTTGACGATGCCGTTACAAGATTAAATTTTATTTATGGATTAAATTCCTTTTCCAACATAAGTTTTTCAAGAACCTCTTATAAAAAAATTTACGATGTAGGATTTAAATCCAGATTGATACCCCAAACTGAAAATTTTCCAGTTACTCTAGTATTTTATTCTTCTATAACCCTGGACTCTTCCTTAAAGAAGGCTGAATATCCAGAGTTAACTTTTGGCAATCGGATTGGTTATTTTACTCAGTTGATTGTTTCTAGAAAGTTTAGTAATGCAATGTCCTTGATTTTATCTCCAACATTTTTTCATGAAAATTTAGTGATTTTTGATGCACAAAAAAACACTCAATATGGATTGTGCTTTGGCGGCCGTTACAAGTTATCTAAACGCCTATCTTTAAATTTTGATTATGGACATCACTTTAACAGAGCAGATGAATCAAATTTCAACAACCCATTAGGTGTTGGTGTTGATATTGAAACTGGTGGTCATGTCTTTCAACTGTTATTTTCAAATTCACAACCCATGAATTCAATTAATGCCATGACTTTAGCATCTGGTGATTGGACTGATGGTGATATTTATTTCGGATTCAATTTATTTAGAACATTTTAGATGTTCTGAAAAGTTTGTAAATTTCTTTACAAAATAAATAACACAAAATCATTATTGTCGAGTAGAAAAAACTTCCTGCTAAAGTGTTATTAAAGAAAGGAATTGCCATGGTGTAACAACTCAACAAGCCCGCGAAGTTTCTGGGGTAACCCCCTAAAATCCAAACGCCAAAATTGGTAATTATAAAGAAGCTGACACTACCAAGGAGGACGCCAGAAATAATTTTGATAGCTCCAGGATTTTTTGACATTGTTCCAAAAAAACTAATGAGTAAAAAAGATAAATAAACAAAGATTGATATGCTGTAAAACCCTATAAATAAGTCTGATATTAGCATTGTTACGATGGGAAGGCCATAAATTAAAACTTTGTTAGCTGCATAAAAGCCACTAAAAAGAGCGATGGCTATCAAGGGTGTAAAGTTTGGAGGATGTGGAATTAGCCTTGAAAGGGCTGCTAAAAGCATGATAAGGGCAATAATAAAATGCTTCTTATTCATTTGAAGTCTCTAAGTACATTAAGCTTTTTAAAGGGCTCAAAGTTTCGAAGTCCACAAATTGTTTTGAAGGTGTTTCGGGGCTTGAAAGCCTGTTGCTGCCTTGAATGTCTGACAGTGCTGCTTGAAGAAGTGGTTCCTCTGCGTCTCCAATAATCCCATAATTTTTTGGACTTTCTAGAAGATTGATGATTGGAATAATTCCTGAGGGAGGCACTTCTTCATTATTTTTATTGGCCGTGATCGCGATAAGGGGAAGAAGGGCATAGGAGTGACCTGGATTTGCATTTTGTCTTCCAAAATTTGGAGAATCGTAAATAATTTGAGAAGCTTGAGATTTTCCTACCGTTTTATCGCCAATTATTACCACGTCTATATAAGGTTTTAGGCTATTAATAATCATTTCACTCGCGGAAGCTGAAACGTTAGAAGTGAGGATATATATTTTAGTTAGATTTAAGCTGTTGATGCTAGTTCCATCGCTGAGGGTGTTGGAAAAATTATAGTTTGCATTGTTGTTTTGCAAGTCTTCATTGAATTTTAAAGTGGTAAAAACCTGGTTGTCGAATTGGCCAGTAATCATACTGCCTAAAGCAGCGGCAGTTCTAATGTTGCCACCAGAGTTGTACCTTAAATCCAAAACTAAATGATCAATACTTTGAGATTGAAAATCACTAAATTTTTGGTTCAATTCGTTGTCAAACTCATTGACAAAACCATTGTACATCAAATAACCCACTTTTTCAGAATTTAAATCTATTATACTGGTGTCATAAATTGGATTTTCTGAAAAGCCAATTTGTTTTGTGAGCAAAACTGTTTGATCAGTGTCCAAAATTAAATCGTCGTCGCTGATGTCTTCAGTATTGTTATCATCGTAAGTTGCCAAGTTTAAGGAATAGCTGTTGTTGTTTAAAAGTGATGATAAGTTTGCAGCAGTCAAAGCTGTGCCATTGATTTTATTAAAAATCTGTCCTCTTTCTAAACCGCTATCGCTCGCATTGCTGTAAGGATGTACCAAGCGAACAACCCCAAATAGGGAAGTGCTATTTTGAGGTTCATAGTAAAAATTAAACTCTGCACCATTACTGCTTGAAATTCCACTCAATTGCTGTTCAAGGTCAAAGTAATTACTCGTAATAACACTAAAACGATCTATGTTTGGTCGATCATAAATCAAAGCTTCAAATAAGTTTTCTGGGCTGTCAAAACTATTTAAGTAGTTTTGGTATGCTTGGTTGTTATTAAATCCTTCATCAGTTAAATCATTGACGTCATATTTGTAGAGATAAACCGCATTCATCGCTTTCCAGACAAAATCTTTAATATTTGTGGAAGATGCTATCGTGTCATCGTTGTCTTCAAAGCAAGCAAACAATAAACTACACATGATAAAAATTACAATGTATTTTGATTTCATTTTAATATGAACTGTTTATGGCTTGTTTTTAAAATCAATTTATCGCATTACAATTTACAGATATTTATTATCATACTAAAATAATTTTCAATTTGTAATATTTTAGGCTTTGGTTTGTAGTAGTACTGTAAATGCAATCAAAAATAAAATAGTTCGATTTTCAAAGCGTATTTTATTATTCACTGCGGAGGCTGAAGATGCCCCCTAAAATATTCCTATAAAATTATGAAAGTTACGGAAGCGATTAGATGATTTAAATAGCCCTGAGGCTTTTGCGATGACCCTTACAAAAAATCATTGTTTAGATCGCCTAAATTCAATTCAAGCGCGAAATTTGAGAATTACACACAATAATTTCCAAGGCCGAAGGGCGGGTTCATTACAACGTCAGATTGAAATAAATGACACAGTTAAACAGCTATAAATTAATTCTACAACTTCCAAGAAAATAAGGTTTATTATTCAATTAAGAGATTTAGAGTGTTATGTTTTCTCCGAAATATCAATAATATTAGACATGAAAGAAACTGCCATAAGAGTGGCGCTTTCAAAAGCCAGAAAACATTGAGTGATCAAATAATCCAATTACAACGCCATCGAATTAAATAAAATTGAAGATTTATTAGAAAAATACAATGCCACTTTAACTTCTTTTGAAGAAGCTGAATTAAAAGTTTTTTTTGAAATGGCCAGTATTCCTCAGCATTTAAAAATTTAGAAAACGCAATTTGATTGTATTTCAATCATTGCAAAACAATCCTTTAAAAATAAAACACCATTCAAAGACAAATAATAAAAGTTTAAAAAACTTTCAATAGCAGCTTTAATCCTTCTTTTATTTGGATTATTTTTACAAAACATTAGTAAACAAAACACTGGTGCGATTTCAGATGAATATCTCAACAATTATGGGAATACAAAACATGCATTGGAAATGCTATCGACCCAACTTAACAAGGGGACTTATAAAATAAATTCTTTAAACACTTTATCTCAGTCTCAACAAAGAGCAAAACAAGACATTAATTTTTAAAACAATGAAAAACTTATTATCAATATTATTTTTATGTATATATCCTACAATTTTTGCCCAAAGTTTATTTGGTAAATATGAGGACATGAACAATGTGACTTCGTTAGTTGTCAATAAAAAAATGTTTAAAATGTTGGCCGAAATGAATATTCAAACTGACGATCTGGAGGCAGATGCTTTTTTAAATCAGGTCAAAACTTTAGAAAATTTAACGGTATATACAACTGAGGACTCTGAAGTCTCAAAGGCCATTTCTAAAGATGTCAACAATTATATAAAAAATTCGAAATTAGAGGAACTCATGCGCATCAAAGAAGCCGATCGAAATATCAAATTTTACGTGCGCTCTGGTCAAGACGACTACCATGTTACAGAGCTTTTGATGATTGTTAATGGAGCAGATAAACTTCCCATTGAAACAGTTCTTTTGTCTTTGGTTGGAGATATTGATTTGAGAATGGTTTCGGAATTGACCAAAAAACTAAATATACCAGGTGGGGATCAACTTAGAAAAGCAACAAAAAAACAATGAAGATCCATTTTTTAAACACCCCATTATCTGCTTTTATTTGTCTACTTTTATTGGCATGTAATTCTAAGTCTACACTGCAATCCTATTTTGTAGACCATCAAGAGTCGATAGCTTTTATCTCTGCAGATTTGCCCATTACTTTTCTTAAAATTGACAGTAAAGAAATCAATCAAAGTCAAACCAATGCCATTGAGTCTTTAAACAAATTAAATATGTTGGGGTACAGTATAAAATTCGGTCAAAAGGAAGTCTATAGTGCGGAAGTTGCAGTTTTAACGAAGTTACTTCAAGATGAAAAATACAATGAACTGATCAGTTTTGGGAATTCAATGGAGGGAAGAGTGCGAATTTATTACATTGGAGATTACAACAGCATTGACGAATTTGTTGTGTTCACTA
The DNA here is from genome assembly GCA_036161535.1 of Bacteroidota bacterium. Classification (GTDB taxonomy): domain Bacteria; phylum Bacteroidota; class Bacteroidia; order Flavobacteriales; family Flavobacteriaceae; genus UBA3537. The sequence goes on along the minus strand of JAYYCW010000076.1, from coordinate 7,080 downwards.
ATTCAATGGACATTGGCTTTGCAGTAATACGCGTTTTAGGTAATAAAATGAATTTATCGGATATTATGCAACTGGGACCTTTTATTGATAAGTTAGATTGTGAAAGCCTTAATGTAGATGACTTTTTTGATTTTATGCTCTAGCCAGCTACAGAATAATAACGAAATTAAACTCCTGTATAGTTGGAAGGACTTATGCTTTTTAGTTCCGCTTTGATAGTTTGACTAACTTTTAAACCATCAATGAAATCAGCAATGGATTTAGCATTAATTTTTGTATTGGTTCTAGTAAGTCCTTTAAGGGTTTCGTAGGGATTTACATACCCCTCCCTTCTTAAAATGGTCTGTATTGCCTCCGCTACTACCGCCCAGTTTTTATCAAGATCTTCAGAAATTTTAGACTGATTAAGCAGCAATTTTAGAAGCCCTTTTAAAGTCGATTTAAAAGCGATGAGACTGTGCGCGTAGGGCACCCCCACATTTCTTAGAACTGTACTATCGGTCAGGTCGCGCTGTAACCTTGATATGGGGAGTTTGGCTGCCAAGTGTTCAAAAAGTGCATTGGCGATTCCCAAATTTCCTTCACTGTTTTCAAAGTCAATAGGATTTACTTTATGCGGCATGGCTGAACTTCCAACTTCCCCCTTTTTAATTTTTTGTTTGAAGTAATCCATAGAGATATAGGTCCAAAAATCCCGATTCATATCTATCAATATTGAATTGATACGTTTCATGACATCAAAAAGTGCCGCCATGTGATCATAATGCTCAATTTGTGTGGTTGGAAATGAATGCTTAAGTCCTAATTTATTTTCTAAAAGTTGTGTTGCAAACTTTTTCCAGCTTACTTTAGGGTAAGCCAAGTGGTGGGCATTAAAGTTCCCGGTAGCACCTCCAAATTTAGCGGCGTAGGGGATGTTTTTTAATGTTTTTAATTGTTCCTCTAATCGCACTTTATAAACTGTTATTTCTTTGCCCAAGCGAGTAGGAGAGGCAGGTTGCCCGTGTGTTCTAGCCAACATTGGGATTTCAGTCCATTTTTTGGACAATCCATCCAATGTTTTTATCAGGCTTTCCAGTTCTGGGATATAAACAGCTTCATTAGCATGTTTGATACTGAGTGGAATGGCTGTATTGTTGATGTCTTGAGAGGTCAAGCCAAAATGGATAAATTCTTTGTACTTACCAATATCAAGACTGTCAAACTTTTCTTTTATAAAATATTCAACTGCTTTGACATCGTGGTTTGTTGTGTGCTCGATCTCCTTTATGGCTTTGGCATCACTGTTAGAAAAGTCTTTATATATTTTTCGAAGCGATTTAAACAAACTCTGATCAAAATCAGAAAGTTGTTCCAAGGGAAGTTCACATAAAGCGACAAAGTATTCCACTTCAACCAAGATGCGATATTTAATAAGCGCTTCTTCAGAAAAATATGCAGCTAGCGGCACAACCTTGTTACGGTAGCGTCCGTCGATAGGTGAAATGGCGTTTAGTGGTGATAATGACATCAAAACTTATTAATGATGCAAAGATATCACTTTTAATGAGAAGATCTTAATTTCAACTTAAGATACAGTAATTAATGCTTATTTTAGAGAAAAATAGAACTAGAAATATGCAGGGTTCAAAAATTTTATTGTGCATTGGTTTTGTATATCCAGAGCCAAAATCTTCAGCAGCGGGTACCCGAATTTTACAATTGTTAAAATGCTTTACAGAGGCCAATTATAAAGTTGTTTTTGGCACTACAGCAATGCGAACCCCCCATTCGCAAAACCTGGAGGCGTTAGGTATTGAAGCAGTAGAAATTCAATTAAACAATGTAAGTTTTGATGTTTTTGTTTCAAAGTTAAATCCAGTAGTTGTTCTTTTTGATCGATTTATGACGGAGGAACAATTTGGCTGGCGTGTTGCCAAGTATTGTCCCAATGCATTGAGGATTTTAGACACAGAAGATCTTCATTTTTTAAGAAAAGCAAGGGCAAAGAACCTAGACTCAAAAATGTATTTCTCTAAAGCGTTTTTAAAATCAGATATTGCAAGTCGTGAAATTGCAAGTATTTATCGCTGCGATCTTTCGCTTATTATTTCTGAAGTTGAACTAGACATACTTACGCAAGAGGTAGGAATACCTTTGAACTTACTGATTTACATTCCATTTATTTTTGAGTTTTCAAAATATGAAAAATCTTTAGCCCACAAGGCTTCCTTTGAAGCTCGAAATGATTTTGTTTTCATTGGAAATTTTTTACACCGTCCAAATTTACAAGCAGTAACTCACTTAAAGACCCATATTTGGCCTTTGATTAACAAAAAGCTCGTTCAAGCCAAACTTTTTATTTACGGTGCCTATGCCAAGTCAGAGCATTTTTCTCTTCAAAATGAGTCCCAAAATTTCTTTATTTCAGGTCGTACTGATGATCTTGGGCTTGTTTTAAAATCTCACCGCATGTTGTTGGCGCCACTTCAATTTGGTGCAGGACTTAAAGGTAAGGTTGTAGAGGCCATGCGACATGGTATTCCTTGTGGTCTTTCTAGCATTGCAGCTGAAGGTGTTTTTGGAAGACATTCCTCCAACGGTTTTATCGAGGACGAAGTGCTGTCTTTTGCAAACAAAGCTGTGCAATTATATTCCAACAAGGGGGATTGGCAAAAAGCCCAGACAAATGGCTTTAATGTGTTTGAGAAGCGCTTTTCACGTTCTAAATTCGAGGGACCCTTTTTAAAAATAATTGACGAGCTTGTGGAAAACATTGATAGACACCGTTTAAATAATGTAACAGGAATGTTGTTACAACACCACACTCAACAATCCACGAAGTATTTGTCTAAGTGGATAGCGGCCAAAAACAAAACGGACTAGTCTATTAATTTAGGAACCTTCTGATGACTGTATTTGTTTATTAGGATAGACTAAAAAGCGATCAAACTTCAGAGCTACCAAACGATTATACCAATAGCAATTTTACAATTAATTTCTAAAGTAAGAGGTTTTTGTTGGTTGATTAATTAATTAAAGATAAACCCCTAATGATAATAAGTTAAATAAAAGCTTAGTTTCGATTCCGGCTTAAGATTTTGTATTCCTCATAACATTCGCTAATAGCGTCTAAAATTTGAAGATCATTAGCTGTTTTAATAAAGTCGTCTGAGTAATTACACTCAGTGACAAGAAGCTCCAAATCAATCTTGTCAACTTTTAGCAGAGCTGTCAACATTTCTCTGTCAAAACGAGTGGCCAAAATGTTTCGTATTTCATCTTGTTTTTTCATTTTTCTGAGTTTTCGCATTTCAACAGGATTTTTGCGAAAGATATTGTGTAGGAAATCTGCTGGATTCAAGATTGCACCCAATACTTTAGTAACCATAGTGGGGGATCTTGGACTTGACTCGTAGCCTGAATTGAGGCCAGAGATGCTGTAACGGACATTTTTTTGAATCGGAATCTGTTTGATATCAATCTCTAAATATCCAGTCAGTTTAATTTTATTAATAATAACTTCTTCGAGAGCCAGAGCCAGTTCGGTCAATTTGATAGTGGTTCTATTCCCAAAAACTATCCAGTCATTGGTCACTCTCACTTTAATGGATTTAAAGCCTAGAAAAGAAAAGTGAAGGGTGTCGTTGGAGCGGGCTTGTATTTCAAAGTCTCCATTGGAATCAGTGGAAGTCCCATAAACCTGGTTGAGATTGACAATATTGACACGCTCCATGGGTTTGTCATCAGCGGCATTGACAATTTTGCCTTTGACCCATATATTGTCCTGAGCTAGGCCAAACAATGGCGTCAACAAAAAGGAAATAAAAATAAGAAGACTTTTCATATCAGTAACGTCACTAAAAATAATAAACAATGCTCAAACCTCCCTTTTGAATTTAAATTTTGTTTAAATATTAACAAAAAAATTAGCGTCTGCGGTTTCTTCTGGGTCGCAATCTCCGAGTTACATGTTTAAAGTCTGATGGCCTTGTAGAACGAACTCTGCCAGATTTTCCACAGCTACCATATTCATCATGTTTCTGTTTACCCCTTCGTCTTTGATGGCTGCGGTCTTTCTTTTCGGAAATTTCAACATTGATATAACGCCCGTTTAGTTTGAAATCATTGAAAAACTCAAGGACTTTCGGCATGTGAGAGATCTCGGTATTAAAAAACGAAAAACTATCCTTAACATCTACTTTGAAAACATCGCCTTGACTGAGTCCCAGACTGTCTCTTAAAAAGTCTTTCATTTGCATCCAGTCATAACCATCTTTTTTACCAATGTTTATAAAAAACCGTGCAGAATTATCACTATTGTCGCTCTGTGATAAATGGGTATCTCCTTTGGGAACATTTAAATTTTTTGCTTTGTTGTAGTAGTTGAAAAATCTTGTGAACTCTACAGAAAAGAATTTTTTGATGAGTTCATCTTTAGTTGTGTTTGAAAATAATGTCTTAATTTCCTCAAGGTAATTATCGATTTCGCCATTGATTTCAGTGTCATTTATTTTATGCGCAAGAGCTTTTAATTGGATTTCACAAATCAGAATCCCATCTGGGATTTCTTTTTTGATAAACTGCTTTTGAATCATTTTTTCAATGGTTTTTATTCTGCGTAGTTCGCTTTTTGTAATAATAACAATTGATAACCCTGTTTTTCCAGCGCGGCCTGTTCGACCACTGCGGTGGGTGTATGTTTCTATTTCATCTGGCAATTGGTAATTAATGACGTGGGTGATGTCTTCAACATCAATTCCTCGTGCTGCAACATCTGTAGCAACCAACATCTGAATTTGTTTATTTCGGAATGATTTCATTACCAAATCCCGTTGATTTTGACTTAAGTCTCCATGTAGTGAACCCGCGCTATAGCCGTCTTCAATAAGCTTTTCAGCTACTTTTTGAGTGTCTCGTTTTGTTCTACAAAATACCACTGCAAAAATATTTGGGTTGGCATCTACCAATCTTTTCAGCGCTTGGTAACGATCTCTTGAGCCTACCATATAATACTCGTGAGAGACGTTTTTACTTCCAATATTTTTATTTCCAATGATGATTTCAATAGGGGATGACATAAATTTTTTGGCAATTACCGCCACCTCTTTTGGCATGGTAGCTGAAAATAACCATGTTGATTTTTCAACTGGTGTAAAAGAAAGTATGGATTTTATATCTTCAAAAAAACCCATATTAAGCATTTCGTCGGCTTCATCCAACACCGCATAATCAATTTTTGAGATGTTTACCAAACGCCTGGAAATCATGTCTTTCATTCTTCCAGGTGTCGCTACGATAATCTGTGTACCTCGTTTTACTTTCTTTGCTTGTTCTGTGACGCTTGCACCCCCGTAGATTGCAGTAATGTTTAAGCCTTTGCAATATTTACCATAAAGTTTTAATTCATTTGTGATTTGAAGACATAACTCTCGAGTTGGTGATAAAATCAAAGCTTGTGTTGTGCGACTGTTGATGTCAATTTTTTGTAGTAAGGGAAATCCAAATGCCGCAGTTTTGCCCGTCCCTGTCTGTGCGAGCGCGACAAGATCATCTTCTTCTTTGAGGAGTTTTGGAATGGCTTTTTGTTGAACTTCACTCGGGGTTTCAAACCCAAGATCTGAGACAGCTTGAAGCAAATGTGCTTCAAGACCCAATGTTTGGAATGTATTCATTCAAATAGTTATTTCGACATGCATTTTAAGTTGTTAGCTTAGAAGCCTATCGAACGTATAAACTGAACTTCCTGTAACACAACCTCACCCTGAGGATTTTTGCAAAGGTACATTATTTAATTATTTTCAAATTTTTCATTAAAAAACTTAATCAGCTTAGCAACTGCGATTCCTCTATGACTAATTTTATTTTTTTCTTCTAAGCTGAGTTCTGCAAATGTCTTTTGTTGGTTATCGGGTTTAAAAATGGCATCATATCCAAAGCCACCACTGCCGGAGACTTGCTTTGTAATTTCCCCTTTGCAAATACCTTCAAACATTAATAATTCTCCTTTGTAGTGCAGGGCAATAACTGTTCGAAATTGTGCTTTGCGATTGTCTTGACACTCAAGGGCATCAATTAATTTACGTATGTTGTTCTCAGCTATTTTTTCTGGGCCTGCATAACGCGCAGAATGTACACCAGGTGCGCCATTTAAAGCTTTAACTTCCAAGCCGGTATCGTCTGCAAAGCAGTCCAAATTGTATTTAGATTTTATATAATCAGCTTTTTGTATTGCATTTCCTATTAGACTTGTTTGTGTTTCTGGTAGGTCTTGTTTACAGCCGATATCTTTCAGACTTAAGAGTTTGATTGACTTTGGGAGTTGGGCTTGTACTTCAATGAGTTTATTTAAGTTGTTAGTGGCAAAAATAATTTCAATCATATTTTTATTTTATTGGTGGTGGTAAGGCTGATTTTTTAAAATTGTCATACCTCTGTACAACTGCTCGATTGCAAATAAACGCACCATTTGATGAGAAAACGTCATTTTTGAAAGCGAAATTTTTCCGCTGGCTTTTTTGTAAACTTCATCAGAAAAACCATAGGGTCCACCAATGGCGAAAACCAATTGTTTTAAACTAGAATTCATTTGTTTTTGTAAAAAGCCGGCAAATCCAATGGAATCAAATGTTTTACCAGCTTCATCGAAAAGAAACAAGCGGTCAAATTCAGATATTTTTTCTAAGATCGAACGACCCTCTTTTTGTCTCTGTACAACTTCGCCTAGTTTTTTTGTTCGCTTTAAGTCCGGGATAATTTCTATAGAAAAAGTTAGGTAGTGTTGAAGTCTATTGCTGTATTTTTGAATCAAATCTGTGAGGGCTTGGGAATGGGTTTTTCCTATTACGATGAGTTTGACTTTCATGCAACAAAGTTAAACATAAATTAGATTTTATTTTTTATTTTTTAACTTTGATGACTATTTTAGTAATTCAATTTACTTAATGAAAAATCCAGCAGTATTTAATATTGAAATTGAAAATATTATCGCTAATGCCATCAGAGAGGACGTTGGAAGTGGCGATCACAGTTCGATGGCTTGCATTCCTACTAAGGCTTTTGGTAAAGCTCGCCTCCTGGTCAAGGATAAAGGGGTTCTTG
>JAYYCW010000075.1:0-20330 GCA_036161535.1 Bacteroidota bacterium | reverse complement strand
CCACTTTGGCCAATGATTAAATTTGTTTTTCCTTGCTCAAAAAAGGTTGAAATACCTTTTAGCACTTCCACATCCCCAAATGATTTATATAGGTTTTTAACTTCTATCATTAACTGAGCAGCAATTGAGTTAGTATGTAGTTCAATAAAATAATGACCACACTTGTCCATACAAATGCAATGGTACTTGCCTTGCCAACTTCTAAGGCCCCGCCTTTCATATAGTAGCCGTGAAAAGATGGAATGGTGGCCAATACAAAGGCAAAGACAAATGTTTTGATAAAGGCATAGGTCATATGGAAGGGTATAAAATCCAATTGAATACCAGTAATATAATCTTCAAGTGTGGAAAATCCACCATATACACAAGCTGCCATACCGCCAATGATGCCTAAAAACATGGCTATGGAAATCACAAATGGATATAAAAGCATGGCAATTGTTTTGGGGAATACCAAATAATTTATGGAATTGACCCCCATGACTTCAAGGGCATCAATTTGCTCAGTAACTCGCATTGATCCAATACTAGAAGTGATGAAGGAGCCGACCTTTCCCGCCATAATCACAGAAATAAATGTAGGAGCAAATTCCAAAATAACAGATTGTCTGGTAGCAAATCCGACCAGGTATTTAGGAATCAGAGGGCTGTTTATGTTTAAAGCCGTTTGGATGGTTACAACGCCCCCCACAAAAAAGGAAATAAAGGCAACAATTCCAAGCGATCCAATGACTAAGTCCTCAATTTCTTTGAGAATCAAATCTTTCATGACCGTCCACTTTGTAGGCTTGCGAAACATTTCGGCAATCATTAAAAAATAAGCACCAATATTTTGAAAGTAAAGCATGGGATATAATCTTAATGCTAAAGTAAAAAAAATCTTGTCAGCAATGGTGATATTGCCATCAAATTGAAAATTAATCGGTCAATGAAGCATTGATTTGCCCAATGTGCGTTAGCAGTTCGAGCTTGCCGTCATAGTTTAGAGAGGAGGTAATAAAATATTGTGGTAATTCTTCCCATTGCTCTTTTAAAACCACGCTGTAATTTTCAATGTTTCTTTCAATGGCTTTAGGTTTTAACTTATCAGATTTTGTAAAGACAATATTAAATGGGATGGTGTTCTTACCCAGCCATTGTATAAATTCGAGATCAATGGGTTGGGGTTCATGTCTAATGTCAATCAAAACAAATGCGCAAACCAATTGTTTTCTTTGCTTGAAATATGCGGTAATAAATTTCTGAAAGATGTTTTTTGTAGATCTGGAGGCTCTTGCGTATCCATAGCCTGGTAAGTCAACCAAATACCACTGTTGATTTATGATAAAGTGATTGATCAATTGTGTTTTCCCAGGACGACCAGAGGTTTTCGCTAATTTTTTCTGATTAGTCAGCATGTTAATTAGGGAAGATTTTCCAACATTACTTCGGCCTATAAAAGCGTACTCTGGGAGATTGTTTTTTGGGCATTTAGAAACATCTTGATTGCTGACTACAAATTTTGCGGTTTTGATGCGCATTTAGAAGGACTTAGAGGCCTGTTTTTTCAAGCCATTCAAAAAGAATTTCATTAAAGCGTTCGGGATACTCCATCATAGGGGCATGTCCACATTTGTCTATCCAATACAACTCAGAATTTGGCAACAAACTGTGAAATTCTTCAGCGACATTTGGAGGAGTTACAATGTCATTTTTACCCCAGATGATGCAGGTAGGGGCGGCCATTTTGGGGAGATCTTTGGCCATATTGTGTCGTATGGCACTTTTAGCAATTGCCAGTATTTTTACTAGTTTATCTCTGTCGTTTACTGTGGTAAATACATCGTCTACAATTTCTTTGGTGGCAACTGCTGGGTCGTAGAAAACTTCCTCTGCTTTGGCCTTAATGACACTGTAATCACTGCGTTTGGTATATCCGCTTCCCATGGCACTTTCATAAAGACCAGAACTTCCTGTGATGACCAGTCCAGCCACTCTTTCGGCAAAGTGTTTTGTATAATACAAGCCAATGTGCCCCCCTAGAGAATTCCCTAAAAGAATGACGTCTTTATAGTTTTTAAAGGCAATAAACTCCTTGAGGAATTTTGAAAAACTTTTGACGTTTGTATTGAGCAAGCTTTGTGAATAGATAGGCAATTGGGGTAAAACCAATTTATATCCGTTTTGACTGAAGGCCTTTATGACCCCATCAAAATTACTCAATCCACCCATAAGACCGTGTAATATGATAATAGGACGTCCCTCTCCGATTTCAGAGTAAGTGAATTTACCCTCCTTCTTTAATCCGTAATTCATACAAAACGTTGCGTTAATGCTAACTGAGCAAAGCTAATCAATTTTATTTAATAAAGATTCAAAAATAAACAATTCAAACAAGCTAGTTAATTAGGTTTTATGGGGTTAAAAAGCTTTTATTTTTTCATAAAATAGAGGTTTTAGCAGCTAAATGTTAATTTTGACACATTTTTTATAATAAACTGTTAATCAGTAATTTAAAGTAAATTTATTAGGTAATTCATCGATGTATATTGCATTTAATAGAAATTTATTAACAATGTGGTAAAAAGTGGTAAAAAGTGGTAATTATTTTCTAAATTTGGGATAACAAATCATATTATTTGTATAATCTGATGAATACACTGACCGGAACATATGAGTGCAAGGCCGATATTAAAGGGCGTTTGATGCTCCCTGTGGCTTTGAAAAAGCAGTTGGCAGGTTCCATGGGAAACGGATTTGTGCTGAAGCGCGCCGTATTTCAGCCATGTATTGAGCTCTACCCAGCGCAAGAATGGGAAGCTCTGATGCAAAAAGTCAATAAACTCAACCGCTTTAAGAAAAAGAATAACGATTTCATTCGAAGGTTTACAGCAGGAGTAAAAGTAGTAGACTTAGATGCCTCAGGACGTTTATTGATCCCCAAAGACTTGCTTGGGTTTGCAAAAATTGAAAAAGAAATTGTCGTGTCCTCTGCGGTCAGTATAGTAGAGATTTGGGATAAAACCCAATACGAGAAAGCCATTGATGATGCCGCAAGTGATTTTGCAGCCTTGGCGGAAGAGGTCATGGGTCAAGATAATGTCGATGGATTATCATAAACCTGTACTGCTCAAGGAAGCTGTTGATGGTTTGGAAATAAAGAATAATGGGGTTTATGTCGATGTAACTTTTGGGGGTGGAGGTCATAGTAGAGAGATTTTACGACGTATGGGACCCGGTGGGAAATTGATTGCATTTGATCAAGATAAAGACGCTCTTTTAAATACTATTGAGGATTCAAGATTTTTATTAATTCAAGAAAATTTTAAGCACTTGAAACGCTTTTTAAAGTTTTATGGTATCCATTCTGTCGATGGGATTTTAGCTGATTTTGGCGTTTCGTCTTATCAGTTTGATGCTCCAGAGCGAGGCTTCTCTACTCGTTATGATGCCCCTTTAGACATGAGAATGAACCAAGAAGACTCTCTTTCAGCCAAATCGGTGATCAACCATTACGAGGAAGAGGAACTAAGGCGTTTGTTTAAAAATTACGGAGAATTGAGATCGGCTCCAGCCTTGGCTAGGACCATTGTAGCGGCGCGCAGCAAAGCCCCCATTGAGACGACTTTTCAATTAAAAGCGCTTTTGGGTAAGTATTTGCCCCGGGGAAAGCATAATAAGGTTTTGGCTCAAATTTATCAGGCCATTCGCATTGAAGTCAACAACGAATTAGAGGTTTTGAAATCCTTTTTACTGGATGCAAAAGATGTGTTAAAAGGGGGTGGAAGATTGAGTGTAATTTCCTATCACTCGTTGGAGGACCGCTTGGTAAAAAGATTTGTAAGAAATGGCATGTTTGAGGGGGAGCCACAAAGAGACGTCTTTGGAAATTTTGATGTTCCATTAAAAAAAATAGGAAAACTAATGGTTCCTAAACAAAGTGAAATTAAAATAAATAACAGAGCGCGCAGCGCTAAACTGAGGATAGCTCAAAAACTATCGGTAAATAAATGAAAGAAACGATATACGGCATACTAAGGGGAACACAGCTTGTCAGTGACGGCGCTTACAAAAATTGGCGGCTCATTCTTTTCTTTTCTTCCTTGGCATTAATCACGATTGCCAGTTCCCACAGCGCTGATAGCAAGGTACATTACATCGCCAAGCTCCAAGAAGACGTCAAAGCCCTTCGCTCCCAATATGTAGAAAAAAGAACCCAGCTTATGGGCTTAAAGATGGAATCTCAGATTAGGGATTTAATGAAAAAAGAAGGCGTATTCCCATCAGAAGCGCCACCCACGAAAATAGTAGTCACATCTAATACACAACAACTCTAAATGTCAGACAGTCAAACCAATATACTCAACAAGCTTTACTTCATTTCCGGGTGTATGTTTGTTTTTGCATTGATGGTGGTATACAATTTGACTAAAATACAATTTGTCAATGGTGACTCCTATAGAGCATTGGCAGAAAAAAGAACATTGAAGGACGTTGTTATACCTGCGAACAGGGGTAATATTTATTCTTTGAATGGAAACCTACTGGCTACTTCAGTTCCAAAGTATGACATTCGAATTGATTTGGTCACTTCAACAACTCAAAATTTTGAAATGTTTTTGGGTGGGCTTTGTGATTCTCTGTCCAACTTTAATAAAAGTTCTAAGAGTGAATTACAAAAACAACTCCGAAAAGCCCGCGAAAATAAAAACCGTTATTTCTTACTGGCGAGCAATTTAGATTACTCCGATTATTTGCGTTTTAGATCATTTCCTTTGTTAAAATTGGGCAGTTTTAGAGGCGGGCTCATTGTGGAGCAAAAAACAAAGCGCGATTACCCACTGGGAGGGATTGCGCAGCGCACCATTGGCTATGAAAGAATGGACACCCAAGGCTATATAACCCGAGTTGGTATTGATGGTGCTTTTGGTGAAAAATACTTGCGGGGCGTAAACGGAAAACGCCTCAAACAAAGCATAGGAAAAGGACAGTGGAAACCCATTGACGATTTTAATCAAACGGAGCCCAAAGACGGTTATGATGTATATACCACTATTGATGTCAATATTCAAGACATTGCACACCATGCGCTTTTGGAGCAGTTAGAAATCTATAAAGCAGACCACGGATCTGTGGTGGTCATGGAAACCAAAACAGGGGAGATTAGAGCCATTTCCAATCTTGGTAGAAACCTTGAGGGCGATTATTATGAGCGTCTTAATTATGCCATTGGGGAATCTCACGAGCCTGGTTCAACATTTAAGTTGATGGCACTTGCTGTGGCTTTGGATGATCAAAAAATTGACACAACTTCAATTGTAGACACTAAAGATGGTGTTCTTTCTTTTTACGGAAACAAAGTCCGTGATTCAAAGAAAGGAGGCTATGGAAAAATTTCTGTTGCTGAAGCTTTTGAAGTCTCTTCCAACACTGGAGTTGTCAGTGCTGTATACGAAGCATACAAGAAAAACCCATCTCTTTTTGTCGATGGCCTATACCGAATGAACCTTAGAGATTCGTTGGGCTTAGCGCTGGTTGGAGAGGGTAAATCTATCATTCCCGATCCTCGCATTAAAAACAATCGCTGGAGTGGTATTGCCTTGCAGTGGATGGCCTACGGCTATGGTGTTTCTTTTACGCCACTTCAAATCTTAACTTTTTACAACGCTATTGCCAATGACGGTAAGATGGTAAAGCCCCGATTTTTGAAAGAAGTCAAAGCCATTGACCAATCCGTTGAGGTTTTTGAAACGGAAGTTATCAGTGCTCAAATATGCAAACCAGAAACGATCAAAAAGTTACAAGTACTGCTTAAAAATGTGGTGGAAAAACCCCATGGTACAGCGCATGGGTTGTATTCTGAAAATTTTTCTATGGCGGGTAAGACAGGAACTTGTCAGAAAAATTATTCAAGCAAAGATCAACTAAATTATATCTCAACATTTTCTGGATATTTCCCTGCTGATTCCCCAAAATATTCTTGCATTGTAGTGATTCATGAGCCGGATAAAAACGTGGGTTATTATGGTGCCGATGTCTCTGGACCTGTCTTTAAAAAAATTGCCCAAAAAATTTATACCAATGCGCCCAGTATGGATTTTATTGATAATATCAATCAGACATCAGAAGCCGTTCAAAATCAATTTCAAGCTTATTTTAAGTTAGCACAGGCTGCGACAAATATCATGCCCGATCTCAAGGGAATGCCAGCAATGGACGCCATTGCGATTTTAGAAAACATGGGATTAAAAGTGACAACCATAGGGGATGGGATTGTAGAAAAGCAATCATTAGTAAGTGGTCAAAAAGTGAAACCAAACACAAATATTGTTTTAGAATTATCGTGAAATTATTAAGAGATATATTGTATAAGGTTGCCATTAAAGTTGTATTTGGCTCCACCAATACTTCCATTTCAGGGCTTCAATCCGATTCAAGATTAATTCAAAAAGGCCATCTTTTTGTGGCTATTAAGGGCCTTGAAAGTGATGGTCACCAATATATTGATCAAGCCATTGAAAAAGGAGCCTCTGTCATTGTTCACCAACAGCACATCAAAATAAAGCAAAGCGCCATCACCTATGTACAGGTTAAAAATTCTGCAATAGCATTGGCTTATATGGCAGCTAATTTTTACGAACAACCCTCTAAAAATCTAAATTTAATAGGGATTACAGGGACCAATGGGAAAACAACTGTCAGTTCTCTTTTGTATGATTTGTTCAAGGCTGCTGGATACAAGGTTGGTTTGCTTTCAACGGTCAAAATATTGGTTGATGACCAAGTTTTTCCAGCGACCCACACCACACCAAATTCGATAACAATAAATCGCTATTTAAAGCAAATGAGTGATGTGGGTGTGGAATTTTGTTTTATGGAAGTCAGTTCACACGGCATTGACCAGTATCGAACGGAAGCTTTAGAATTTAATGGGGGAATATTTACAAACCTTACTCATGATCATTTGGATTATCACAAAACTTTTTCTGCCTACAGAGACGTCAAGAAATCATTTTTTGATCAGCTGCCTAAATCGGCCTTTTCTCTTGTTAATCTTGATGATAAAAATGGCCAGTTTATGGTTCAAAACAGCAATGCTAAACCTTACAGTTATGCTTTAAAGACGCAGGCCGACTATAGAGTACAAATCCTTGAAAATCAACTCAAGGGTCTGTTGCTAAAAATAAACGACGCAGAGGTTTGGGCCAAGCTTATTGGTGAATTTAATGCCTATAACTTAGCTGCTATTTTTGCTTGTGCTGATATTTTGGGAATGGAGTCAAATGAAATTTTAAGATTGATAAGTACTTTGGAAAGTGTAAGTGGCCGCTTTGAATTTTTTATCACAGTATCTGATATTACGGTGATCGTTGATTATGCACATACCCCAGACGCGCTGAAAAATATTTTGCAAACTATCAATGCCATAAGAACCAAAAATGAAACCCTAATCACAGTTGTTGGCTGTGGAGGGGATCGAGATAAAACCAAGCGACCTAAAATGGGTCATATCGCTTCTCTTTTGAGCAACAAAGTCATTTTGACGAGTGACAATCCACGCTCTGAAAACCCAGAACATATTATTACAGAAATGGAACTAGGAGTAGAGGCTCAGAATTACAATAAAATTATTTCTATAACAAATAGAACACAAGCCATTAAAACTGCCTGTCAGTTGGCCAATGCTAACGACATCATATTATTGGCGGGGAAGGGACATGAAAATTATCAAGAAATAAAAGGGAAAAAAATACATTTCAGTGATTTTGAAGTGGCAAGGAAATGTTTAAATAAACTGCAGAAATAAGATGTTGTACTATTTGTTCGAATATTTAGAAAACGAATACCAAATGCCAGGTGCTTCCCTTTTTGGGTTTTTGACCTTTAGAGCCGCACTGGCCATTATACTATCGCTGTTATTTTCTACTATTTTCGGAAAGCGGATTATTAAGTTTTTGCAAAAGAAACAAGTTGGAGAAACCATTCGAGATTTGGGTCTTAGAGGACAGAAAGAGAAAGCAGGGACGCCAACCATGGGTGGATTAATCATCATTTTAGCCACCATCTTACCCGTAATTTTGGTTGGTAAATTAGAAAATATTTACATCCTTTTATTGTTAGTGACCACGCTTTGGATGGGCAGTATAGGGTTTGTAGATGATTATATTAAAAAATTCAGAAATGACAAAGAGGGCCTAAAGGGCAAGTTCAAAATCATAGGCCAAGTGGGATTGGGTATCATCGTGGGATTGACATTTTTTTTCCATTCAGAGGTTACCATAAAGGAGAAATTACCATTTGAAATGCAAAAGACATTGGCCGCGTCCAAAAGCTCTAAACTTCAGTTTTATGCAGAAACTAAATCCACAAAAACAACCATTCCCTTTTTTAAAGCCAATGAGTTCGATTACGCTGATTTGATCACTTGGATCCATCCAAGTTTAGGACCCTATGCTTGGATTGTATTTGTGTTGATCACCATTTTTATCATCGCGGCGGTTTCTAACGGTGCAAATCTTACAGATGGTATTGATGGACTGGCTGCGGGAACATCCGCTATTATAGCTTTAACCTTTGGTATTTTCGCATGGGTTTCAGGAAACATAATTTTTTCTGACTACTTAAATATCATGTACATCCCTAGGGTGGAGGAGATTACAATTTTTATTGCTGCTTTTGTGGGCGCCTTGATAGGTTTTCTATGGTATAATACTTATCCAGCACAGGTTTTTATGGGAGATACGGGAAGTCTAACTATAGGGGGTATCATCGCGGTTATTGCCATTGCAGTTCGCAAAGAGTGGTTGATCCCATTGCTTTGCGGTATTTTCTTGATGGAAAATTTATCTGTGGTATTACAGGTCAGTTACTTTAAATACACAAAGAAAAAATACGGGGTGGGCCGTCGAATTTTTAAAATGTCTCCACTTCATCATCATTATCAAAAGTTAGGATATCACGAAAGTAAAATTGTCACGCGATTTTGGATCGTTGGGATCCTACTGGCGATTCTCACCATTGTGACATTGAAAATTAGATAAATGAAGCGATTGGTAGTTCTTGGCGGTGGTGAAAGTGGGGTTGGAACAGCTTTGCTTGGCAAAGAGAAGGGATTCCGGGTTTTTGTTTCCGATTTCGGAAACATCAAAAAAAAGTATAAGGACGTTCTTTTACATCATGAGATTGAATGGGAAGAGGGACAGCATAAGGCTTTAAAAATATTAAAGGCCGATTTGGTTGTCAAAAGCCCAGGCATATCAGACGCGGCACCTATTGTAAAGCAATTGCGGATAAATGGGGTACCGGTGGTGTCTGAAATTGAATTTGCGGCACAGTTTACCAGCGCTACAATAATTGGAGTGACTGGAAGTAATGGAAAAACGACGACCACAATGATGGTTCATCACATTTTAAAACAAGCCAAATTAGAGGCGGTTATGGCCGGAAATATTGGAGAAAGCTTTGCCAAAAAAATCAAGAGAAAACCTGATTATTTTGTATTGGAGCTCAGCAGTTTTCAATTGGATGGCATTGAAAAATTTCATCCACATATTGCTGTAATTACCAATATTACAGCTGATCATTTAGACCGATACGATTACAAATTTGAAAACTATATCAGTGCCAAATTTAGAATTATAATGAATCAGACCAAGTCAGATTATTTGATATACGATGCCGATGATCCGATCATTGATACTTATTTAAAAACCCACCCAATTCAGTCTATACTAATGCCTTTTTCTTTAGAAAAATCTTTAGAACAAGGCGCGCATTATAAAGATAAAATAATAACAATAACAAATAAAAAAAACACCATTCAGATGCCAACATCTAATTTAGCTTTGGAAGGAAAGCACAACATAAAAAATGCCATGGCGGCAGCCACAGTTGGGCATTTACTAAAAATTCGAAAAGAAACCATACGTGAGAGCTTGGAATGTTTTCAAGGAGCCGAACATCGTTTAGAGCCTGTTCTTAAGATCAACAATGTGCATTACATTAATGACTCTAAGGCCACTAACGTAAATGCCACCTATTTTGCGCTTGAAAGCATGAATTCTCCCACGGTTTGGATAGTAGGCGGTGTTGATAAAGGCAACGATTACAGTACGCTTTATCCCTTTGTAAATGAAAAAGTCAAGGCTATTATATGCTTGGGTAAGAACAATGATAGGCTTTTTGAAAATTTTGAATCCATGGTAGATATCATTGTTGAAACACAGTTTATGAGTGAAGCTGTAAAGATTGCTTACAAAGTGGCTAGTGGAGGGGATCGCGTGTTGTTGTCTCCAGCCTGCGCCAGTTTTGATTTATTTAAAAATTATGAAGACAGAGGACAGCAATTTAAAGCAGCTGTAAGACAATTATAGATGAAGACAAACCTAAATAGCATAAGAGGAGATCGGATGATATGGGCTATTGTGGCTCTTTTGGCTATATTTTCTTTTTTGCCTGTTTACAGTGCGGCGAGTAACTTGGCTTACTCCGGCGGTAACGGACAAACCTTTGGTTACTTTATCAAACATTTCGTTCATCTGTTTTTAGGATTTTCAATCATATACGGCGTTCACAAAATACCCTACCGCTATTTTAAAGGCCTTTCAATAGTTATGTTTCCTGTTATTTTAATTTTGTTGTTAGTGACATTGTTGCAGGGATTCACTATTGATGGTGCCAATGCCAGCCGTTGGATTCAAGTCCCCTTTGTAGGATTTACCTTTCAGCCATCCACTCTTGCAGCTTTGGTATTAATGGTGTTTGTTGCACGTTACCTCACCAAGATTCACGACAAAGAAATTTCTTTAAGGGCCTCAATAATTCCCCTTTGGCTTCCAATATTTTCCGTATTGTTATTGATTTTACCTGCAAATTTATCAACAGCACTTATCATTTTTTCAATGTTAATGGTATTAGCCTTTTTGGGTGGATATCCCTTAAAGTATTTGGGACTGGTTGCTGGTTCTGGTATTGTTGTACTTGGTCTTTTTATTTTAGTTGCCAAAGCTTTTCCTGAGGCTATGCCAAATAGGGTAGACACATGGACGAGTCGAATTCAGAATTTTATGGATCCGGAAGACACCAAAGAAGATTATCAAATTGAAAAGGCAAAAATAGCCATTGCAACCGGAAGTATTTACGGACTTGGGCCCGGAAAAAGTATTCAGAAAAACTTTTTACCACAATCTTCCTCAGATTTTATTTTCGCCATTATCATTGAAGAATACGGATTGATAGGGGGCTTGTTTTTACTGACGCTTTATTTGTTGTTGCTTTTTAGAATTGTCATTGTTGCTCAGAAAGCAGATACCGTATTTGGGAAGTTATTAACCGTTGGTGTTGGTTTGCCCATTGTATTTCAAGCACTGATTAACATGGGTGTTGCAGTTGAATTGTTTCCAGTTACTGGGCAAAACTTGCCATTGATAAGTAGTGGAGGTACTTCTATATGGGTAACTTGTCTTGCCATTGGGATTGTATTGAGTGTAAGTGCAAAAAGAGAGGAGATCAGAAACCAACAGGGACACGAACAACACCCTTTAGAAATTTTAAGCGAGGCATTGGAATGAAAAATCTAAAAGTCATAATATCAGGAGGCGGTACCGGTGGACATATTTATCCTGCACTTGCCATTGCTCAAGCTCTTAAATTACAGTTTCCTGGAATGAAATTTTTATTTGTTGGTGCCAAGGGTAAAATGGAGATGGAAAAAATACCCAAGGCAGGATTTTCAATCACAGGATTGTGGATTTCAGGATTTTACAGAGGCCAACTGTTCAGAAATCTATTATTTCCCTTGAAATTGGTCACCAGTCTGTTTCATTCTTTTTTTATTTTAATAAAATTCAGGCCCAAAACAGTTATCGGTACAGGAGGCTTCGCCAGTGGTCCAATACTGTACATGGCATCCTTGTTTGGAATTCCAACTTTGATACAAGAGCAAAATTCCTTTCCGGGTATTACCAACAAGTTACTCAGCACCAAAGTCAATGCTATATGTGTCGCTTACGAGGGGTTGTCAAAATTTTTCCCAAAAAATAAAATTAAAATGACAGGCAATCCTGTTCGGCAAGATCTTTTGGATTTGTCAGCTAAAAGTGACCAAGCAAAAAACTTTTTTGGACTGCAAACAAAACACAAAACGGTTTTGGTTTTAGGGGGAAGTTTGGGGGCCCATAGAATCAATAAATTAATAGAAGATAAGCTAAACTATTTTAGAGCCAATCAACTACAAGTCATTTGGCAATGTGGTAGTTTATACTATGATGAATACAAGCGTTACGAAAATCTTCCTGAAGTCTGTGTACGTCCGTTTATCAACAGAATGGATTATGCCTATGCCGCTGCTGATTTTATGATTTCAAGGGCTGGGGCGAGTTCTGTTTCTGAATTGTGTGTGGTTGGCAAACCTGTAGTGTTTATTCCCTCCCCAAATGTGGCGGAAGACCATCAAACCAAAAATGCAGAATCAATTTCAAAAAAGGAGGCGGCTATTTTAATTGAAGAAGCAGCCTTGGAATTGGAATTTGAACATGAATTCTCCAAGCTTTTAGACTCTGAAAGCCTTCGGAAAAAATTAAAGAGCAACATTAAAAAATTAGCAAAAATAAATGCAACTGAAGCCATTGTCGCTGAAATTGAAACACTTTTAAGCACATGAATTTAAATTCTTTTGAAACGGTCTTTTTTATCGGTATAGGAGGTATCGGTATGAGTGCCCTTGCACTATATTTTCACAGCTGTCAAAAGAATGTCGCTGGTTATGACAAAACCCCAAGTCACAACACAGCGTCTCTTCAATCCAAAGGAATTAAAGTTATTTTTGAGTCCGATATAGATCTTGTAGAACCAAAATTTTTAGATTCAGCCACAACATTAATCGTCACTACTCCAGCCGTTCCCAAATCTAATACAATTTTAAACTTCTTTAAAACTAACGATTTTAAAGTCATTAAAAGAGCTAAGGTTCTTGGACTTATCACAAACAACACTAAATGCTTGGCCGTGGCTGGAACCCATGGTAAAACCACGACTTCCAGTATTTTAGGGCATTTGATGTTTGAATCACAGCAAAAAGTAACTGCGTTCTTTGGTGGTATTTCAGAAAATTATAAATCTAATTTAATACAAAATGGAAATGATTTTACAGTGGTAGAAGCTGACGAGTTTGATCGGTCCTTCCTTGAAATGAAACCCACTTTGGCTTGTATCACTTCCATAGACGCTGATCATTTGGATATCTATGGAACCAAAGAAAAGCTCATTGCAACCTTTGAAACCTTTTCAAAACTTCTTCCATCTAAGGGTCAACTTTTTGTACATACTAGTGTACCCATCAAGGGTGTTTCATATGGAGTTGAAGCAGTTGCAGATTTTACAGCCACCAATGTTAAGGTCAAAGACGGTGGTTATGAATTTGACCTAAAAACACCGAACACAACTATTAAGGGACTCAATTTTTATATGCCTGGTAAACACAACCTATCAAACGCTGTAGCCGCTCTAGCAATGGCATTGTCATCTGGTTGCAACCCTTTGAAATTAAGAGCGGCACTAAAGAGTTACAAGGGAGTAGAGCGTCGTTTTTCTTATAAAATCAAAAATGAATCTTTTGTCTTTATTGATGATTACGCTCACCATCCAAAAGAAATTGACGCCGTTAGAGAGGCTGTTAATGAAATGTTTCCTCGAAAGAAAGCAACCGTTGTTTTTCAGCCTCATTTGTTCAGCAGGACCTCAGACTTTGTCGATGATTTTGCAGACTCACTCTCAAAATTTGATGCGGTCTTGTTGTTGGATATATACCCCGCCAGAGAAGCACCCATCAAAGGGGTCACTTCGAATTGGTTATTGGAAAAAATCACAACCAAAACAAAGCAGTTGGTAAAAAAAGCCAACTTAGCAGCCGCAATCAATTCCATTGGGAATCCTTTGCTGATTACGATGGGGGCTGGAGATATAGGATTGGAAGTAGAAGCACTTACTAAAGAATTGATATATGCGTAAACACTGGAATTATATAAAAGGATTGATACTGCTGACCGTTGTGCTGTTTCTTTATGCTTTTACGTCCATTCGCAACAATGACAGTGCCATTAGATCCGTAAATATTGATTTCATTGGTGAAAACACGCTTTATATCAGCAAGGCAAACGTTGATAAAATGTTGATACAAAATAATGAATATGTCCAGTGTGTTGAAAAAGAAATTTTAGATTTAAAAGCATTGGAAATTAAAATATCAGACAATGCAATGATTGAAAGCGCAGAGGCTTATCTCAACGTTAAAGGTGACTTACGCATTGAGATTGAGCAACGCAGTCCCCTAGCACGCGTTATTGCGGATCCTTCCTATTATATAGATCAACATGGGAAAAGAATGCCTCTTTCAGAGGAGTACAGTGCGCGTGTGTTGTTGGTCCACGGAGTGGATTCAGAATCGCATTTGAAGGCTGTTTATAAACTATTAAAGGTCATTGACGCCGATACATTTTTAAAATTATACACCACCGATCTTATGATTGATGCGGATCAACAAATTTCAATGCGTCTCAGAGATTGCTCTTTTGAGGTTCTTATAGGGGACTTTGAGCGTTTGGATCAAAAAATAAAAAATTTTAAAGCCTTTTATCAAAAAGCAAAAAAAGACAAGTTGTTAAAACGCTATAAAACAGTGAATTTAAAATTCAACCAACAGGTTGTTTGTATCAAATAAATAGAACTATGGAGACTCAAAATATTGCCGTCGGTTTAGACATTGGAACCACAAAAATTGTAGCCATGATTGGACAAAGAAATCAATATGGTAAACTCGAAACTATAGGGGTAGGAAAATCAAAAAGCCTGGGAGTTCACCGAGGTGTTGTAAATAATATTACTCAAACAATTCAGTCTATTCAGCAAGCTGTATCAATGGCTGAATCATCTTCTGAGATCAAAATAGGAGGTGTTACAGTTGGAATAGCCGGCCAGCATATTCGCAGTTTGCAGCACAGTGACTATATCACTAGAGACGATGCAGAACAAGTGATCAATGAGGAAGATATTGACCGGCTTATAAGTCAAGTACACAAACTGGTCATGTTGCCAGGGGAAGAGATAATTCATGTACTCCCTCAAGATTTTAAAGTTGATGGACAAGCAGAGATCAAAGAACCCATTGGAATGTATGGTGAGCGTTTGGAAGCAAATTTTCACGTTGTTGTGGGGCAGGTTTCGTCCATTCGAAATATTGGCCGTTGTATTCAAACTGCTGGTTTGGCTCTTGAAGGTATTACCTTAGAACCTCTGGCCTCTGCCAAAGCCGTCCTCAGTCATGAGGAGAAAGAAGCAGGTGTTGCTCTTATTGATATTGGCGGAGGAACCACTGATTTAGCAGTTTTTAAAGATGGAATTATTCGACATACAGCTGTCATTCCCTTTGGAGGTAATGTGATCACGGAGGATATTAAGGAAGGTTGTTCTATTATTGAAAAACAAGCTGAACTACTAAAAATAAAATTTGGTTCGGCTTGGCCCGGAGAAAATAAGGACAATGAGATTGTTTCTATACCGGGACTTCGCGGCAGAGATCCCAAAGAAATTACTCTAAAAAACTTATCTAAAATTATTCATGCACGGGTGGTAGAAATTATCGAGCAAGTGTATGTTGAGATTAAAAATTACGGCCATGAAGAACCAAAGAAAAAATTAATCGCTGGGATTGTTCTTACTGGGGGCGGCAGTCAGTTGAATCATTTAAAACAACTCGTTGAGTACATTACTGGAATGGACACACGGGTAGGCTATCCCAATGAGCATTTGGCTGGGGACAGTGACAGTGATATTACAAGTCCATTGTATGCGACTGCTGTTGGATTGGTGTTGGACGGATTAGAACGTCAAAACAAACAGCCTTATGCTGATCCAACGACTGAAGGAGAAGAAAGTGAACCTCCAACACCCCCACCGCCAGTACGCCCAAAGGGGTTTTTAGAAAAATTAACAGAGCGCGTCAAAGAGTTTTTAGAAAATGCAGAATAACCAACATTTAAATTTAATAATATGAGCAGTAATAACGATTTTGGAATCCATTTCGATTTACCAAAAAATCAATCAAATGTCATCAAAGTGATTGGCGTTGGCGGTGGCGGTAGCAACGCCATCAACCATATGTTTAAACAAGGAATTAAAGGCGTTGATTTCGTCATTTGTAACACCGATTCTCAAGCCCTTAATAACAGCGGTGTACCAAATAAAATTCAGTTGGGTATCAATCTTACTGAAGGACTTGGAGCGGGTGCAAATCCCGATATTGGTGAGAAAGCAGCCGTTGAAAGTTTAGAAGACATTCGCACCATGTTAACAACCAATACAAAAATGGTATTTATCACTGCCGGTATGGGAGGTGGTACTGGTACAGGTGCAGCTCCAATCATAGCTAAAATGGCTATGGATATGGATATTTTAACGGTAGGAATTGTGACCATGCCATTTCAATTTGAAGGAAAAATTAGAAATGTACAGGCGCATGAAGGGATTGCGAAGTTTAGAAAAGTTGTAGATTCTCTGGTTATTATCAACAACAATAAACTTCGTGAGGTATATGGAAATCTTGGCTTTAAAGCAGGTTTCTCTAAAGCGGATGAAGTTCTATCCACAGCTGCTCGTGGAATTGCAGAGGTCATCACACACCACTATACGCAAAATATTGACTTAAGGGACGCCAAGACTGTGTTGAGCAGCAGCGGAACCGCCATCATGGGTGCCTCCACAGCTTTTGGAGAAAACCGCGCAAAAAAAGCAATTGGTAAAGCTTTGGATTCTCCGTTGCTCAATGACAATAAAATCACAGGGGCTAAAAACGTATTGTTGCTCATTGTTTCGGGTTCCCAGGAAATTACAATTGATGAAATAGGTGAAATCAATGATCACATTCAGGCCGAGGCTGGTCATGTTGCCAATATAATTATGGGGGTCGGTGAGGATGCAACTCTAGGAGAGGCTATTTCAGTAACCATTATTGCAACAGGGTTTGATGCCAATCAGCAAAATGATATTTCTAATGTAGAACCAAAAAAAGTAGTTCATGCACTTGAAGATGAACAAACCATGGAACACGATTTACTACTTTCTGATACAGATGGGGCTGATAATAAGGCCTTTGAACCAGCGGAAACAATTGTCTGTGATTTGGTAGAAGACCCAATGGAATTTACATTGGAAGATTCAGAGCAAACCATGGATTTAATTCCAACATCCGAGTCGCTTAAAGACATTGAAGTCGATTTTGAAGAATTATTACAAAACATTGACGATGAAGAATTTATCATTAACAACGTGGCAGCTGTTGAAGAGGTTTCGGAGGGTCCATCAGTTGAGGATCAGACGCGCCTCACATTTGATTTGCCTATTGCCAATAAAAAAGGGGATAGATCCAAGGAAAAGGATGTTGAAATATTTAAATTGGAAGACAATGTCAATAATATTGAAGTCGACGATTATATCGAACTTGTGGCTGTGTCAGAAGCTGAAGATGTGGGCGAGGAAACTTATACACTTGACGATCATATTGTTTTGGAACAAACCGAAACCCCCTACGATAAGGAAGCCATACAGACAAAGGTCGCGGTTGAAGAGGACCTCGAAACCGAAGCAGAAATGGTCCTTAAAAAAGTGACGGTCAAGAAAGGTCAAGTAAAGCCACAACCCGCTGAAAATACCAACCCTTTTGACAATCCAATTTCCAAAACGCTTAGAGAAAGAGCAGATGAACGCCGTCAAAAGATGAAGACGTTTAATTATAAATTCAATGCCTCTAAAATTGAAGAGTTTGAAAAAGAACCCGCTTATAAACGCCAAGGGATTGAACTTAGTGATGCCACAGAGGCTTCCGAAACTCAAGTATCAAGAACTTCGGTTGGTTCTGACGACAATGAAGATTTGCAAGTACGCTCCAATAATTCTTTCTTACACGATAACGTGGATTAGTCGAGGATTTCTTAAAATCCGTAAAAAACCTGAAATTTTTTTTCAGGTTTTTTTATGCATAATAATCTCTAAATGAATATTTACTTATATTCGTAAACTTAAAAAAATGATATGAGTTTGCAAGATACAATAATGACAGCCCTAAAGGCCGCCATGAAATCAAAGGATACGCTAGCTCTCACCGCGCTTAGATCTGTAAAATCAGCCATTCTTTTGGCCCAAACTAAAAGTGGTTCTGATGGCAGTATGTCTGAAGCGGATGAGGTAAAATTACTTCAGAAGTTGGTCAAACAACGGTTGGACAGTGCAGAAATTTTCACTCAACAAAACCGCCCTGATTTGGCGGCTCCAGAAATGGCTGAGGCAGAAATTATCAGTAAATTTCTACCGAAGATGCTCTCAGAAGCAGAGGTTGAAAAAGCGGTTGTGACTGCCATTGAAAAACTTGGGGTAAAAGGGATGAAAGACATGGGAAAAGTTATGAGGTATCTAAGCAAAGAACTGTCTGGTAAAACCGATGGAAAAACCATTTCTACATTTGTAAAAAAATGTTTAATGTCCTAAAATAATGGCTGCGTAGCTCAATTGGATAGAGCACTGGATTTCGGCTCCAGCGGTTGGGTGTTCGAGTCGCCTCGCAGTCGCTAGAAGGGAATTGCTTAAATGTAGTTCCCTTTTTTATACTTCACTCGCACCTACACTTGCACCCATTGTTAAAAAAGTGTATTTTAGCTAGGATAATTTTAAGAAGTAAATATATCTTTTGAGGAGTTAGAGAGTCAAACAAAGAAAGCCCAAAAAGGTGTCATGCTCGATTACGGCTCAAGAGGCTGCAGGTTTGAATCCTGCCGAGGACACAAATTACTTACAAGAAAAAAAATTATATAATGAACCCAATTTTAAACCAGAACTTGTTTTTTATAAAGGAGCAAGTTGGAATGTTCAAAGCTTCAAATAATTACGACATATATAATCCAAAAAATCAAGAAATGATAATGAACTGTCGTGAAGAAAAGCTTGGTTTTTTTACTAAGCTATTGAGGTTTACAGATTTTAAAAGAATGGTTCCTTTTAATGTGGTAATAAAAACTCATGATGGTAATAAAGTATTATCTGTCAAAAGAGGTTTATCTTTTATTCTTTCAACAGTGGATGTTTTGGATGAAAATGATAAGCTAGTTGGAAGATTTAAGCAGAAATTATTTTCAATTGGTGGTAAATTTAATGTTCTTGATGCCAATGAAAATATACTTTGTAAACTAAAAGGAAAGTGGACTAGTTGGGATTTTAAATTTGTCAAAGATGGTACTGAGTATGGTCACGTGAGTAAAAAGTGGGCCGGTTTAGGGAAAGAAATGTTTACCAGTGCAGATAACTATATGCTTGAAATTAGAGACAAGGTTCCGAAAGACGATAATCTTAGAATTTTAATTCTAGCAGCAGTAGTCTGTATTGATATGGTATTGAAAGAATAATTATTTTACTTTTACCATTTTATGTGAAATTTGATACTTTCCAAAAAGTTCGAACTTTCGTAAGTTTAGGTCACATCTTAAAAGACCGTCTATTTATGCGGTCTTTTATACTTTTTAGCGCACCCCAGATTACACCTATCCTATTATTTTCAATAATGATATTTTATTTTTAGGGATGATTTTTTTGAGTTTACGTTAGAACCCAAATTGAAAAAGAGGATTTTAATTATTAAAGGAACTTTTGCTGCAATGGTTATTTATAACCTTTAAGTTATCAACTTCTTACTGTAAACTATAAATAATAACTAAAAGTGAGGCGGGCATAAAAGCCCATGTTTTTACATGGGCTTTTTTTTTAAAATCCTCCGGGGGGAGGTGGAGTAGCAGAAGAAGCTTGGGCTTTTTTGGGATTTAATATCATAAAAGTACCCAAAGCCGTCATCCCCGCGTATCGCCCCAGTTTCTTTAAAGCTTGTTTTCTAGAAATATTATCTTTTTTCATAATTTAAAATCTTAATTGATAATTATTTTTTTAGTAATTGTATTGTTATCTGCTTGAATATTCACAATGTATACTCCAGCATTCAGTCCTATTGTAGAAACTCTTTCTATCGCTTGATTGGCATTTAATTTTATATTTAAAACTTCTTGACCAATTATGTTATACATAGATACAGATGCAGTTTCAATATTGAATAATCCTTCGATTACCAAGTGATCAGCATTAAAAGGTTTATAAGCACTGATATGTGACATATCAAAATCGTCAGACCCAAGGCTATTGGTACCAAATACAAGGTAGAAACGGCCCGTGCCACTTAGATTAGCTGTAGGTGTTATTGAAAAATCACCATTTTTCAAGTCTGTAAATGTTTGCTCTTCTCTGTCTTCTAGATAAATATCAAC
>JAYYCW010000074.1:0-24254 GCA_036161535.1 Bacteroidota bacterium | reverse complement strand
AAGCCTATAAAGCATTGATTGGTGGCTAAAAAAAATCTATTGACAACAGCCGGTGTGGCTTACATAATTTTACTCACTTATGGCAGTCTTTTTAATACAAAAGATCTAGCAGAAATTAATTTTAAATTTTATGATAAGCTCATTCACTTCGCAGCTTATGCGCTACTTTGCCTGGTTGTATATGTCATTTTTAAAATTTATGACGTTAAAAACAGTTTAAGAACTGCTGTTTTATTTTCAATAATCTTTGGTACGGTTATTGAAATTTTGCAAATGACTCTAACTTCCTACAGAGCATTTGACTGCTACGACATTGCCGCCAATACTGCAGGAATTTTTATAATGGCCTGTGCCATTCACACAAAAAAAGCGTTCATAATTAATAAATTAGAAACGTTTATGTAGTTTTATAATTTTTATTTGTTTTAACTTAGCAGAAAACATACCCAATGGAATCTAAAAAAAACCCAAAAGCAGACGTCAGTAGAAATGGTTCTATTTATTTCGCTGTTGGCTTGGCCTTGATGCTGTTTTTAACATACTCGTCCCTAAATTATAAGACCTATGACAAGTCTGATATTGACATAGGAAAGTTAAATCTCGATGATGAATTGGATGAGGAAATTCCCATCATTGAACAAATAATTCCCCCCCCACCTCCACCACCTCCACCAGCGGCTCCAGAAGTTATTGAAGTGGTTGAAGATGAGGAAGAGGTGGAAGAAACCGTAATTGAATCCACTGAAACTGATCAAGAAGAAGAAATTGAAGTGGAAGAGATTGAAGTCGAAGAGGTTTATGAGGATGTTGAGGTCCCTTTTGCAGTGATTGAAAACGTACCAGAATATCCCGGTTGTGAACGGGGTACAAATGCAGAAAAGAGAAAGTGTATGTCTGATAAAATTGCCAAATTTGTTCAGCGTAAATTCAATACAGACTTGGCCGGAGACTTAGGATTATCTGGAAGACAACGGATTAGTGTCATTTTTAAAATTGACAAAAATGGAGACGTTACTGGCGTGCGTTCAAGAGCACCACATCCTAGACTGGAAAAAGAAGCTGCACGAGTCATCAATATGCTGCCCAAAATGAAGCCAGGGCGACAAAGAGGAAAAGCGGTAACTGTGCCCTATTCTTTGCCTATTACATTCCAAGTGCAAGATTAAACTTTGTGTAAATAACTGATAAAAAATCCCGCTATTGGCGGGATTTTTATTTTAAATAGAGGTAGTTTTTGTTGTAATCAATCACTGCTTTGCCTTTTTTTAGAACGTCGGCGCCTATAATACCGTCTATTTTTGTCAACTTAGCAGCTGAAAAAGCAGCATTGATAGGCGATAAATCAATGCTTGCAATAGGATATTTTTTAGAGACCCAACGGCCAATGGTCAGTTGGTTATTTTTGGAGATTTGTGCTTCAATTTGCTCAAGCCCTGCGCCCTGCACCTTAATTTTTTGAGGCCTTATTTTTAATTTAAATTTTTCAATAGCATATTGTGAAACAAAAGTGGTTGAGGCCCCAGTATCTATTATAAACCACCCTTTAACGCCGTTTATTTTCGCCAGAACTTTATGGTGGTTACTATGGATGAAGTGGAGTTTAACTTTTTTAAAATCTCGTTTGTTTAAAAAGTCTTTTAAAGTGTTGCTGGTTATCAAGGCCTGTTATTTTTAACAAAGATAGCATACAAATCAGTATTTTTGTCATATGATTTTGACCGATACACATACACATCTCTACAGCGAGGCTTTTGAAGCCGACAGGGATGCTGTGATTGAAAGGGCTTTGAAAGCTGGAATCTCACGGTTTTTTCTTCCTGCAATAGATACCAGTTATAACGAAAGTATGTATGCTTTGCAGCGGCAATACCCCCAACATATTTATCTGATGGCAGGGCTTCACCCCACCCATGTCAAAGAAAATTACAAAGAAGAATTAAAACACATATCAGAGGCTCTTAAAATTCGAAAATTCGTAGCGATTGGTGAAATTGGAATCGATTTGTATTGGGATAAAACGACGCTCAAAGATCAACAAGATGCCTTTCGTTTTCAGATTCAATTAGCCAAACACTATAAGTTGCCCATTGTGATTCATTGTCGGGAAGCCTTTGATGAAGTTTTTGAAATTTTAGAGATCGAAAAGTCCAGTGATTTATTTGGTATCTTTCATTGTTTTACAGGGACTTTGGAACAAGCAAATAAAGCCATCTCCTACAATATGAAGCTTGGAATAGGTGGGGTGGTCACTTTTAAAAATGGAAAGATTGATCAATTTTTATCACAAATTGATTTGTCTGACATCGTTTTAGAAACGGACGCCCCTTATTTATCCCCAGTGCCGTATAGGGGCAAACGAAACGAAAGTGTTTACTTGCTCAAGGTTTTAGAGAAAGTGGCAGATATTTACGCCTTGGAAAAGGAGAAAATCGCCGAGATTACGACCAAAAACGCATTGGATATTTTTAAAACATTTTAAATGATTCCTAAAATATTACTGATTTACACTGGCGGAACCATTGGGATGGCCAAGGCAGCAAATAAAGAGATGCTTCAGCCTTTTGACTTTCAAAGTCTGCTCAAAAATATCCCAGAACTTCAACTTCTAAATTGTAAAATTGAAACCCTGTCTTTTAGTAACCCCATTGATTCCTCCAATATGGGTACCAAGCATTGGGCTTTTTTGGCAGAGATTATTGATAGTCATTACAAAACTCACCAAGGCTTTGTGGTGCTCCATGGCAGTGATACCATGAGCTATTCTGCTTCTGCACTTAGTTTTATGCTTGAAAATTTAAGCAAACCCGTAATTTTTACAGGTTCTCAATTGCCTATTGGGGATTTGCGAACGGACGCCAAGGAAAACCTTATTACTGCCATTCAGTTGGCCAGCTTACAACACCAAAACAGGCCTCTCATTAAAGAAGTGTGTTTGTATTTTGAATACAAATTGTATAGGGGGAATAGAACCACAAAAATCAATACAGATCACTTCAAAGCTTTCGCATCCAAGAATTTCCCACCCCTTGTCACATCTGGTGTGGAGTTAAAGATACGGCAGCAGCTGTTATTAAAACCCACACTTGATAAGGGCTTAAATGTTTATACCAATCTAAGTTCAGATGTTGTGCTTGTTAAATTATTTCCTGGCCTACAAGCCTCAACGCTGTCCTCCATATTGGAAACTCCCAATCTCAAAGGAGTTCTTTTGGAAACCTATGGTTCTGGAAATGCTTTCACTGCAGATTGGTTTTTAAAACTTTTAGAAAAAGCAATTTCCAAAGGCATATATATTGTTAACACCACTCAGTGTTCTGGTGGCAGTGTCCATATGGGACAATACGAAACAAGCCAAAAATTGCGAGATTTAGGCGTCATTTCGGCAAATGACATGACCACTGAAGCGGCTATCACAAAAATGATGTTTCTACTGGGCTCCCATCAAACTAAAGATTTTAAATTGGCCTTTGAAACTTCAATAAGAGGTGAATTGACTAAAAATTAAAAGATTATTACTTTCAGAAGTAAACTATTTTTTATTTATTTGACGTCCTTTAAGAAGTTTAATTAGAGAGGTGGCCGAGTGGTCGAAGGCGCACGCCTGGAAAGTGTGTATACGCCAAAAGCGTATCGAGGGTTCGAATCCCTTCCTCTCTGCAAATTTTTAGCTTAACTGAATTTGTACATAACTAAAGTAATGTTTGAAAGGCGATAGTAAGTCATGTACAAATTTATTTTTCTAATCTGATTTTTTTTTTATCTTTAGCCAGCATTTCTACACATTAATATCATATAAATTTTAAGAATATAACAATGAAAAAATTATTCCCTATTCTCACCATTGTATTTACAATGGCTTTCGGATCCGTCAATGCAACTATTTGCACGAATTTGAATGTTTCAATTCCTTTGATAGTTAACCCAGTTCAAGACGAGGTTGCGGGCTCTGAAACTGAATCTTTAGGATTTCACCAAGAACTTAAAAAACGTTTTATTGAAGGAGGCCCTGGCTTTATGGGCATTGTATTGCTCTGTCTTATTTTAGGTTTGGCCATTGCCATTGAAAGAATTATTTTTTTAAACTTATCTACAACCAATACAAAAAGATTAATTGAAGATGTTGAAGGCGCATTATCTTCTGGAGGCGTAGAGGCCGCAAAAGAAGTTTGTAGAAATACAAAAGGACCTATTGCCTCAATTTTTTATCAAGGATTGGATCGCTCAAATGAAGATTTGGACGCGGCAGAAAAAGCCGTCGTTGCCTATGGTGGGGTTCAAATGGGGCAATTAGAAAAAAATGTTTCTTGGATTTCTCTTTTTATTGCTTTGGCGCCCATGCTTGGATTTATGGGAACCGTTATCGGTATGATTCAAGCCTTTGATAAAATTGAAGCTGCTGGTGACATGCAACCTTCACTGGTTGCTGGGGGTATTAAAGTAGCCCTTTTAACAACTGTATTTGGTTTGATAGTTGCCATTATTCTACAAATATTTTACAATTACATCATTGCTAAAATTGACAGCATCGTCAACAATATGGAAGATGCTTCTATATCATTGATGGATATCCTTGTTAAAAATAAAAAGTAAACAACTTGAATCACTTACTTAAATCAAACCATTATGGATTTACAAAAAATATTAAAGATTGTTGCCGCAATTGTTGGACTCTTTTCGATTGGTTTTTTAGCGCTTATCATCTCAGAAGGAGATGATGCTATCAAAGCCGGTGAAGGCGCTTTAAGTGTTAGTACTTACATGTATGTAGCCTATTTTGTGCTCGCAATCGCTGTTTTGGCTGTTCTGATTTTCACTGTTATAAATCTTATATCCAATGCTGCGGTATTAAAAAATACTCTCATCTCAATCGGAGCCTTTATTTTACTGGCTCTGATATGCTATTTTGGGTTTGCCTCCGGAGTTGAAACCATGCTCAAGGATGGATCTGTGCTGACAGTTACAGAGTCAAAAATGGTAGGAGCAGGCTTGAATTTATTTTATGCGCTTGCTTTTGTTGCCGGGGGTACGATGTTGTTCTTTGGCGTCAAAAAATCTCTTAACAAGTAAATATATGGCAAAACGATCTGCACCAGAAGTAAATGCCGGCTCTATGGCTGATATTGCATTCTTACTCTTGATATTTTTCTTGGTGACTACCACCATTGAAAAAGACTCTGGTATCAACAGGAAATTGCCTCCTATGGAGGAAATTGACCCACCCATTATCAAACAAAAGAATATCTTTACCGTTTTATTGAATGGTAAAGACCAATTGTTGGTAGAAGAAGAACTTATGGAAGTTGTCGATTTAAGAGCTGCAGCCGTTGAATTTTTAGACAATAATGGTGACGATACTTGTGATTACTGTAAAGGCAAGAAAGATCCAAAGTCATCTGACAACCCAGACAAAGCAATTATTTCATTAAAGAATGAACGCGAAACGTCTTATGCTGCTTACATTTCAGTTCAAAACGAATTGGTAGCGGCTTACAATGTGCTTAGGAATCGCCGTGCTTTAGAGCTGGGTGCAAGTCGAGGATTTAGAGACATGGATTTTACTCAAATGCAAAGGAATTATAAAGACGCGCGTTTTGTTGGGAACAAAGAGAAGCTCAAGGCTTTAATTGATCAAATTAAGTTAGAGTTTCCCCAAAAGTTATCAGAAGTTCAATAAAATCAATAACAAAAGAATAGCAAATGTCAAAATTTAAAAAGAAAAAAGACGGTGGACTGCCAGCCATTTCAACAGCTTCACTTCCAGATATTGTGTTTATGTTACTATTCTTTTTTATGGTAGCGACCGTCATGCGTGAAAATTCATTAAAAATTCAAAATTCTCTTCCCGTTGCCAACCAAGTTGAAAAGCTGGACAAAAAGAATCCAGTGAGTTATATTTACATGGGAAAACCAAGTTCAGGATATGAAAAATTTGGTACTGAAGCACGCATTCAATTAAACGATCAATTTGCATCTTTAACTGATGTTGGACCTTTTATCAGTGCGGAGCGTTCAGCACTTAGGGAGGAATTAATACCTTATCTGACTGTTTCATTAAAGGTAGACAGAGCCGCCAATATGGGAATTGTTAGCGATGTGAAACAAGAACTTAGAAAAGTAAATGCATTAAAAATTAATTACACAACTGGTATTGGGGATGTAGAAACCAATATGAATTAACAGTAACAACTTATCATTAATTTATAAAGGTGTTCTGTTTAGAATGCCTTTTTTTATTAAAATCAGACGCATTTAATCAATGAATAAAATAGTTTTTTTGTATTTATTTTGGCTGCTACCAATGGTTGTGATCTCTCAAGCTGAATCAGAGGTGGCCTTGGATTCACTCTATAGAGAAGATCAGATTTATATAGGTGTTACTTACAATACGTTTATTCAGGCCCCCGAATCGCTTTCACAAACAAATTTCTCTCCGGGTTTTAAAGTCGGATTCATTCGCGATTTCCCTATTAACTCTAAGCGCAATATAGCTATTGGACTTGGGGTGGGTTATGCGTCAAACGCCTACGTACAGAATTTAAAAATTAGTGCCGACACTAGTGGAAATTTAAACTATGAATTCTTAACTGGACAAAATTATCAAAAGAATCGATTTTCATATCAGGCTGTTGAAATACCTATTGAATTTCGTTGGCGAACTTCTAATGCCCAGAGTCACAAATTTTGGCGTATTTACGGTGGCCTTAAAGCCAGTTATATTTTCACTTCCAAATCTTTATATAGGGCCGAAAATCAAACTGAAATAAATAGAGATTTAGACCTCAATCCTTGGCAATATGGATTGACATTTAGCGCTGGATATAACAACTGGAATGCGTTTCTTTATTATGGCTTAAATTCTATTTTTGAGAATGCATCGACCGCTCAGACTTCCTTAGAAATGAAAAGTTTGAGAATTGGAATAATGTTTTATATTTTATAGCATTGTATTTTAATTTTAGAGCTGTTAGTTATGTTAAAATTTAGTAATTTTGCGGACCAATTAAAGACTGATGACCGCTTCATTTCCTGAGTATAAAGGATTGAATTTACCAAAGTTGGCTGAGCAAGTGCTCGACTCTTGGCAGACCCATGGTATTTTTGAAAAAAGTATTTCTTCCCGCGAAGGTCAAAAACCTTATGTCTTTTTCGAAGGTCCACCCTCGGCCAATGGTATTCCAGGTGTACATCATGTACTCGCTCGCGCTGTCAAGGATATTTTTCCCCGCTACAAAACCATGAAAGGCTATCAAGTCAAGCGAAAAGCTGGCTGGGATACCCATGGATTGCCCATAGAACTGGGCGTTGAAAAAGAACTGGGTATCACAAAGGAAGATATTGGTAAAACTATCTCTGTAGCCGCCTATAACCAGGCTTGTCGAAAGGCGGTGATGCGCTATACAGATGTTTGGAATGATTTAACTAAAAAAATGGGTTATTGGGTCAATATGGATGACCCTTATATTACATATGA
This sequence comes from Bacteroidota bacterium, assembly GCA_036161535.1. Taxonomy (GTDB): domain Bacteria; phylum Bacteroidota; class Bacteroidia; order Flavobacteriales; family Flavobacteriaceae; genus UBA3537. The sequence continues at coordinate 16,783 of JAYYCW010000074.1, read as the reverse complement.
CCCCAAATACATGGAAAGTGTTTGGTGGTTACTGAAAGAAATTTACAATAAAAATCTGCTCTATAAAGGCTATACAGTCCAGCCTTATTCCCCAAAAGCGGGAACTGGACTCAGTTCACACGAATTAAACCAGCCTGGCACTTATCAGGACGTTACAGACACGACAGTCGTGGCGCAGTTCAAAGCAGTTCCAGATACCCTTCCTAGTGCTCTAAAAAACCAAGGGGATATTTACCTTTTGGCATGGACCACAACCCCTTGGACCTTACCTAGCAATACAGCACTGACCCTAGGTGCCAAGATAGAGTATGTTTTGGTCAAGACTTTTAATCAATACACCTTTAAACCCGTCAGTGTTATTTTGGCAAAAGCCTTGTTAGAAAAGCAATTTTCTGGAAAATATAAACAACAGCATTCTGAGGAAGCACTCCAAGATTATAAAAAAGAAGACAAATCAATACCCTACTTTGTTTCCGTATCTTTGTTAGGGAAAGATTTACTGGGAATCAAATACGAGCAATTGTTGAATTACGCATTGCCACATGACCACCCAGAAAATGCATTTCGCGTTATTGCAGGGGATTTCGTCACTACAGAAGATGGTACTGGAATTGTCCACACCGCGCCTACTTTTGGTGCTGATGATGCCATTGCAGCAAAACAAGCCAGTCCTGAAATTCCTCCGATGTTGGTTAAGGATGAATTGGACAATTTGGTGCCCTTGGTTGATTTACAGGGACGTTTTAGAAAGGAAGTCACAGACTTTGCTGGGCAATATGTAAAAAATGAATATTATCTAGAGGGAGAGGCACCTGAAAAATCCGTAGATGTACAATTGGCCATCAAACTTAAAATTGAAAATAAGGCGTTTAAAGTCGAGAAATACAAACACAGTTACCCCAATTGCTGGCGCACCGACAAGCCTATTTTATATTATCCCTTGGACTCATGGTTTATTAAAATTACAGAAGTCAAACAGCGGATGTTTGAATTGAATCAGACCATCAACTGGAAACCAAAAAGTACAGGTAAAGGTCGTTTTGGCAACTGGCTTACCAATGCCAACGATTGGAATTTGTCCCGCTCTCGTTATTGGGGCATTCCATTGCCTATTTGGCGCACGGAAGATGGAAAAGAGGAGCTTTGTATTGGTTCTGTTGAAGAACTAAAACATGAAATGCAGAAGGCGGTAAACGCTGGGATCATGAAACAAGCCCCCTTTAAAGATTTTATAGTTGGTGATTTCAGCGATGCCAATTATTCAAAAATTGATTTGCATAAAAATATTGTGGATGCCATTACTTTGGTATCCCCTTCTGGGAAACCAATGAAAAGAGAAAGCGATTTGATTGATGTGTGGTTTGATTCTGGTAGCATGCCCTACGCCCAATGGCATTATCCATTTGAAAATAAAGCTCTCATCGACCAAAAAAAGGCTTTTCCAGCAGATTTTATTGCTGAAGGGGTCGATCAAACCCGCGGATGGTTTTACACCCTACACGCGATTAGTACAATAGTCTTTGATTCTGTTTCCTATAAAAATGTAGTTTCTAATGGCTTGGTATTGGATAAAAATGGACAGAAAATGTCCAAGCGTTTGGGCAATGCTACAGACCCCTTTGAAACTTTAGCCACTTACGGGCCTGATGCCACGCGTTGGTATATGATTAGCAATGCCAACCCCTGGGATAATTTAAAATTTGATCTTGATGGTATAGATGAGGTAAAACGGAAATTTTTCGGAACCCTTTATAATACCTATAGTTTTTTTACGCTTTATGCAAATATAGATCAGTTCAACAATTCTGAGGCCCCAATTCCACACATGCAGCGCCCTGAAATAGACCGTTGGATTTTGTCAGAACTCAACAGCACCATTGAAAAAGTAGATGCCTATTATGCCAGCTATGAGCCTACCAAAGCGGCTCGTGAAATCTCCGATTTCACACAGGAACGCCTCAGTAATTGGTATGTTCGGTTGAGTCGCAGACGTTTTTGGAAAGGCGACTATAAAAAAGATAAAATTTCTGCTTACCAAACTTTGTTTAAATGTATGCTGACCCTTTCCAAGCTGGGGGCGCCCATTGCGCCTTTTTTTATGGACCGCTTATACTTAGATTTAAATACCACTTCAAACTTAGAGCCATATGCAAGTGTACATTTATCAGAATTCCCAAAAGCAGATTCCGCTTTAATTGACAAGGCATTGGAGCATAAAATGTCAGAAGCCCAGTTGATTTCTTCACTTGTGTTGTCTTTAAGAGCCAAGGAGAAAATCAAGGTGAGACAGCCGTTGCAAAAAATTATGATTCCAGTAAATTCCAAGCTTCAAAAAGAAGAAATACAGTCGGTATCAGATTTGATCAAACACGAAGTTAATGTCAAGGAAATCGAACTTTTGGAGGACGCATCCGATATTTTGGTCAAACAAATCAAGCCAAATTTTAAAGTTTTGGGGCCCCGTTTTGGGAAAGACATGAAAGCAGTTGTTTTAGCCATTCAAAAACTAGAGGCCGATGATATAAAAAAAATTGAAGAAAAAGGGTTTTTAGCCCTTGAAATTAATGGAAAAAGTATTACATTAGAACTCGGTGATGTAGAGATTTCTTCTCTTGACATTGAGGGTTGGCTTGTAGCTAGCCAAGGGGCAGTCACTGTGGCTTTAGATGTGACTGTGACAGCGCCATTAAGGGATGAGGGAATTGCTCGAGAATTGGTGAATCGAATTCAAAATTTAAGAAAAGATTCAGGTTTTGAGGTCACTGATACTATTGAGGTTTATCTACAGCAGCACGAATCCATGGAACGCGCTGTTGAAAACAATTTAGAATATATTAAACGTGAAACATTAACACATACATTACATCAAGTAAAACAACTTGCCTATGGGATTGATATCAGTTTTGATGACATTTCTAGTAAGTTGTCCATAAAAAAACACAAATAATTTTTAAGGCTATGGAAACAACTAATAAATATTCCGACAAAGACCTAAAAGCATTCAAAACACTTATTCTCACAAAAATTGAAAAGGCAAAGCACGATTTGGAGTTGATCAAGAGTGCCTATATGAACGATCTCAACAACGGCACTGAAGATACCTCACCAACTTTTAAAGCGTTTGATGAGGGAAGCCAAGTTATGAGTAAAGAATCCAATGCACAATTGGCGATTAGACAAGAAAAGTTCATACGTGATTTAAAAAATGCATTGATTCGCATTCAAAATAAAACCTATGGTATTTGTCGTGTAACTGGAAAACTGATCAATAAAAAGCGATTGGAGCTGGTACCTCATGCCACACTCAGTATCGAGGCCAAGAACATGCAAAAATAAAATGTCAAAACAACAAGTTTTTGGCTTTATTCTCATCGTATTATGCATTGATCAATTCGCTAAGATTTATATAAAAACCCATTTTGAACTCGGACAGGAAGTTGTGGTTTTTAGTTGGTTTAAAATATTATTTGTTGAAAATGACGGTATGGCTTGGGGGGCAAAACTAAGCGATTTCAACTCTTTAATTTCAGACGAGGCTGCCAAATTAGCCTTGACAATGTTTCGAATTTTTGCCCTTATTAGCATTGGTTTTTGGCTCATTAGAATCATCAAAAAGCAGCAGTCTCGATTGTTAATTTTAGCAGTTTCATTTATTTTTTCAGGTGCACTTGGCAATATTATAGATTCGGTTTTTTATGGGCTTATTTTCGACGATAGTATTGGTCAAAAAGCCACTCTTTTTGCCAAAGAAGGCTATGCAGCGCTTTGTCATGGAAACGTAGTAGATATGCTGTACTTTCCATTATTCAAGGGTTATTTACCAGATTGGCTTCCATTTGTTGGAGGTCATTATTTCACCTTTTTTAACCCTGTCTTCAATGTTGCAGATATTGCTATAAGTACCGGAGTTGTCTTGTTGTTATTGTTGAACAGTCGAAAAAAATTGAAAAATAAACCTATTGAAATTGATAAATTTGACTTGGTGTAATACAATAATCCAGGGCAATATCACTGCCTTAAGTGTCTTTAATCTCTTTAATGGGTTCAAAAAAAGATAGCCTGATTATCAGTGCTTTTGGGCAGCCTTTTAAAAACCGATCATAAAATCCTTTTCCATAGCCTATGCACTGTCCCTTTTTGTCAAAGGCCAATAAAGTGACAAACACTAGTTGAATTTTAGAGGCTTCTATTGTGGCTCCGTAAATAGGTAGTGTTTCATTTCAAAAGTCACAACATTACTTTTTGGTACGACCACTTGCTTGTCCTTTCAAAATAAGATCATCAACAGCGTTTCTGTATCGACTTCTTCTAAGGATTTGATTGAAAGGAAAAGGTGGTAAAATTTAAATTCCCAAATGGGAAGTTTAAGGGCTTGATTTGCAATTTTTTAAACTCCATTCACTCCGTGTTGAAGCCTCCAAGGCTTGGCGCTTTTTTTATAAATTCTTCTGAGCTTATGTTTATTCATACCGCTGTTTTTGTAGAAATTCGGAACAAGGCATCTCCCTTATACACAATAGGGGCTTCGTTGATATTGATGATATAGCCTTCGCTATCGGCCTTTACGGATTGATTGAATTTCCCATAAGCATCAGTGATATATCCCAATACCGTCCCTTTTTCGACTTTTTCACTCAATTTAATTGAGGGACGAAACAAGCCGGAGGCTTTGGCTCTGACCCATTTACTTTCCACAATAAAAATGATGCCTTTTTTGGGTGCAGAGACTTTGAACTTAGAACTGAGCATCCCCATATGGTCTAAGATACGCTTCGCTCCATTGACTCCAGAATTGGTCACCAAACGGTCAATATGATAAGATTTTCCACCTTCAAAAAGCAGCATTGGAATGTTGATTTTATCGCAAGCACTTCGAAGAGATTTTGGAATTTTTTTTGAATAAACAACAAAGGGTGCACCATAGGCCTTGGCCCACTTTTTGAGTTTGGGGCTGCCTTTGTCAATCCGAATTTGTGGTGCGTTAAAACGTCCTGCACCACCAGTGTGATGGTCTACAATAAAGTCGACTTGAGGAATAATTTCACCCATTAATTTGTGGGCAACTTGACTGGCCAAAGACCCTGTTTTTGATCCTGGGAATACACGGTTGAGATCTCGACCGTCGGGAAGCTCACGACTTTTATTTAAGAATCCAAAAATATTTAGAACAGGAATGCAAATGATGGTCCCTTTTTTTGGCTTGTTAATTCCCTTTGCAATTAATTGCCTTACAATTTCAACCCCATTGACTTCATCGCCGTGGATTCCTGCAACAAAAAGCACCACTGGCCCTGGTTTTTTGGAGCGGTTAATAATCACTGGGACTTCGACTCTTGTTCGACTGTGAAGTTTAGCCACATGGAAATTAATTTCTCTAGATTCACCCGCTGCGATGTCCTCACCCAAAATATGTAAAACAGAATTGTGTGAATTCATCAGCGTCTGTTTCTTTCAATAAATGTAACAATGGCTTTCGCGATGTTCTTTTGAGAGGCGCCCTCAATCCCTTCAAGCCCTGGCGTGGAGTTAATTTCCATGATAAGTGGGCCTCTTTTGGACTGTAAAAGGTCCACCCCACAAACAGGGAGCTTAAGTTGGCGTGCCGATTTTATGGCAAGCTTGAGTTCAGGTTCCGTCATGCGGTAGTATTCATAGCTACCACCCCGGTGTAAGTTGGAGCGAAATTCACCTGGCTTTCCACGGCGCTTCATTGCGCCTATCACTTGGCCATCAACGATAAATGCACGAACATCTATACCTTTTGCTTCGCTAATATACTCTTGCACCAGTGCTCTTGCTTGCAAACCATGAAATGCCTCCAATACCGATTCTGCAGCGTTTTTTGACTCCGCTAAAACCACCCCAAGCCCTTGAGTTCCCTCTAATAATTTAATGACAACAGGAGTGCCCCCGACGTGTTCAATAACTTCTTTCACGTCTTTAGAATAATTTGTAAATACGGTTTTTGGCATGTCGACTCCCCCTTTTGAAAGGCGTTGAAAACTTCGTAATTTATCTCTTGAACGAATGATGGCATCAGAGGATACGGTAGAGAAGACATTCATCATTTCAAATTGGCGTACCACGGCACATCCATAAAAAGTTACCGAAGCACCAATTCTTGGAATAATAGCATCCACATCATTCAGGTACCTGTTTTTATAGTAAACTGTGGGCCTTTCTTTTTCAATAATTAAATCACAGCTCAAAGGGTCGATCACCTCGACTTCATGCCCTCTGTTTTCCGCCTCTTCAACGAGTCTGCGGGTAGAATACAAATTTTTATTTCTCGATAAAATGACAATATTCATCCTTAAAATACCATTTAATTTTAGAGCAATATACTAAAAAACTAGAATCGATTTTTAGGATATTAAGAATTAGTATACCTTTGGGAATATGGCACTTACAAGCATCGAAATACAACTTAAAACCCTTCCGACTGATCCAGGGGTTTATCAGTTTTTTGACGCCAATGAAAAGATTCTTTACATAGGTAAAGCCAAAAATTTAAAAAAACGTGTTCACTCTTATTTTAATAAAAATCACGAACAAGCCAAGACGTCTGTTTTGGTTCAGAAAATAGCAGAAATAAAACATATTGTGGTAGCAACAGAAACAGATGCACTGTTGCTAGAAAATAACCTCATAAAAAAATACCAACCAAGGTACAATGTACTTTTAAAAGACGATAAATCTTATCCTTGGATTTGTGTAAAAAAAGAACGTTTTCCGAGAGTTTTTTCCACCCGGCGTATTTTTAAAGATGGCTCTGAGTATTTCGGTCCCTACAGCAGTGTAAAGGTTGTTAATACAATCATTAATTTGATAAAAGCCCTTTATCCAATTCGAATTGAAAACTATAATTTCTCTCAAAAAAAAATTAATGATTCAGCTTCAGAAATTTTCCTAAAAACACACAGCCATAAGGGATATTTTCTGGTTTTGGGCTTTTCTGAAAAACCCAAAGTGATGACCCGAGATTTTATTTCTGAATCGGATTATCAAAAAAATATTATCTCTGTCAAACAAATATTAAATGGCAAACTAGGAAATATCAAAAAAGCACTAAAAAAGAAAATGTATAAATGCTCCGAACTGAACCAGTTTGAGCAAGCTCAATCTTTTAAGGAAAAAATTGAAATTTTAGAAAATTATCAATCCAGATCTACCGTTGTCAATCCAAAAATATCGGATGTAGAGGTTTACAGCATTATCAGTGATGAAAGCTATGCCTATGTGAATTTTTTGCAAGTTTCTCACGGCGCCATCATCAGGGCCTACACTCTTGAGTTGAAAAAAAAGTTAGCAGAAACAGATGCCGACCTCTTGGTTTTGGCCATTACAGAGCTCCGTCAAAGATTTCAACTGCAATCTAAAGAAATTTACTTGCCTTTTCCAATAGCATTAGGACTTGATTTAAAACTTACCATTCCCAAAGTTGGGGATAAAAAACAACTTTTAGACCTCTCATTAAGAAATGCCAAATACCAGCGTTTAGAAAAATTAAAACAAGTTAAAATTACAGACCCAGATCGGCATGTTAAACGTATTATGGCCCAGATGAAATCAGATTTAAGACTCTTGGAAGCTCCGACCCATATTGAGTGTTTTGATAATTCCAATATTCAGGGATCCCACCCAGTTGCCGCCTGCGTGGTTTTTAGAAATGCAAAGCCCAGCAAAAATGAATACCGACATTTTAACATTAAAACCGTAGAAGGCCCAGATGACTTTGCCTCCATGACAGAGGTTGTTTATAGGCGTTACAAGCGAATGCTAGACGAAAATCAGCCACTTCCTCAGCTCATTGTAATCGATGGAGGGAAGGGACAGTTATCAGCGGCTTTAAAAAGTTTGGATACATTGGACTTGCGTTCAAAAATTGCTATTGTTGGTATCGCTAAAAGATTGGAAGAATTATTTTACCCAGATGACCCAGTTCCACTATATTTAGACAAGAAAAGTGAAACTTTAAAAATCATTCAGCAGTTGAGAAACGAGGCTCATCGCTTTGGGATTGAACACCACCGTAACAAACGCAGTAAATCTGCCTTACAATCGGAGTTGGAATCCATCAGTGGTATCGGTGATAAAACACGGGTCCAATTACTCAAGGTATTTAAATCGCCACAGCGAGTCTCATTTGCCAAGTTGGATGAGTTAGAGCAAATTATCGGCTTGTCTAAAGCACAAAAAATTTATAATTATTACCATTCTAAAAATGAAACTTAGCCCCAAATTATACATTATTAGTTGTTTGTTCAGCCTTGTTGGTTATGCCCAAAATCCTTTAGTAGATAATCCAAAAATTGGATTGGTTTTGAGCGGTGGTGGCGCTAAGGGCTTAGCTCATATTGGCGTCCTAAAAGTCATTGATAGCCTGGGCGTTCGAATTGATTATATTGGAGGAACCAGCATGGGCTCAGCCGTTGGTGGATTGTATGCCGCGGGTTACACCGGCAAGCAATTGGACTCGATTTTCAGAGTCATTGATTTTGATGTGTTGTTGGGAGACAAGGTGCCACGACCTTCTAAAACATTTCAAGAACGTAAAAACTCTGAAAAATACGGCGCGTCACTACCGCTAAAGAATTTTAAAATCCAATTGCCGTCTTCCATTTCAAGAGGTCAAAATTTATTTAATTTATTTACAAAACTCACACTTGATGTAAGTGGTATCCGTGACTTTAGTCAGCTTCTAATTCCCTTTTATTGTACAGCTACAGACATGGAGACAGGTGCATCTTTGATATTAGATTCTGGAAATTTGGCCGAAGCCATCTCCATTAGTAGCACTTTACCTACTTTATTTCAGCCTCAAGAACGCGACGGGGCTATGCTGATGGATGGTGGAATTTCGAATAATTATCCCATAGAACATTTAAAATCAAAAAACTTGGATTATATCATTGGGGTCAATGTAAAAGAAGATCTTTTGACCAAGGAAGAGATCACTTCAATTTCAGACATCCTATCGCAAATAAATAATTTTAGATCTGCTGAGAAACTTAAAGACAAGATTAAAATGACTGATTTTTTTATTGAACCCAATGTGGATGATTTCACAATTATTTCATTTAATAAAGGTGCTGAGATTATCAAAAGAGGGGAGGCTTCTGTCGCTGTTGTTATGGAAGATCTAAAGGCTATTGCCAAATCACAAAATTTTCGAAAGGAACCAAAAAAAAATATAACTTTAGACTCTTTGAAGTTTAGTAAGGTTCAAATTTTTGGCAACAAAAAGTATTCGGATTCATATATATTCGGGAAGTTGAGATTTCGTCGTGGTGAAATAATTAGTTTTGATGATTTTAGTATAGGGGTCAATAATCTCTTAGCAACCAATAATTTTGATAGTTTTCGTTATAGTTTTTCTCCTCGAAATTCCAACGCTTATGATTTTACAGCCAATATAAAGGAAACAACTACCACAAGTTTGCTTAAATTTGGACTGCATTACGATCAAGTTTTAAAGAGTTCTGTGTTGTTAAACTTTACTCAGAAACAATTTTTATTACAAAACGACGTCTTATCACTAGACCTTATACTGGGCGACAACTCTCGTTTTAATTTTGATTACTATATAGATAAGGGCTTTTATTGGAGCATTGGGCTTAACATAAAGAGGACCTCTTTTAAATACGACATAAACCCCTTGTTTTTTGACAGTTCTTTACCCTCTCAAATAGACAGCGATATTCCGATCAGAATCTCAGATTTCACAACGGAATTTTTTGTTGAAACTCTGATAAAAAAGGATTTGTCTTTCAAATTAGGTGCTAGATTTAAACAACTAGCGATAGAGGCCTCAAGTCCCTCGCTTGTGAGTCTATTCCAGGCTTCTGAGTATCAAATTGAAAACAGTGATTTTTTCAGTCTAAATTCAAGTTTGAAATACGACACTTTGGATAATGTGTTTTTTCCTAGCGACGGGCTGTTGTTTATGACTGCTAGTGAATTGTATTTATCGGCTTCTAACTATCAAAATTTTAGTCAGTTTTTGGCCATTAAAACAAACATCGCCAAAGCATTGGCTTTATCCACTAATTTTTCATTATTGGTTGGGGTTGAAGGGGGTTTAAGGATTGGAAATGACAATGTACCCACTTTAAATTTTGGACTTGGTGGTTATGCCCACAACCATATAAATAATTATAGCAATATGTTTGGGTATGATTTTTTTAGTCTTTCGGGGAATAGTTTTTTAAAGGCCTATTATAATATGGATTGGGAATTTTACAAGCGTCATCATTTTAATTTCTCAGCAAATTTTTCAAACATTGGAACTAATATTTTTGCCACTCAAGACTGGTTTGAGATGCCTTCACACTCTGGTTATGCTATCGGTTATGGATTGGAAACTATTTTTGGTCCTATAGAATTTAAATATCATTGGTCTCCAGAGAATAAGTTTGAAGGAGTTTTTGTCAATTTAGGGTATTGGTTCTAACAGAGGAACTTTGTGAGTTTTAGTTCATAAATAGATTTAAACTTACTTTTTGTTTTGGAATAATAATTGCAAATTTGTAGAGTACAAACACGCATCCAGTTCTATGAAGTTAATTTTACCATCCTTTTTAATCTTTTGTTGTCTTTATACTTCCAGAGCACAACAAGAATCTTCATTTCAAGCAGGTGAGTGGCTAAAATTTAAATTAAATTACAGCGGTTGGGTCAAGGCAGGCAATGCTACTTTAGAAGTCAAAGACACCAACTACAAAGACCGCTCAGTTTTTCATGTAATTGGAAAGGGCTGGACGACTGGCGCCATCAAATGGTTCTTTAAGGTCGAAGACCGCTACGAAAGTTATTTTGATAAAGCCACAGTTAGACCATATAAATTTATTAGAAAAATCAATGAAGGTGGGCATAAAAAAAATAGGGTTGTAGAATTTGATTACAAGAAAAATTTAGCAGTTGTCAGTGACTTGAGGCATCAGACTAAGAAGATTGTTAAAATCAAACCAGATATCCAAGATATGGTTTCTGCTTATTACTATTTGAGAGATCATTATGACACCCAAAAAATAAAAGTGGGCGAGGTTGTTAAATTAAATATGTTTTTTGACAACGAAATTTTTGGATTTAAACTTAAATTTCTTGGCCTTGAGACAATAGATACTAAATTTGGAAATATTAATTGTCTAAAATTTCGACCTTATGTACTTGCAGGGCGTGTTTTTCACGAAGAAGAAAGTGTAACTTTGTGGGTCACTGCCGATCAAAATAAAATTCCGATCAAAATAAAAGCAGACCTGAGAGTTGGTTCTATAAGATCTGATCTTGAAGCTTTTAAAGGATTAAAATATCCCTTTAAAATTCAACTTTAACCAATGTTTATGAAGCAATCAAAAACAGATGAGCTCATTGAAGCTTTGGAAAAAAAATACAGCGCTACTGGCCAGGACAAAGACAACTGCTTAGAAGGTCTGCTGCACAGTAAACCCATGAATTATTGGGACTATATCCATACGGATGCGCTTTTAAATTTACAAATTCAGCGCACCCATTTTCCTGACGAGATGGTGTTTATTGGTTACCATCAAATCAATGAATTAATTTTTAAAATGATTTTATGGGAACTTCAGCAAGTGGCAGAAGCTTCAGTTTTAGAAGTTGATTTCTTTACAAACAAACTGATGCGCGTCAGCCGTTATTTTGACATGTTGACTTCTTCATTTAGCATTATGCAAGAAGGAATGGATGTAGAACAGTACAATCAATTTAGACATACACTTGCTCCTGGTAGTGGATTCCAGAGTGCTCAATACCGAAAAATTGAATTCGCTTCAACGGAACTCATCAACCTTATAGATCCTCGTTACAGAAACGATATTGACAGGAATACCCCTTTTGAATACGCCTTAGAACATCTGTATTGGCAGGCAGCAGGCAAGGATTACAAAACTTCTAAAAAATCTATTTTACTTTCTAATTTTGAGGCCCGTTACAAGGAGGAATTCATTACCTTCATGAAAGTCTACAACACCAAGAATCTATGGTCACGCTACAAGGAACTCTTAGAAAAAGATCAAAAAAATCCAGACATCATAAAAGCGATGAGACACTATGATTACACGGTCAATATTACTTGGGTGATGGGGCATTTTAAGGCTGCCAAACACTATATCCTAGCCGCCTCCGGCGATGGTGAAGCTACGGGGGGCAGTCAGTGGCAAAAATACATGCACCCAAAATACCAAAAGAGAATATTTTTCCCAGAACTATGGACTACCAAAGAAAAAGAGACTTGGGGGAATGAGCTTGAAAATTAATCCAGCGCTTTTTAACATTAAGTTTTTTCTTTATGTCTTTGTGATAGCTGTATTGTATGGCATTGTCAAAGGCTGTTCAAATGAAGCATCCGAAACGATTTTACAAACGGAATCTACGGTTTCTGAAAATAATAAATTTGGCTATAATTTCAACAATTATAGCGTGGTCTATGACACCATTAAAAGAGGAGATAGTTTTGGTAAAATTTTAGAAGACAACCACCTTTTTTATCCCCAAATACACCACATCACAGAGGCGACCAAGAAAGTTTTTGATATCCGACAGATGAGAATAGGAAATCCTTATATTTTATTATTCTCAAAGGACAGTTCCAATGAGCTTTTGACCTTCATTTACGAGGAGAATAGAATTGAGTATTTGGTGGTAGAATTTTGTGATACGATCAAAGCTTATAAAGATCGCAAGCCCGTTAAAGTAGTCGAAAAAGAAGCTTTTGGAGTGATTGAAAATAACCTTTCAGAAACAATGGAAGCTCAGGGTCTGCCTATACAACTAATTTATGATATGTCAGACGATATTTATGCCTGGACCATTGATTTTTTTAGACTCCAAAAAGGTGACAACTTTAAAGTTATTTATAAACAACGATTCGTTGAGGACAGCATTTATGCGGGAATTGAAACTATAGAAGCCGCTTATTTTCAGCACAAAGGCGAAGCTATATACGCTTTTAATTATCTCACACCGGATTCAAAAAACAGCACTGATTATTATGACGATTCTGGGAAAAGTCTTCAAAAAGCATTTTTAAAAAGCCCAATAAAATTCAGCCGAATCTCCTCACGGTACAATTTAAAACGCCGTATCAACCTTTACGGTAACAGAGTAAGACCTCACAAAGGAACCGATTTTGCAGCGGCTGTTGGAACGCCTATTTTAGCGACTGCCAGCGGAACTGTAGTGGAATCAGCACGTCGCGGAGGCAATGGTAATTATGTGAAAATTAGACACAATGCGACCTATTCAACTCAATATTTGCACATGAGCAGACGCCTCGTAAAAGTGGGCGATTTTGTTAAACAAGGGGATGTGATTGGAAAAGTTGGGATGACGGGCAACACCAGTGGACCCCATGTTTGTTATCGATTTTGGAAAAATGGCCGCCAAGTAGACCCTTTTCGGCAAAAGCTTCCAGACGCAAAAGCACTTTCAGATGTCTATAAACCCGATTTTCTTGATTATATTGCACCTTTAAAACAAAAACTGGATTCAATTAATTAACCTATTTGACTTTAATGAGTTTAAAATCTATCAATCCAAAACAAACGCTTGCATGGGAAAAATTGCAAGCTCATTTTGATACCATCAAAGATGAGCATATGTCTAAATGGTTTTCCAATAATCCCAACCGTCCCACAGAGATGAGTGTTGAATGGGATGACTTTTATTTAGATTTCTCAAAAAATAGAATCACATCCGAAACCCTATCACTCTTAAAAGATTTGGTAGAAGAAGTTCAATTAAAGGATGCTATTTCACATTACTTTAATGGACAAAAAATCAATAAAACGGAAGGCAGGGCTGTTTTACATACTGCTCTTAGAGCCCCTAAAAATGCTCACGTTTTATTTGAAGGTGCCGATGTCATACCCGACATATACGGCGTTAAAAATAAGATTAAGCAGTTTTCGGAAGCGGTAATTAGTGGCGATAGAAAAGGCTTTACAAATAAGGTTTTTACCGATGTTGTTAACATTGGCATTGGCGGATCTGATTTGGGCCCAGCCATGGTTGTGGACGCCCTCTCTTACTATGGCAACCATTTAAAGCTACATTTTGTAAGCAATGTGGATGGTGATCACGTCAATGAGATTTTAAAAAAATTAAACCCCGAAACCACACTATTTGTCATTGTATCTAAGACATTTACAACTCAGGAAACTCTTTCCAATGCCACCACTATCAAGCAGTGGTTTTTAAAAAATGCCACTCAGGCTGATATTGCCAAACAATTTGTAGCAGTATCTACCAATATTGAGAAAGTAAAGGCCTTTGGGATTGACCCCCAAAATATTTTTCCTATGCGGGACTGGGTTGGAGGTCGTTTTTCTTTGTGGAGTGCTGTTGGATTGAGCATTAGTTTAGCCGTCGGTTTTGACCATTACCAGGCGATGCTTAAAGGCGCATATAAAATGGATGAACATTTTAAGGAGGCTCCTTTTGAACAAAACATTCCCACTTTATTGGCAATGATCAGCATTTGGTACAACAACTTTTTTAAAGCCGAAAGTGAGGCGGTTATTCCATACACTCAATATTTAAATCAGTTTGCTACCTATTTACAACAAGCCATTATGGAAAGTAATGGAAAGAGTGTTGACCGCAATGGTCAAAGAGTGGAATACCAAACAGGAAATCTCATTTGGGGGGAACCAGGTACCAACTCCCAGCACGCCTTTTTTCAATTGATTCATCAAGGCACCAAATTAATCCCAGCAGATTTTATTGGATTTGCAAAGTCATTACACGGCAACCAAGACCACCAAGACAAATTAATGTCTAATTTCTTTGCACAAACCGAAGCTTTGTTAAACGGTAAATCAGAAGCAGCTGTTCTCAAAGAAGGAGTAGCAAAAGCAGTAGTTCCCTACAAAATTTTTGAAGGTAACCGTCCCACCAACACATTGCTTATCAATCAATTAACCCCTGAAAGCTTGGGCAAACTCATTGCCATGTATGAACATAAAATTTTTGTTCAAGGCATTGTTTGGAATATCTATAGTTACGATCAATTTGGGGTGGAGTTAGGAAAGCAATTGGCCGGAAAAATTTTAAGAGAATTTTCTGAAGAAAACAAGGCTGAACACGATGCATCAACTAAAAATCTTATAGCCCGCTATAAAAGCATTCGATAGCACAGCGAAAGGCATATAGCCGTATTTAAATTTATGGACAAACGGATTTTATTGTAAAAATTCTCGTAATTTTAAGATCAACATAAACATTAAAGGAGTTGTTATGATCAAATCACTACATTCATATTTGGCTTATTTAGTTTTGCTGCTGTTGTTGTTGGCAGTTTACAGAGCCCTTTATGGCGTTATTTCAAAAAAGGAATATACTCCTAAAATGTTTCAAGTGGCTTTGTTTACTCTGATTGTTACACATATACAATTGCTAATTGCCATATTACTGTACTTTACTTCCAACCGTTTCTCCTTATGGTTTGATTTGGGAATTTCAGAGGTTATGAGAATCCCTATTCATCGCTTGTATTTGGTCGAGCACCCCCTTGTGAATATTCTTGCAGTTGTTCTGATTACTCGTGGGTATTCAAGGCATAAAAAAAAGCGGCTTTCAAATCCTAAATATAAAACTTTAGCAATTCATTACACGATTGCTTTGATTTTGATTCTTTTAAGAATTCCATGGAATGCATGGATTTAATTGCCAAAAATTAAATCTAAAAAGTAATATTAATCAATCTCTTTGATAAGATGAACAAAAACGGGAAAGTGATCACTGTATCCGTTTGTAAAACCACCCCATGAAAAACTTCTAAAAGGATAACCTTTGAACTGGCCTTTTTTTGTAATTAGAAATTGTGCATTGAAGATGCCTGCTTTGTAATATCTATAAGAGGTATAGTCCTCTTCAAGTAACGACTTTGAAACAATAATTTGGTCGAATAAACTCCACGCGTCTCTGTAGGCATTTGACCCCAAGCCTTTTTTGAAAAAACCTTCCATAGGGTTGTAAAGTTCTTTAAAACCTACTTTTTTCTTGTCGCCCATAGTTTTCAAGACCTTTTTTAAACTAGAATTGGTGGGATTGTCATTAAGATCACCCATCACAAATATTTTTGCATAGGGATCTTGTGTCTGAATAGAGTCTACGAGCCGTTTATTAACCGCTGCGGCCGCTTCGCGTTTGGAACGACTTCTAGCTTCTCCACCGCTTCTAGAGGGCCAATGGTTGACAAGAACGTGAATTAAATCATCTTCCAGGTATCCACTTACTAACAAAACATCTCTTGTGTAGTCCCTACCACCCGAACTCTTATCTCTTAACTTCGTTGGGTGGGCGCTGGAACTTAGAGGTCGAAACAAGCTTTTTTGGTACATCAGTGCCACATCGATACCGCGTTCATCTGGTGATTCATAGTGAACAATGCCA
Organism: Bacteroidota bacterium; assembly: GCA_036161535.1. Lineage (GTDB taxonomy): Bacteria > Bacteroidota > Bacteroidia > Flavobacteriales > Flavobacteriaceae > UBA3537. The sequence goes on along the minus strand of JAYYCW010000074.1, from coordinate 367 downwards.
TAATTTTTTGAAATTAGTGCTGGATCATTAGCTAAATCTTCAATAACAGCGCGGTTTTCAACCTCACAGATCCCTATGACCGCAGGAGCATTTCTTGATGTTTCAGCCCCAATTTTTGAAATGACATCCGCCATATTTTGAACCTTTTTTTTGTAAATCTCAGTTCGTGCTGTTTTTAATTCCATAATTGGACTTCGCTCGTCAAGTTTTCTAGGGTCATTGATTGTGTCAAATAAGTTTTCTACATTGTAAAAAGCAATGGTATGTACTTTAAAAGTACGTTTGCTTTGCGCCTCAATTTTTGAAATGGAAGCAAAGAAAAAAAGTAATATTAGTCCTTTGTAATGATTTTTGTATTTCAGTTTCG
>JAYYCW010000073.1:0-7280 GCA_036161535.1 Bacteroidota bacterium | reverse complement strand
AGTTCTGTTTTGTTTGTAAAAGGGTAGACATAGGAATTGATAGTGGTTGTAGATTTCATTTTTTAAATCAAATTCGATATATCTAGATACGTTGATTAGAGTTTGACGCATTAAAAAAGTAAATACGGCAGTGGCCAATGCTGCTCCGAGAATTAAAATAATTTTGAAACGAACCGCTGCTTTAAAAGTATCTTCAGAGACTGGATTTTCTATTTGATTTGCTACTAGGGTGACAACATGTCCAATAAGTTGAGGAGTAAACAGCGAAAATACTTTAGCGCAAGCAACAATGACCACTCCTAGTAGAACTTTGTATTTGTACTTGAGAAAATATTTATTTAGGTATTTTAACTCTTTCATCGCATCGATATGTTGCAAAGATACTTTATAGTATTTACTAAATATGTTGTAAAAAAACTATTTTTTTTGATTACTCAAGTCTAAATTAATACTATTTTTGTAGAGTAAATAAAATTAAATTGCTGTGTAGTTAATGGCAGTTTGGTTCACTAAGTTCTTTATTAGCATGCTCAATAGACGACACATTCGCGCAAAAGTTATGCAGGTTTTGTATGCACAAAAAAGCAATGCAACTGAGACTGATCTCACTTCACATTTGAACGACAGCATGCGAAATATGTACAATCTATATCTTTTGATACTGTCTTTGCTAATAAAATTGAGACAACGTGCCGTCGACCACCAAAAGAAATCTCAAAAAAAGTATTTAAAAACTGAAGCGGATATAAATCCAAACATGCGTTTTATTGACAATGCATTGTTGGTGAATCTAGATGAGAATAAAGCTCTGAAATCAAAATTTGAAACCCATAAAATTGACCATTGGCAGTTGGATGGTGAGTATGTTGAGTTGATTTATAAAGATTTGATCCAAAGCGATCTTTACAAATCTTATATGCGTTCCCCAGAAAAATCTTTCAATAGCGACGTCAACTTTACAACGGAAATTTTTAAACAAATCATTGCCCCCAATAAAAAACTATATGACTATTTTCAGGACAAGAGTATTACTTGGATCGATGATTTTCCAGTGGTCAATACCTTTATCGTTAAATTGTTTAAAAAATTCAGTTCCAATTCAAAAACTAATTTTTTTACCCCCAGTTTGTTTAAGGATGAGACTGATGAAAATTTTGGATTTGAGCTTATGAAAGTTACACTAGAAAACTATGAAATTTATAACTTAAAAATAATTTCTAAAACAAAAAATTGGGACGAGGAACGCATTGCAAAAATTGATTTCATTCTCCTTCAAATGGCCCTCTGTGAATTTCAAGAATTTCCAAGCATTCCCATAAAAGTCACAATCAATGAGTACATAGAAATTGCAAAGGAATATTCAACCCCTAAAAGCAATGTTTTTATCAATGGTGTTTTGGATAATATTGTCAAGGAATTTAAAGAGGAGAAAAGCTTGAATAAGAAAGGGCGTGGTTTGATCTAATTTTATTAAATTTACTCCCAATTTGATAACAATTAAAAAATAAGATATGAAAAAACTAATCCCAGCCTTTTTCGCAATGGCGTTGTTGCCAATGAACTCCTGTAAAGATAACGCGGCAGAAAAGGTCAACCAGGCCAATGTAGAGATGGCAGCCGAACGCGATGCCCAAAAAATTGTTTTTCCAACAATAAATTTTGATAAGACTTCCCATGATTTTGGTGAGATTGACAATGGGACAGCAGTCGAAACTGTGTTTTCATATACCAATTCAGGAAGGTCTCCATTGGTTGTTACCGATATCAAAAGTTCTTGTGGATGTACAGTCCCTCAAGGTTGGAGTAAAGAGCCACTAATGCCTGGTGAATCTTCTCAATTTACTGTCAAGTTCAATGGGAAAGGTGCTAACAAGGTCTCTAAAACAATTACTCTAACCACCAACACTGAAAATGGACGAGAACAAGTTCGCATTTCTGCTTTTATAAAGCCAGACCCCAATGCAACTGTTCCTGCACCCAAACTAAAGCAAACAACAAAATAAAAATTAAAACATTTCCATGGAAGCATTGAGTAATTACATGCCTTTGATACTGATATTATTGGTTTTTTACTTTTTTATTATAGCGCCACAGATCAAGCGCAGTAAAAAAGAAAAACAGTTTGCTGCGGCATTGAAAAAGGGAGACCGTGTCATCACAAAATCAGGGATGCATGGTAAAATAGCCGGATTAAATGACAAGGATAACTCATGTGTCATAGAAACTTTAGCCGGAAAAATTAAATTTGAACGTTCAGCACTTTCAATTGAACTGACTCAAAAATTAAATGCCCCTGCAAAAAAATAACGATTTCATTGTTGTATTTAAAAGCTTGCGATTGCAAGCTTTTTTTATTGGTAGCGTTTTTGAGTCAATTCCGCAATTTTACAAATTACTTTTGTGGCACTCAGGATGCTTTCCAAAGGAACGTACTCATAGCGGCCATGAAAATTGTGACCCCCTGCAAATATATTTGGACAAGGCAAACCCATATAACTCAATTGTGAACCGTCTGTCCCCCCTCTGATGGGTTTGATCAAAGGTTTTATGTCCAAGCTTTTCATTGCTTGTTCAGCAATATCAATGATATGCATTAGGGGTGTTACTTTTTCTTTCATATTGAAATATTGGTCTTTTATTTCGGCGGTAAAACCCACCTCTTTAAATTCATTATTCAATTGATTTGTAAGAGAGACTACCATTTCTTTTCGGGCTTTAAAGCGCGACAGATCGAAATCTCTTATGATGTATTTTAAGATTGTTTTTTCAACTTTACCTTCAATGCTGTTTAAGTGAAAAAATCCTTGGTATCCTTCTGTGTTTTCTGGTCTTTCGTTTGTTGGTAAACCATGAATGAATTTTTGGGCATAATACATTGAGTTTATCATTTTTTCCTTCGCATAGCCGGGGTGAACAATCTTCCCTTCTATGCAAATTTGGGCGCTGGCGGCATTAAAATTTTCAAATTCTAGTTCACCGATTTGACTCCCATCCATGGTATAGGCCCATTGGGCTCCAAATTTTTCGACATCAAATTTATGGGCACCACGTCCAATTTCTTCATCTGGGGTAAAGCCTACTTTTATAGGACCATGCTTTATTTCAGGGTGATTTACAAGATATTCCATCGCACTAACAATTTCACAAACCCCAGCTTTATCGTCAGCCCCTAAAAGCGTATTACCATCTGTTGTAATGAGTGTTTGTCCTTTGTAAAGCAGTAAATCTTCAAAGTAGTCGGGAGATAATATTATATTTTTTTCTGCATTTAAAACAATGTCCTTTCCATTGTAATTTTCTATAATTTGTGGATTGACATTGGCAGCGGTAAAGTCTGGGGAGGTGTCAAAATGGGAAATAAACCCAATGGCAGGTACTTTGTGATTGACATTTGATGTCAAGGTTCCCATTACATAGGCATTGGAATCAATACTGACATCAGAAAGTCCGATATCTTTCAATTCTTTGACTAGTTTTTTAGCCAATTTCCATTGTTTTTCTGTGCTAGGGGTGGAGTTGGACTTTGGATCGCTTTTCGTATCAATTTTGACATAGCTTAAAAATCGTTCTAAAATGTGTTGCTTGTCAAGCATTGAGATCGTGTTTTTTCCAAAAATAGCCAACAGTTGTCAAAGCACCAAGTCTTGGAGTTCTTTCTTTTTTAGTGTTACAAATTAATGTATTTTTGTAATCAAACGCGCTTCCATGTACAAGTCGATCATTCGTTCCTTACTGTTTAAGTTCGACCCAGAGGCTGTACATTATTTTACATTTGGGCTCATAAAAATATTTTTTAAGATTCCTTTTTTGGCCCGTTTGGTCAGAAGCCTCTGTCATGTTAATCACCCCAATCTGGAGCGTGAATTGTTTGGGCTTAAATTTAAAAATCCTGTGGGTTTGGCCGCTGGTTTTGACAAAAATGCTCTTCTTTATAATGAACTTGCTCATTTTGGGTTTGGTTTTATTGAAGTTGGCACCGTCACACCAAAAGCACAAGGCGGCAATCCAAAAAAACGTCTTTTTAGATTGAAAGCTGACAATGGATTGATCAATCGTATGGGCTTTAATAATGCAGGGCTTGAAGCCTTGATCGCAAGGCTTAAAAAGAATAAAAACAAAGTCATTGTTGGTGGGAATATTGGTAAAAATAATCAAACATCGGCCGACCAATACACTGAGGATTATGCCCAGTGTTTTAAAGCGCTGCATCCCTACGTAGATTATTTTGTTTTAAATGTCAGTTGTCCCAATGTTGGCAGTCATGCCAAACTTACAGACAAAGATTATTTAACGGAACTCATTACGGAGATTAAGCGCCTAAACTCAGAATTTGATATTCAAAAACCCATACTTTTAAAAATTGCTCCCGATTTAAACCAACTGCAACTGGATGAAATCATAACTCTGGTTAGTGAAACAAAAATTGCTGGTGTCATTGCTTGCAATACCTCAATCTCCAGAGTGGGTTTGAAGACATCCAAGACCGCTTTAGAGACCATCGGCATGGGGGGGTTGAGTGGACAACCCATTAAATCTAAAAGTACAGAAGTCATCCGCTACTTATCGCTAAAGAGCCAAAGGGCATTTCCAATTATTGGTGTGGGGGGTATTCACTCCGCACAAGATGCGTTAGAAAAAATCGAAGCTGGTGCCGACCTGGTCCAAATATATACGGGTTTTGTATACGAAGGACCGGCCCTAATAAAGCGTATCAACAAAGCCCTAATCAACAGAACAAATTAGGGTATTTTTGGATTTTCAAATTTTAGCTTCCTTTATAATTGCAACCACAGTATTGGCCCTTTCTCCAGGCCCAGACAATCTTTTTGTACTTATTCAAAGTGCCCGCTATGGTAAAAAATCGGGCATGGCGGTTGTTGTTGGTTTGATGTCTGGCTGTTTAATTCACACCTCAGTTATAGCTTTTGGCCTTTCATCCTTAATAGAATCCAATGAAAATCTCTATTTGATTTTAAAGATATTTGGCTGTAGCTATATGCTTTTTTTAACCTTTAAAGTTCACAAATCGAAAGTTGACTTAAATGCTAGTAAAAAGATGATGCCCAAGAGCGGTTTGATTAAACTGTTTAAACAAGGTTTTGTTATGAATGTTTTAAATCCCAAGGTCTCCATTTTTTTTCTGGCTTTTTTTCCAGCTTTTTTGTTTAGTAAAACAATACCACTTTTTACTCAATTTTATATACTGGGCTTTTTATTTATATTGGCATCTTTTATGGTTTTTAGCGCCTATGTAATGCTTTCGAATTATTTTTCAAAATTATTTTTTAAGTCCAAAAGAAGATTATTGCTTCTAAAACGCCTTCAAATAGCTTTTTTTGTAGGCATTGCTGTTGTGATTTTAACAGCTTGATTTTAAAAGTATCTCTCTAAAAGTGTTTGTTGTTGTTCAATGGCCGTTTTAAACTCCTTTTTCATAACATCAACCAAGGCCCCAACTGATGGGTTGTCAAAAACATTGGTCACGCCTTGACCTGCTGACCAAATGGTACTCCACGCTTTGATCTCTTTTTCCATCGCTGTGAGTTCGTTTCCAAAATCTATTTTTTTAGTTTGTTTTAGCATTTCTTCGTTTATCCCCATGGCTTCTAGACTGGGCCGTAAAAAGTTCGCTGAAACCCCTGAAATTGCGGCCGTATAGACAATATCACTCGCACCTGAGTCAATGATCATATTTCTGTAGTCATCAGTTGCTTTACTCTCTTTAGTGTTTATAAACCTTGTACCCATGTAGGCCAAATCAGCTCCCATTTGCAGCGCTGAGGCCACGTCGCGCCCATTGCTGATGCACCCTGAAAGTAGAATTATTTTTTTGAAAAATTGTTTTATTTCAGCAATAAAAGGCATGGGATTTATAGTGCCTGCATGTCCACCAGCGCCAGCTGAGACTAGGATTAGACCATCGACACCGGCTTCAGCTGCTTTTTCTGCATGCCGTTTTTTAATAACATCGTGAAAAACTATTCCCCCATAATTTTGAACGGCCCCCACTATTTTAGGAACGGCCCCCAATGATGTAATGATGATCGGGACTCGGTGTTTGATGCAAATGGCCAAGTCCGCCTGTAACCTGGGGTTGGTTTGATGGACAATTAAGTTGACTCCAAAGGGTGCTGCTTTGCTGCCAGTTTCTTCTTCAAAGGTTTTGAGTGCTGTTTTTATTTCAACGATCCATCTTTCAAAACCTTCTGAGCTGCGTTGGTTGAGTGCTGGAAAGGTTCCCACAATTCCATTTTTACAGCACTCAATGACCAATTTCGGGCCGGAGATTAAAAACATTGGGGCTGCAATGACGGGTAGGGATAGATTTTTAAATAATTTGGGTTTATTCATTTTTTATTTTGTTGAAAGCTAAATATACTAATTTTCAAAGACCCTATAATTTTCAATAAAAAATTAATTTTATTGAAAAAAACTTAAGTTAAAAATAAAAATATTGACAAATTGAGAATTTATTGCAAATCAAACCATTAAAGAAGTGAGCTTTCTTATATTTGCGCAGCGACATAAAATCATATGGCTGTAAAACCAAAGTTAGAACGTTTCAAACAAAATGTGCTGTCAAAGTTTCAAATCTACAACAGTATATTTATGACCTTACCATTTGATCAAATTACAAAAACAGGGGTGTTGCTACCGTTGTTTCGTGAAACTTGTGAAAATGGTTATGCTTCCGGAGAAGATCCTAGTTCAATAGTTGAGACCTTTTTTAAAAAATACCAGGCCAGGCGTAGCAAAAAAAGTCAGATTAAATTATTGTTTCGTTTTATTCAATATATTGAACGTCAGGTGGTCCTTTTTGACGCTATCGAGGACGCAGCTTTTCCAGTCATTAATAATATGGATGGAATTGGAACTGTTCGAAGTTTAAAAGAAAAAGCATTTTCAGAAAATAAAATTGAAGCCCTCAAAGAGTATTTGAATGAATTCAAGGTTCGCATTGTTCTAACAGCCCATCCCACACAATTTTACCCGGGTTCTGTCTTGGGAATTATCACCGATTTGACAGAAGCAGTCAAGGAAAGTGACATGGAGCGCATCAAAAATCTTTTGGCTCAACTAGGAAAAACCCCTTTTTTTAAGCACAAAAAACCAACACCTTACGATGAGGCTGTCAATCTTGTTTGGTATTTAGAGCACGTTTTTTACGATTCCTTTGGCTCTGTCTTTGATTATATTCAGCAAAATATTTACGACAATAAAACCATTCAAAACGAAATTATTAACATTGGATTTTGGCCGGGTGGTGATAGAGATGGCAA
>JAYYCW010000072.1:0-9769 GCA_036161535.1 Bacteroidota bacterium | reverse complement strand
TCTTAGGTCAAGAAGCTCAAGCTTTAGCTGCTCTTGACGAGCTGAGATCAAACCGCTACAGTGATTACGCTCCTGGAGATGAAACTGGTGCCAATTTGCTTGCTGCCATACAACTTGAAAGAAGATTAGAGTTGTTTGTTGAAGGTCACAGGTTCTTTGACTTAAAGCGTTGGAATCTAGGTATTTCGAGATCTGCCACAGATGGTGAATTTATTGATGGGACAGGAACTCCGGTACCTGCCGCCTTTTTGAATTTGCCTGCAGGTAGTCATTTATTTGAAATGCCAATTCCTCAAAGTGAAATCAATGTATTCCCTGAATTTCAACAAAATCCAGGCTATAACTAAAAATTAAAATAAGATATTATGAAAAAAATAATTTATTCCATATTAGCAATAGCATTGGTGTTTTCTTGTCAAGATCAAGACGACCACGGTGTGACCGTTAATGACTACAATGGTAATCCTGTTGTATATTACACAAATGGTGTAAGTGGTTCCTATTTTGTAACTCCTACTGCCACACCATTTACGATTCAAGTTGGCGCTACTACATTAAGTACTGTTGACAGAACATTTACTATTGAGGCAGATGCTAGTTCAACCGCTCAATCTGGTGTTGACTATGAATTTGTTTCAACTTCTGTGTTAATCCCTGCAGGATCATATTTTGGAGAAGTAGAAGTTCAAGGGATTTTTGCAGGAACTACCGCTGCAGGATCTTCGCTATTAATCAACTTAGTTGGTGATGGAACAATGGCAAATTCTCAATATTCTTTGAGTATTTTCCAACAATGTGTTTCGGACTTGGCAGGAATGTACAGTGTTTTTACAACCTATGGTTATCACGACTTTCTTCCTTCTTATTCGACTGTAACCATGGATATGGAAATAGTAGAAATATCAGACGGGTATTATTCAGTTGATGATTTCAGTGGAGGTCTTTACTCTGACGGTCCTTATGTTGGTGCATATGGCACTTCAGGATTATATGCTGAATTCACAGAAAATTGTGGACTAATATCTTGGACAGGGCAAGCTGACCCATGGGGACCAATGATACCTCTTGCTGGAGGCGTAAACTCAGTCGATGCAAATGGTGTTGTTACTATTTCATGGTATTGTGAAGGATACGGAGAGTCTGGAGTTTCAGTATATACACCACTTTAAAAATAAAAACTATGAAAAACATATATAAAATTTTTGCTGTTGCATTTATCACTTTAGCTGCGACATCATGTGAGAGAGACCAAGGAGAATATCCTTATTTGGATGGTAGAACTAATATTTTGTCCTTCAGCGGCTCAACTGGTACATTACTAGTAGAAAATGGTGGTACAAACCTTTTTTCAGTTGCAGTCGGAGCAACACAGGTTGTCCAAAGTGGCACTTTCGGAGTAACCATTGATCCCTCTTCAACAGCAGTACTAGGTAATGATTACTTTATTACCAATGGTACTGATGACGGGTCTGGGATGCTAGTATTCGATTTCACTTCAGGTAATCTGATACAAGGAATTGAGTTGTTTGCTGATTTTGACTCATCAAGTCCTGACGGAAAAACAGTTGTCATGAATTTGGTGAGCTTAGATAACAATTTTGAAGTTTCAAGTGGCGGATCACAATTCACACTGACTTTACTTCAATATTGCCCATTACAAGCTGATTTTACTGGTGACTACACTTTAGCTACAACTGCGACTGGTATTTTTGGTTCCACTGTATTTGTTAATGGAACTGTCACTATTTCTGAGGGTGCAACTCCAACAGATCGGACTTTCTCAAGTCCTACATACCCTGAATTTGGTGCTTTCCCAGCAATGGATTTCAATTTTAGTTTACTTTGTGGAAACGTTCAGGTCCCAACTGGTCAAGCGACTGGTGTTGGTTGTGGAAGTTCAACAACCTTAGGACCTGCAGCAAATGTTGGTTCTTATGATCCTGCCGATGACTCTTCATTCACTATCATAATTACTGATGATGAAAATGGTGCTAGTTGCGGTCAGGCTTTTGAGGCAGCATTCCTTCTTACTAAAAACTAAAATGTTAAACTTAGGATAAAAGAGCCCGTCATGGGCTCTTTTTTTTTAAATTTTGTTAAACATATAATGTTATGAAGAAAATATTTACTCCCATTTTTTGTCTGACTCTAGTATCAATTTTTGCACAAACACAAAAGGAAAGAGCAAAGATTGTAAACTCATATGATAAGGAACGTGTCTTAAATTTAAAATCCGAATTAGCTAAAAGAAACAAACTAAATAAGGACAGAATCGCTCAATTTCTTATTGAGAATCCGAAATTTAAAAAAGCTATTAGAGAGCAAGATGGTACCCTGAAAGAAATCAAATATATTATTGATAATCAACCAATTTATATAATAACTCACAATGCCGGATCTGCTGAAGCAACAAGAACCAATTTTTTACATCCTGGGGGGGGGCTTGACCTAAATCTTGAGGGTGAGAATATGAACATTGGTGTTTGGGATGGAGATAATGTTCGCGCCACACATTCTGAATTTCAAAGTAACGATTTTACACAAGGCAGCCGTATAAGCTCTCCTGATTTTGGTGCATCTGATGCCTATGGCAATCATGCAACACACGTTGCGGGGACTATAATTGCTACTGGAATTAACGAAAGTGCAAAAGGAATGGCACCAAAAGCGAGTGTTATATCCTATGACTGGGATGCTGACAGTGTAGAAGCCGCAAACGAATCTTTTGACAATGGATTACTGTTGTCAAACCATTCCTATGGAATTCCTGTTCAACAAAGTGATAATTTAAATTATTTAATGGGATCCTACGGAGCCGAGTCTAGAGAATGGGATGCGATTACGCATTTAGCTGAATATTATTTACCAGTTATTTCAGCTGGTAATGATGGTACCACAGAATACAACGGAGGCCTTGCGAATAATTTTGATAAACTAATTGGTAATAAAACTTCAAAAAACACCTTGGTCGTGGCCAACGCCAGAAATCCTTACATTTTAGAAAATGGAGATTTATTATTTATGAATATAAATTCAACTAGCAGTCAAGGTCCCACCGATGATGGTAGAATAAAGCCTGATATTTCAGGTGACGGCACAAGTGTATTTTCAACTGTTGCATCCACTGATAATTCGTATGGGAGTATGACTGGTACATCTATGTCTGCACCAAATATTTCTGGCTCCCTGCTTCTTTTACAGGAATACTACAATCAGCTCAATGGTTTTTTTATGAAAGCATCTACGCTAAAGGCTTTGGTGTGCCATACGGCTGACGATGATAATACAGTTGGGCCTGATCCCGTTTTTGGCTGGGGTTTGTTAAATGCTAAATTTGCAGCTGAAACAATACAAGATGACAACAATAATTTAGCTCAAATCCACGAGGGTAGTTTAAACAGCGGTGAAACTTATACCTATTCATTGTCTTGCGGAAGCGGTGGCCCATTAAAGGCAACTCTTTGTTGGACAGACCCCCCTGGATCAGTAAATAATACACTCAACAGTCCATCCCCAGCATTAGTTAATGACTTGGATTTAAGAGTTTCTGGAAATGGGACGACTTACTTTCCATGGAAATTAGACGCTAATAATCCACAGTCATGGGCAACAAAAGGTGATAATATTGTAGATACCGTGGAAGGCATTCAAATCAATTCAGCTCAAAGCGGAAATTATACAATCACAGTTTCAAATAAAGGAAGTCTTCTTGATGGGTTGCAAAATTTCTCCCTAGTCATCACCGGTCCAAACTTGGTCCTAAGTGATGCAGCTTTAGACGCCACTGCCCTTGTTATATGGCCAAATCCTGCCAAGGATGTGATCAACTTTCAATACCCTTCTGCTTCTCAAAAAGTGACTCACGTGACTTTATCAGATCTTCAAGGACGTGTGGTTTACAAAAGCAATTTGAGTTCTCTTGATGGTTTACTTAGGGGACAGATTAAAACATCAACCTTTTCAAAGGGATTTTATATACTTAATCTAAGACAAGGCAACAGTGTGATAAATCAAAAAATAATACTTAAATAATTATAAATTACTATTGGTTGAAGATGGGCAAGTGTCCATCTTTTTTTTTAATGAAAACTAAATTAAATTGTATTTTAGAGCATGCAAAAAGAAACAAAACTGTACGGATTAAGGGCCATTCAAGAAGCGATCGAAGCAGAGAAATCCGTGGATAAAGTGTTTTTACAAAAAGGGCTCAAGGGAGATTTATTTTTGAGCTTGGAGAAAAGTATCCGAAAACATGGCATCAATGTAAGTTATGTCCCCGCTGAAAAATTAAATCGCTTGACACATAATAATCACCAAGGTGCTGTCGCTCAAATGGCACCCATATCCTTTTATGATTTAGATGAACTGGTAACCGCTGTAAAAGAAACAAAGGAACAACCATTATTTTTAGTTCTTGATCAATTGAATGATGTGCGAAATTTTGGGGCTATCATTAGAACTGCTGAGTGTGCTGGAGTAGATGGTATCGTCATCCAGAAAAAAGGGAGTGCTCCCATCAATGGAGAAAGTATCAAAACAAGTGCGGGTGCTGTTTTTAACATCCCAATTTCTAAAGTTGATCACATCAAAGATGCACTCTACTATTTCAAAGCTTCGGACATAAAAACCATTGCTGCAACAGAAAAAACTAAAAACACTCTATACGACACAAATTTAAAGGAGAGCTGTGCTATTGTGATGGGCTCCGAGGGCAAAGGTATTTCTGACTCGGTTTTAAAAATTGTTGATGTCAAAACAAAACTCCCAATGTTCGGAAAAATTGCTTCATTAAATGTTTCTGTTGCTTGTGGTGCCTTTCTTTACGAAGCAGTCCGACAACGTCAATCATCTGCTTTAAAGGTATAATTAACCCTTGTTCCATTTGAAGAAATCTCTGACTTTGAGCTTTTTATAAAATTTCCATCCGCATCAAATTGTTGTAAAAATGGATCCTGGAAGGGTCATAATGCTCAGATTCACAAGCATATAGTTCTGGTTTAAGAGCGTGTGAATTGAACACTGATGCAAATATAAATCCTATGACAAATCCCGAAAGATGACCCTCCCAGGATCCATTTTTAAAACAATTAAAACTAAGGGGTTAAAGGCTCAATTATTATTTTTTGATTTGAAATATATTCCCGTACAAAGCGATTTCCGCGTTTATAAACTATTCCAGGGAGCTTGTCAATGATATAAATACCATCTGACATAGTTTGGTATAATGAATAAACTAAAATCCCATCAGCATCTCTTATGTCAAAACCATATGAAGTCTGAGTCATTAAAATTTCTGAAGTCAATTTTGAGCTTGACAGATCCGTGTCTTGCATTGGAGTGGATACTGCGCGCTTAACGGAGATGGGTTTTTCATTGGTCGGGACTTTATCAACTGTTTCATTGAATTTATAATTTGCTTCAGAAACAGAGCTAAATGCAGCCCTGAGTGCTTGATGATATGCTGTTTTAAAATCTTTTTCTCTTGACATTCCAATATCTGATTTAAAGACCACTTGGTTTTTACAATTCAAAAATTGGACCTCTAATTTTGTTTTTAAAAATCCCTTGATTTGTTCTACATTAAGATTCAAAAGTAAACATTGATTGGCGGCCAGATCCGCTGGATATTTTTCTAAATTTTCTAAGACAGTAAATTTATTTTTGGTCAATAAAAACTTGGCCAGAGAACTTATTTGGAATTGATCCGAACTTTTCATAAAATCAAATCGATTTGGGACTGATACGTATTTGTATTGATCCAAATTGGTTTGAGCTATGAGCAAAGTTTGAGAAGCAACAAAGATTGCTATAAGATTAATGGATAGATGTTTCATTTAAAATATTTTAATATGAATATAATACTTTATTTTATTAAAGATATTGTTTGAGCTCCAATAGATCGTCAATGGCAATAATTTCCTTCGGAATAATCGCCTTGTGATAATTAAAACAAAGGGCATCCATCCCCATATTTTTAGCACCTAAAATATCAGCTTCTAAATTATCACCGATCATCAAACTAGAATTGACATCCGCTCCAGCTATTGACAAGGCGTATTCAAAAATTTTTCTGTTTGGCTTTTTAACACCAACCATTTCAGAGTTGGTGACTGTTTCAAAATAGTGAGATATACCCGACTTTTCAAGTTTTCCGTGCTGAACTTCCTCAAATCCATTGGTAATAATGTGTAATTTATAATTGGGCGTTAAATACTCTAAAATTTCTAAAGTCCCAACAAATAAATAATTATAAGTTGTTAAAAAATAAACATATTCGTCAGACAAAGTATTTATTAGGGCCTCAGAGATAGAGACATTCAAGGCTTTAAAAGTATCATCCAATCTCAAAAAACGTAAATCGTCTTTTTTGATTTTTTCTTGCCGGTATAATTTCCAATAATTTAAGTTTATGGGACGGTACACCTCTAAAAAAAAATCTAGACGGACGTTTATAGCATGACGCTTAAAAAGCTTTTGGAAAGTCAAAGCAGAATTTTTATCAAAATCCCAAAGGGTGTGATCCAAATCAAAAAAAACATGTTGTTTGTGCTTATACATTTTCTGTAGACTCTAAGATGATATTAAATAAAGATTTGAAATTGCGCCAACGGTTTAAAGAGCTGAAACTATAATTATGGAAAACTGGTGTAAAAACACCACCAACCGCTTTGACACGGGCTATGGCACTTTGCAAGGTTTCTTTTCTGTCTAAAAAAGACTCGATTTTAAGAAGTGAAAAATCCATTAATTGATAAGGATGAATCATAAGCGGCGTTTGCACTTCATAATCAATATCATAAAATAAAAAAGGTGAACATGTTCCCGCTCTGAAGCCAATAGTGTCCGGATATCCCATGGAATAGTCTTTTTTAATTTCCAGTTCCACATAATTTCTATAAGTCGATGGTAAGTTCACTTTGGAAAATGAGGCGCGTACTTTTTCTGTATCGGTGTTTAATATGCTGTCAAGGCGTTTTTTTTCTGTTTTGAGAACTGATAATTCATCCAATGCCATAAATGATGATTTTAATCCAACTTCGCAATAATCTCTCATAGACTTAATTAGCGTCACAAAAGCTTTTTTATTGGTGCTGATATTTTTATCATAAGTAGTATAATCTCCGACAAGAAAAAAAATAGTGAATTTTTTCTTAGTTACTTTTTGGCGATTTACAATCCATTTAAAATTATCATATGGGTCCTTTTTCAGTCCAAACAATACAAAAAGGCGGTCATATGAGAGCTGATATCTAAAATTAATCAAATCTGAAAAAACACCGCCTAGGCTGCGCATTAATCCTTTATTTTTAAAGTAATAGGCTACAGGTACATCAATGACTGGTGCAATGGAATATTGACGGCTTTGAAATTTGATAATTGGAAAATGGCTCTTAAGCGCTTCCTTGAAATACATGGCCCAAATATCAACAACGGGTTGCTCTAAAAAACCATTTTGGTAAGCAATACTGTCTTTCTTTGTAAAACGACCATAATCATCTTTTACGTGGGGAAGGTATTCTTCATAACGACTGAGTAAATAAAATGCAGCTGAGAAAATATCATAGGGGAGGTGACTTTTTTCACCCACATAAAAAAAACACTTTGTTCCCTTCCAGTCCTGCACATAAATATCCAAATCTGAAATACCTTGATCGAACAATAATCCATGAGATTTGACAAAAAATTCAGACCCTAAGGGTTGGGTACCATAGGACATTTTTGGGCCATCGTGAGTAATAAATATTTCAATTGAATCTGTAAAACCAATGGGAAAACCCAATATTCGTTTGCAGATTTGTTTAAAAACAAATTTGAGTCTGCTTGTAACCCTAGGAGTATAAATTAACAGCATTACAACAAGTTTTTATCGGCAAAACTAAAATAAGTCTTTTCTGTGACAATAAGATGGTCCAATACCTTAATCTCCAATATAGAGGCGGCTGATTGCAATTTTTTAGTCACGCTGCAATCGGCACAGCTGGGTTAAATCGTTTTCCGACGGATGGTTATGAACTAGGATATCAGGTACTGAACCAAGTTCGATGGCCTTTTTAAAGATTAAACGCAGGTCCAAAACCGTGGCTGTTATTCCACCCTTGCTTAACTGAAATTTTGAAACAATGGCATTTGAATTATTTAGAAATAAAATCCAAAATTATTCGTGTTATAGATACGCAATCATTGGACTCATAATTTCAAAAACAATACGAATTAAATTAATCTTTACATGTTTATTAATTAGGGTTGATTTGTGACGCCTACCAAGCTACAATGCAGCTGTAATTTTAATAGACTTTGCCTCCCCTCCTATTCCTTTAAATTTCATAAGATTGCATAAAGATAACCTCCCAAGACTATTCAAGTTGTTTTTTACTGTGGAAAATATAAGTTTTGATAAATCAACGGCGTTCAAATCCAAAGTACCAGAACCAATAAGGATGTCAATTAGTTTAGCCTTGGACAAAAACCTAGGTCCTTTGTCTCTGAGTTTTTATCGTGATCGATCCGAAATAGACCACTGTTTGATACTGAGGTTTTTTTGGGCATATTTATTTTTTAGATTTAAAGACACTTTATAAAATTATTTTTTTTATTTGGTCAAAATTTAAACCTCCATAATTTCCAGAACTCATCAACAAAAGTGCTGTATTGGTGTAGCTCTGATTTTTTAAAAGAGTTTGAAAGGCCATTGGATCTGAACAAACCTTTAAATTGGGATGTTCAAAAGCCATTGAAATGTGCTCAGGCTTAAGAGGCTTCATATTTTTAATTTCTAGGGCTTTAGGAGAATAAAAAACGACAGCCTCATCGGCTTTGTCTAAAGTATTTTTGTATTCCTTTATGAAGGATTCATTTAAACTGCTATAGGTGTGAAGTTCCAAACATGCCAACAACCGCTTGTTCGGATATTGGTGCTTAACAGCGGCAGTGGTGGCACTTACTTTGCTTGGGGCATGTGCAAAATCCTTAAAAACAACCGTAGATTTATGGCTTGCAATTTTTTCAAGTCGTTTACTGGCTCCGGAAAAGGATACTATGGCTTCATAAAAATCCATTTCATCAATCCCCATATGCTGACATATCCATTTCGCACCTGCTAAGTTATTGAGATTGTGAGCGCCAAAAATTTCAAGGGGGATAGGGCCTTCATCCGTTTCAAGATAGGTCACACCCTCGACAATTCTAAATTCAGCCGTTTTGTAGGGAAATCTGCGAATGGGGTTTTCATTGTATTCCACAAGTTGCCGAACCTCAGAATCCTCCTCATTGTAAGTAATACTTCCACCATTTACAATAGAATCTAAAAAAATTGAAAATTGATTCTTATAATTTTCAAAAGTTGGAAAAACATTGATATGATCCCAGGCAATTCCACTGATTAGAGCAATATTGGGTTTATAATGGTGAAATTTAGGCCTTAAATCTAAAGGTGAGCTCAAATACTCATCGCCTTCCAATACAATAAAATCATTCACTTCTGTTAATTGTACCATGACATCAAATCCTTCAAGTTGTGCCCCAACCATATAATCACAGCTTTGCCCATGGTAATTAAGAACGTGAAGAATCATAGCCGTAATGGTAGTTTTTCCATGACTGCCCCCAATGACAACTCGTGTTTTGTCTTTTGACTGCTCGTATATAAATTCGGGGTAAGAATAAATTCTTAGACCGATAGATTGTGCTTTTACAAGTTCGGGATTGTCGGACTTTGCATGCATTCCAATAATTATTGCGTCTAAATTCAATGTTATTTTCTCAGGATACC
>JAYYCW010000071.1:0-5096 GCA_036161535.1 Bacteroidota bacterium | reverse complement strand
AGGGTTGAATTCCATTTGATTTTAGCGACATATAAGCTATCTATTGTTCTAAAGTTAGAGGACTGTAAAAACTTCGAATAACCAAAGTTTTCTAGCTCAGGAAATTGAATTTTTACATCTTTTGCAAGGTTTATAAAATCGGATTCAAGAGAGGAATTCTCCTTGTAACTAATGGCTAATTTTAAACTGTCAATTCTAAAACTCAAGGTTTCTATTGTAGCATCCCGGGCTTCGATTTTGTCAAGTGCTATGTCATAGAGATCTAAAATTTTGTCGGTGCTGCGGTTGCTATTTCCATTGATAGAAAGCGTAAATCCTTTTAGGTATTGGTAGCCACTTAGCTCATTTAACAGATCAGATTTTGTGGCATCGCTTACATCCCCATTGAAAGTAAGGGTGATGGTTTTTGAGTCTATATCTATCTCATCACGCTGTAACCACAAACTTGGATTGTTATTGATTTCATTCTTCTTAAAATTTTCGTAATCAGAAGTATACTTAGACTCTTGTAAAACTTCATAAAAAGTCCAGCTCGCATGTAGTGTTAAAGCAAATGCAATTGTGGCAACAATTCTAGCAATGTTCCTGCGCTTACGAGAATTGGTATAAGTCAACATTGGAAGGCGTAAAAATTTTAGAACTAGAAATGTGGCCAAAGCGATAAAAAGAGTATTGATGGCAAATAAATACATGGCACCTTTAAAATAGTCCCAGTTGCCTTGAGAAAGTCCGTAGCCAGCGGTGCAAAGCGGTGGCATCAATGCGGTGGCAATAGCAACCCCAAAAATTACCGTCGCAATGGTTCCTTTCTTAGTGCGGGCAATAATTAGCGCTAAACCTCCAAAGAAAGCGATAAATACATCTCTAATATCTGGTTTTGTGCGGGCAAAGAGCTCGGAGTTTCCCTCATAGAGAGGTAAGATTAAGAAACACAAAGCAGCCGTTAACAAACTTAGTACTATCATTGTACCCAAATTAATCATTGATTTTTTTAGGGTATCTATATCATTTGTAGCTACAGAAAGACCAACACCTAAAATAGGCCCCATTAGAGGAGAAATGAGCATGGCGCCAATCACAACTGCTGTAGAATCGGCATTGAGCCCAATCGAGCAGACAAAAATAGAGCAAATTAAAATCCAAGCCGTAGCCCCTTTAATTGAGATGTCCGCTTTTATCGCAGAAATCGTAGCTTCTCGATCAGTATCATGTCGAAAATCTAAAAGTTCAAAAAGAAATGTTTTTAAGGACAAAAAAAGACCTTTGGCATCCTGTTTTAAAGCTGTTTTGGAATTTTCCAAAGCTCCTTCTTGAGTTTCTCGATTAAAATTAGCATCCATTTTTACGTTCTTTTTTTAAAAGTATCAATGCATTAAAGCAGTCTTTATGATATATTTTTCTATACTTTTTTGGAAATATAAGCAAAATTTGTGTGTTAGTCCTCCAACAATTTAACTTCAGCATTGGGATTGAAGGCATACATGCGCCCAGAGTCTATGGCCATACAGGCATATCGACTGCGTCGCTTCTTACCCTTTTTGAATGTTTTACCATTGGAAGCTATAAATTTGGCGCCTTCTTGAATCTGAAAAACGTATGTTTTTTTATTGGGTGGGTCAAAGGCTTTTAAGGCCAGTGCTAAGGGCAGATCTGTATCGCTCGAAGCTTTTGGATTTTTAATATAATTGGCCAATTGTGGTAAAATAGATTTAGGAAAGACCTCGGGTCTTAAAAAAGGTAACATCAACTTTTGAAAGGATTGCTTCCATTCTCTCCCATGCGGTTTTGTTAGAGCCCCATACGAACAAAAGGCATGGTAATGAGCGATTTCGTGCAGCAGAGTGATCAGAAATCGATATTTATTTAAATTGGCATTAACAGTAATTTGGTGCCGGTTATTTTTTAGCTTTCTATAATCACCATGGCGGGTTTTTCGCTCTTTTTTAACCACAATATTCAGCGGTTGATATTTTAAAATCTCTCGGATTTGAGGCTCAGCGGCCTTAGGTATATATATGCTTAGGTCTTGATTCATAAAAATCAAATTTACATCCGCTCGGGGACTTGTATGCCCAACAGTTCAAAAGCTTTCTTAATCGTCTCACCGACCACGCTACAAAGTTGAACTCTAAAACACATTTCGGATTTAGAAGCTGCTCCAAAAATGGAAATATTTTGATAAAAAGAATTGAACTCTTTTACCAAGTCATAAGTGTAATTTGCGATATAAGCAGGGCTGTAATGAACCGCAGCTTGTTGAACAATCTCTGGAAAGGCTTGTAGTTGTTTAAGGATATTTTTCTCCTTTTCGTTTAATTGAACTTCGGGAACAGTTCCCTTGTAATCAATTTCTGATTTTCGCAAAATGGCTTGAATTCGAGCATATGTATACTGTATAAAAGGACCTGTATTTCCTTGAAAATCTACAGAGGCTTTGGGATCAAATAAAATTGTCTTTTTGGGGTCTACCTTAAGTATAAAATACTTGAGTGCCCCGAGTCCAATATTGGTGTAGGTTTGCTTTTTTTCTGATTCGGAGTAGCCCTCGAGTTTTCCCAACTCTAGAGAGATGCTTTTGGCAGTTGTGGTCATTTCAAAAATCAAATCGTCAGCATCAACGACTGTGCCTTCACGGCTTTTCATTTTTCCGTAGGGCAGGTTGACCATACCATAACTCAAATGATACAGGTTTTTAGCCCATTCAAAGCCCAGTTTTTTAAGAATTAAAAACAACACTTTAAAATGATAATCTTGCTCATTACCAACAGTGTAAACCATGGAAGTAACTTCAGGAAAGTCGACAATTCGTTGAATTGCAGTCCCAATATCTTGTGTGATATAAACAGCCGTGCCATTAGCGCGCAGAACAATCTTTTCATCGAGGCCATCATCAGATAAGTCACACCAGATTGAGCCGTCAGATTTTTTATAAAAGACCCCTGATTTTAAACCTTCATCAATAAAAGATTTGCCCAATAAATAGGTCTGGCTTTCATAGTAATAACTATCAAAATCGACCCCTAGATTTTTATATGTAATCTCAAAACCATCATATACCCATTGGTTCATTTTTTTCCAGAGGGCGACAATTTCCGGATCTGCTGCCTCCCATTTTAAAAGCATCTGCTGGGCTTCTAAAAGTATCGGTGCCTTAGATTTGGCCTCTTGTTCTGAAAAACCCTGGGCAATCATTTCTGCAACTTCAGCCTTGTAAACACTGTCAAATTTAACATAATATTTGCCTACAAACTTATCGCCTTTTAAACCGCTTGTTTTGGGCGTTTGCCCAGCAGCATAGCGCTGCCAAGCCAGCATGCTTTTGCAAATGTGAATCCCGCGATCATTGATAATTTGAGTTTTATAAACTTTGTGACCAGCAGCTTTTAAAATCTGAGCGACACTGTACCCCAAGAGGTTGTTTCGGATGTGCCCCAAGTGTAAGGGCTTGTTAGTGTTTGGAGAAGAATATTCAACGATTACAGCGGCGGTATTTTCAGAACTTTTAAATCCGTAGTTTGGATTGGATTGGATGGTCTTAAAAACATCGAGATAGTAAGCGTCGGAAAGAATGAGATTTAAAAAGCCTTTTAAAACGTTAAAACCAATGACTTGCTCAGAATTTTGAACCAAATAATGACCCAATTGTTTTCCCAATTCTTCTGGATTCATTTTTACCAGCCTGAGCATCGGAAAAGTCACAACAGTAATATCTCCTTCAAAGTCCTTACGCGTTGCCTGAAATTCAACCGATTCAATCTGCAAATTGAACAGCGTTTTAAACGCAGATTTAAGTTGTTCAGACAAACTGTTTTGAAGGTTCATTATTTGCTTAATTTCGAGTTCAAAGATACATTTTTTTAATGCTAATTTTGGGCTACTTTTGGCAAAAAAATCTCCGCCATCATACAGCGGGCACTGCCACCCCCACAAGCTTCAATAGTATCCAAAGAGCTCGAAATAATACGGCCGTGATTTCTAAGAGCGGCTATTTGATCCTGTCCAAGAGATTTTAAAGCCGCCTGACTCATTGCGATATATGAGCTTTGATTCTTGCCTTGCAACTGAAGCATATTGCCTGCAAATTGATTGACTTGATTCTCTGAAATCTTAATGATAGTTTTACCGTCTTTTTTTAAGTGGCTTAGCACGTTTTTTCGCTCTTTTTTGTCGTCAATGGCTTCCAGACAAACCACTGCAAATGTATCGCCCACACACATCATTACATTGGTGTGGTATATTTTTAAACGCGCCTCTCCCACATTTTGATAGGCTGAAAAAACAACAGGAAAAAAATCAAAATCTTCACAAAATTCGATAAACAAGCCTTCATCGGCACGTGGAGACAAAGCGCAATAGGCTTTTCGATTGATGCGGTCCAATATAATACTGCCAGTCCCCTCTAAAAATACAGAGGCGGCCTCAGCCCCTGTATAATCTTGGACAGATGTTATAGAAAAACCTTGATTTTCGATGCTCTTTACAACGGATTCTTTACGTTCCAAACGCCTGTTCTTAGCAAACATTGGGTAGAGTGCAATAGAACCATTTTGATGAAATGAAATCCAATTGTTTGGAAAAATGGAGTCTGGCGTATCAAATTCTTGGGTGTCTTGGACCACAATCACCTCGATACCAGAGGCTTTAAGCTTTTTAACAAAAGCATCAAATTCCTTGACAGCTAAGGAATTAACATTCTGAGGGCTTGTATTGTCCAGTACTTTTTGATAATAATTATTAACGGCCGTTTGTTCGTTCATACGAAACTGAACAGGGCGAATCATTAAAAATGTATTTGTGATTTGGTCATTCATATCAAACTCGTATTAAGGGTAAGGTTGAGCAGCGAAACAACCCACCTTGTTTAGAAATTTCTGCATAAGCAACTTCTTCGACTGCAAAGTTTTGAAGGCGAAGCCAACGGTTCAGACGGCTAAACTTTTGTTCTGAAATAACCACTTTTTCAGAAATTGAAAACACATTGCAATTCATGGCGGCCATCTCAAATTTATTGACGTAAAACAAATTGTCCTTTCCAAAAAGGCTTTCTAAAAATTCACAGTCCGATGGATTTAAAAATCCTTCTTTGTGAATCAAAG
>JAYYCW010000070.1:0-10468 GCA_036161535.1 Bacteroidota bacterium | reverse complement strand
CTCCACAAAGAAAGAAATCACAACAGCAAACAAATCTATCGCGGCCTTAGAAAATACCCAATACAAAATTCTGGATAGCACTATCGGGCGAAGTGCAATTCGAAACCTATTGGCAAAAGATGCCCGCTTTGATTTGTTATTGTTTTTAGATGCTGATGTCATTCCAGTCAAAAAGAATTTTATTTCCACATACTTAAAAGCCATTTCAAAAGAGTCAAAAATAGTATACGGAGGAATTCTATATCCCCGTAAAAAACCCAATAAAACCCACTTATTACGCTGGGTTTACGGAAAAAAAAGAGAAGCCCTAAGTGTCAAACAAAGAAAAAAGAATACCCACATGCGATTCTTAACTCTAAATTTTATTGTTAGAAAAGGTGTTTTCAAGACAGTATCTTTCAATGAAAAAATCCCGAATTTAAGACATGAAGACACATTGTTTTCATACGATTTAAAGCAAAAAAGTATTGACATTGAACACATTGACAATCCTGTTTACCACTGTGGTCTAGAGGACAGTAAAACCTTTTTGAAAAAAACAATTGAGTCTCAAGACGCCCTTAATTTATTTTTAAAAAAGAAGCTTATAGCTGTTGATTATACCAAGATTACAAAAACCGTATACTGGCTAAAAAAATACAGATTGGATTTTGTCTTTTCGAAAAGCTATACCTTGACCAAAAAAAAATTTGAAGCCAATCTACTGTCAAATAAACCCTCTTTATTTGTTTTTGATTTATATCGTTTATGCCACCTCTGTTATACAGCAAAAGATTAAATGCCATTTTTTTCTATCATCATACCGCTATACAACAAAGAAAAGTTCATTGAAAAAACCATTCAAAGTGTCTTAGGACAATCCTTTGAAGATTTTGAATTGATTGTTGTCAATGATGGCTCCACAGATAAAAGTTTGGAGCTTGTGAACAAACTAAAAGACAAGCGTTTTAAAACTTATAGCATTTCAAATGCTGGGGTGTCCAAAGCTCGAAATTTTGGAATTCAAAAAGCAACTTCTAAATTGATTGTGTTTTTAGATGCTGATGATTTGTGGAAAAACAACCATCTTCAAGAACTGTATAATTTGAGAAAGGCACACCCACATTGCGGTCTTTATGCCATGGGCTATGCCAAAAAATTTGACAATGCTGAGCCGATACATGCGCATTATTTCGGCCTTAAAAAGCACTCTGGGGTTGTCGATGACTTTTTTCTATCATCAATTGTTGATTGTATCGCTTGGACCTCGGCGCTTATGGTACCAAAAATTGTATTTCAAAAGCTTGGAAGTTTTAACGATGGCTTAAAAACTAGTGAAGACACCGAAATGTGGATCCGCATTGCTCTAAATTATTCAGTTGCATTTTGCTGGAAAATTACCGCTTGTAAAGTGCAACGGAGTGATGAAAACCATCTTTCAATGTCAAAGCTTAGAGTTGACAGCCTGAAAATTTTTAAGCAATTTGAGGCTGAAGAAATAAACAATTTATCACTGAAGAGGTTTCTAGATTTAAACCGCTTTTCAATGGCTTTGGATCGAAAGAAAAGTGGGGATTTTAAAAACTACAAACTTCTAAAAGAATCCATCAACATAAAAAACTTGAACGCAAAACAAAGACTGTTGTTAAAACTTCCAAAGCAGTGTTTGGTTTTATTGAAAAAGCTTCAATATTGGTTGCTCAAAAAAAATATTTATTTATCTCCTTTTAAGGGTTAATTTTTTAAACTTAAAAATTCCCTTCAAACCTACTTTGTATTTTTTTCCAAGCAATAGAACGTTCAATTGTCCTCTATTGACAAGCATTATTAAGTGTTTTAACAATTTAAAATAGGCCAAAAAACCATTGTATTTATAAAAAAGGGCAGCCCTGGCATAAAGAATGCAATCTTTTTCTGCAGCTTGGCCAGAACTGAAACAGGAGTGCTTTAAAATGACCTCTGGGTAAAAAGATATTACTTTTGCTTTGTCCATAGCGTTCCTTAAAAATATATATTCATCAGCTGTTGGAAATTCTGCGCCTAAACCAAAAAGTGTATCAAATGATATTTGGTTCTGAATGGCCTGCTTTTTAAAACTAATTACGACTGAATTTACCGTTGCTAACGACTTTTTGTTGTGTATTTTTTGGTTTGAATAGGGCGAAAAGTCATTGTCATTAAAATCTTTCATTTTAAATGTAATGATATCAGAATCTGTATGTGTTTTATAAGCAGACATTATTATTTGTTTAAAATCCTTTTCATAAACAACATCGTCGTCTGCAAATAAACAAACAGTACCCAAGGCATTTTTAATGGCTGTATTTCTGCTTTTTGCTAAGCCCTTTTCTGAGGAATTAAAAACTCTGATGTTTTTGTACTCTGAAACCAAATCTGCAGAGTTAGAGTTTTGATTGACAATTAATAAATTATAAGCTCTAAAATCTTGACCTTTAAACATAGGATTTAAAAAATCCAATGATGTCTGAGATACCGTAGAGATTAAAATTTCAAAATCTATAGTAGAGGTTTCTATTGGATTCATCGTTTGTTTTTAAAGGATTGGTCATAATCGATGGAATCAAGAATAATTCTTGGACGGTTTTTAAAATTATCATTGAAAATACTTCGCTGGTAATTTACTTCTTCCGAATCTATAGCCATTAAATCTGCCAAACTGTGAAATAAATCATCGGTCATATAACGCTTATTTAGATCTAAGTTAATGTTGCGAAGGTCTTTAAATTTCTTGGACCGCCACAAGATAAATGGAATCTCATACATGGAATTTGTGGGTGTGTCTTCATTGTGCCCTGCCATGTTTAGATCGTTGTAAAGTTCCTCTCCATGGTCCGAAAGATAAAGTACAAAGCTATTGGCATCCTCTAATTTGACACGCTCAATGATAGCATTTAAAATAAAATCATTATATAAAACTGCGTTGTCATAGTGGTTAATTTTTTCATTGGCATTTGCAGATTCGAAATTTGAATTTGCAGTTCCTTTAAAAATATTAAACGAAGAAGGGTAGCGGTCCTCATAATTGTGATGTGTCCCAATTAAGTGCAAGAAAATAAAAATTTTATCAGATTCTGATTCATTTAAAACAGCATCCAAATCGCTTAAAAGATCCGCATCCAAAGTTTTGCTATGCCCAGCGATTGCAGTGGTGATAAACTTTGAATGGTCTGCAGAAAAAGACAGTTTTGTAATCAAACTTTCATAAGGCCCCAATGGACGCTGATTAGACAACCAAAAAGTTTCATATTGTGCTGCATTTGCCAGTTGAATGACAGACCCCTGGCTTGTTTTTTTTGGCGTTTCATAATTACCCAGAGTTAATAGTTTTGTGACGCAAGCAACAGAATAAGTGTTGGGACTAATCACGTCCTGAAATAAAGCCAAATCATTTTTTTGAGAACTGAGAAGAGGCGTTGTTGGGCGGTGGTAACCATAAATCCCAAGATGAGATTTTGTAGTGGATTCACCAAGAACCAAAACAGATATTTCTTTGGCGCCTAAAGATTTTTTGTGAAGATTTTTAAAGTTGCCATTTTTATTTTTTTTATAAATGTCCAATTCTTTTGATTCCATTTGGTACAAAACAAAAGATCTCACGAATAAATACGGAAAATTATAATCGATATATTTAGAAAATCTCAGAAAGCTCAGCAGGGCTCCCATGAGCAGAAAACTGTAAAAAACAGAAGACTTCTTAATTGTAAAAAAATGCTTGGACATAAGAGAAAGCTGTCTTAAACAAAGACCAAAAACGACTAAGTTACTCAATGTTAAAATCACCAAAGGCCTGCTAAAATAAAAGGCTAAAAACTCGGAAGCCTCACTAGGGTTCGAATCTAAAAAAACAAAAATGGAAGAAGGACTAAAATAAGTTTGATAAATTAAAAAGTAAACTGCTTCAACGTAAATACAAAAGGTGAAGAACGAAAATAAAACGTATCCCATTATGGATTTAAATCTAGAGTTTTTTAAAAGTGAAAATACCCAAATGATAAGTACAGAAAAAATAACACTTTCAATTAAATTACGGCCAAGGCTCCATTTTAAATCTGAATAAATTAACATCGCAATAAAACTTGGAATCATTGCGCAGAAAAACACAAAAAAAAGTCTTGTTAATTTATTTAAGCTTGAAAAATTAGTGTGTTGATTAATCATGAGACCCTATTTTGAACTGTTCGAAAATAATAAAAAACAGCTATGATAACCATAAGTAAATAACAAAAATAGCGTATAAAATTGGCAATGACGACCCCTTGTGTGCCGTAAGATAAAATGAGTGTTTTTGCAAAAAAATAATAAGCGATCAAAGATAAAAGTTCTGTGCTAATAAAATAAATAAAGGCATTTTTTGAGAGAAAATAATAGGCCAAAACAACAGCTAAAAATTTAGTAAAATCAGCCATTAATTGCCATTTAAAAAGAACCGCCATGGACATAAATTCATTTGTATAAATTATTTGAATGATTTGATTTTTAAATAAATAAACCAAAATCATTCCTGTAATAACCAAGGGGAGCAAGGAACTGTATATTTTTTTTAATTGTTTTACAAAAGCCTCAAACGAATTAATCTTAGCGTAATTAGGCAAAATATAAATTGGAAAAATTATAATTAAAAATTGCATATAAATTTTAGAAATTGACGACATGGCAGTCCACACACCGGCTTCATTTTCACTTATATAATCTGAGATAAGCGTTCTTAATTCAATCTCAATAAAATTTAAAAAAACCGTTCCGACAAAAGACATTAAAGCAAAGCCCAACAAAGCATTCAAAAGAGGTGTTCTAAATGATAAGTTTTTAAATTTAATATATTCTTTGAGGGTTTTGCCAAACAGATAAAGGATGGCAATAAACTGGATGACGGGCGTAACAGCGATCGCCAAAAGAACCCCTCTAATATTATAAAAATAAAGGGATACTATCATTAAAATTGAGGCAAAAGTATACCATATAACTTCAATTTTAGCATTGATTTTATAGTCAGATATTCCGTTGATAACGCCATTAAAAATACGATTCATGGCAATAAATGGTACTACCACTGCCAGTAATTTAAATACCAGGCTATAATCCTGAGTAAAAAACAACCAATGAGATAGGTTGTTGGCGTATAAAAACATAAAAACGGACAGCAGACATGTGGCAATGGTTGAAAAAACAAAGACTGTGGAAAATAATTTTAACAGCCCTGCTTGGTTATTTTTATATTCAGAAACATATTTTACAACCCCATTAAAAACCCCCAATGAAGAAACACTCACCAGAATATTAGATAAATTTCGGATTTGTCCCACCTTTGCAATCCCTGATTGCCCAGTGTAATGTGCCAAAAGATTTTGAACTATAAGTGAAATAATAAGGCGAGTCCCTACCACCAAGGAATTTAAAGAGGTAATTTTTAAAATTAAATTATTACTGATAAAGGAAGGTAATTTCACTGGCTTTTGTTAAGACTTTAAAATTACACATTTAAACGGTTGGTTATCAATATTGTTGCCTAAACTTTATTGTTTTTCTTCAAATACAAATTGTAAATATTTATACAAAAAATAGCAGCGTTAGACAATATAATTGGCCAGGCATTTGACAGTAAAATTCCGTAAAGGACAAACAAAACACAAGCGATGGCGTTCACAATTCTCAATGTCCTTAATTGTTTCATGGTGAAAGATACCAGTAAAACCCCGGTGGCAATATAGCCAATCCACTCGGCTGATGTAATTTCCAGAAAATTCATTACAATGTTTTATTGCGCTTTCGATCTACTTCTTTGAGATAAACTTTCCGAAGTCGCAAACTGTTGGGCGTGACCTCAACATATTCATCTTTTTGAATGTATTCCAAAGCTTCTTCTAATGAAAATTTAACCGCAGGTACAATTTTGGCCTTGTCATCCGCTCCAGCACTCCTTACATTGGTGAGTTTTTTTGTTTTGGTGACATTGATCACCATATCATCGCCTCTAGAATTCTCACCTATAACTTGGCCTTCGTAAATAGCCTCTCCCGGATCGATAAAGAACTTACCACGGTCCTGTAATTTATCAATAGAATAAGGAATTGAGGTTCCTTTTTCCATGGATACCAAAGAGCCGTTTTGTCTCTCTGGAATACCGCCCTTGAGTGGCTGGTAGTCTTTAAATCGATGTGCTATAATGGCCTCTCCAGCTGTGGCGGTAAGCAATTGATTTCTCAGCCCAATAATCCCTCTTGATGGGATGATAAATTGACAAATCATCCGTTGGCCTTTGACCTCCATACTCAACAGTTCTCCTTTGCGCATGGTCACCATTTCAACCGCTTTGCCCGAAATATTTTCTGGAAGGTCAATTGTCATTTCTTCAAAAGGCTCACACTTGACGCCGTCAATGGTTTTGATAATCACTTGAGGTTGACCAATTTGAACCTCATAACCTTCTCTTCGCATGGTTTCAATTAGCACCGATAAATGCAATACTCCACGGCCAAAAACCATAAACTTATCGGCACTGTCTGTAGGTTCAACACGCAATGCAAGATTTTTTTCAAGTTCTTTTTCTAAGCGCTCCTTTAAATGCCGAGAGGTGACAAACTTGCCCTCTTTTCCAAAAAACGGAGAATCATTAATAGTGAAAAGCATGCTCATTGTAGGTTCATCAATGGCAATGGTTTCAAGAGCTTCTGGGTTGTCTACATCGGCAATGGTATCGCCAATTTCAAATCCGTCCAATCCGACCAAGGCACAAATTTCACCAGCTTGAATTTTTAAAACTTTTTTTCGTCCCAAACCCTCAAAAACATGCAGCTCTTTTATCTTAGATCTCAAGATGGACCCATCGCGTTTGACCAAGGCCACTGATTGATTTGTTTCTAATGAGCCTCGTTGTAAACGACCAATAGCAATGCGGCCCGTAAAAGATGAATAATCCAAAGACGTAATCAACATTTGTGTACTGCCCTCTTGGATTTCAGGCGATGGAATATGTTTTATGACCATGTCTAAAAGTGGTGCAATGGAATCGGTTTGATCCGACCAATCCTCACTCATCCAATTAAATTTTGCTGAACCATAGACCGTAGGAAAATCCAACTGCCATTCCTCGGCACCCAGTTCAAACATCAAATCAAAAACAGCCTCGTGAACCTCCTCAGGAGTGCAATTTTCTTTATCGACTTTGTTGATGACTACACAAGGTTTAAGACCCAAATTAATGGCTTTTTGAAGCACAAAACGGGTTTGTGGCATGGGGCCTTCAAAAGCATCAACCAGCAATAAAACACCATCGGCCATATTGAGAACACGCTCTACTTCCCCGCCAAAATCGGCGTGTCCTGGTGTGTCTATGATATTTATTTTTGTGTCTTTGTAAACCACCGAAACATTTTTGGAAGTAATGGTAATGCCCCGCTCACGTTCCAAATCATTGTTGTCCAATATCAGATCCCCTTTGTTTTCATTTTCACGAAACAGTTGACAATGGTATAGAATTTTATCCACAAGGGTGGTCTTCCCGTGGTCTACGTGGGCAATAATGGCAATATTTTTAATGGGATTCATCAAAAGCTATTTTAAGGGGCAAATGTACATTTAATTTTAGGACTTTTGGGTTTTATTCTGATAAGCTTAACGCTCAAATTTGCTTATATTTGTCCTCAAACTACTGATGAGACAATGCAACTTCAAAACATTCCAAAACTAAAACATCTAGATACCAAACAATTTTTTTTGATTGCAGGCCCTTGTGCTATTGAGGGTGAAACCATGGCTTTAAAGATCGCGGAGCAAGTTTGTGAACTGACCGATAAGCTAAGAATCCCCTATATATTCAAAGGCAGTTTTAAAAAAGCCAATCGAAGCCGCATTGATAGCTTTACAGGGATTGGGGACGAGAAAGCACTTAAAATACTCCGCAAAGTATCTGAAACTTTTGAGGTTCCTACCCTGACGGACATTCACCAAATTAAAGATGCTTCCATGGCTGCTTACTATGTGGATATACTTCAAATTCCTGCTTTTTTGGTGAGGCAGACTGATTTATTAGTGGCAGCAGCCAAAACTTCCAAAGTTGTCAATCTTAAAAAAGGACAGTTTATGAGTCCAGAGTCCATGCAGCACGCGGTTAGAAAAGTCAAGGACAGTGGAAATGAAAAGGTATGGATTACAGAACGAGGAACTATGTTTGGCTATCAGGATATGATCGTGGATTTTCGGGCTATACCAACCATGCGTCAATATGCAACTACTGTTTTAGATGTGACTCATTCTCTACAACAACCAAATCAAAATACTGGAGTCACTGGTGGTCGTCCTGATATGATTGAAACCATCGCCAGGGCAGGCGTCGCAAACAATGTAGATGGTCTTTTTATAGAAACACATTACGATCCCTCTAAAGCTAAAAGTGACGGTGCCAATATGTTGCATCTGGATCAACTCGGACCGCTTCTAAAAAACTTGGTGGCCATCAAAAAGACAATCAACAGTCTTTAATCTTTTAGAGGCTTTTTAGTTTCAATGCTATTAAATCCATATTTATCCACTAAATAAACCAATGCAGTCATTGTGGCTGCCCCCAACTCTAATTCGCGTTTGTTGACAGCATCAAAAGTATCATTCGATGCGTGGTGGTGATCAAAATAACGCTGTGAATCAGGTGCTAGGCCTGCCAACACAACCGACTCATCTTTTAAAGGACCTATATCGGCACCACTGCCGCCTTTCTTAAAGTAATGGATGAGATAAGGTTCAAAAAGAGATTTCCAATTTAAAATTTGACTGATTTTATAGTCGGGTCCATCAAAAGAAAAACCTCTAGGTGTAAAGCCTCCAGAATCACTCTCTAGGGCAAAAATATGTTTTTCCCCTTTTTGCTTGGCAACTTTGGCATATTTCAAGCCGCCTCGAAGTCCATTTTCTTCATTCATAAAAAGCACCACACGAATGGTTCTCTTAGGTCGTACCCCTGTTTGTTTTAAAAGCCTTAGCACATCCATAGACTGTACACAACCCGCACCATCATCATGAGATCCATCCCCCAAATCCCATGAGTCTAAATGGGCGCCTACTATGATAATTTGGTTGGGGTACTGAGTTCCAGTGATTTCACCAATAACATTATAGGACTGTACATCTTTTAATTGCCTGCAATTTTGTTTGAAATAAAATTTAATATCCGGATCTAGTTTTAACAAACCGCTCAGTCGCTCTGCATCGTTGGTACTGATAGCCGCAGAAGGGATGCGATCTTTAACAGCCGTATCTCCATAGGACATGGCCCCAGTGTGTGGCAAATTGTCCAGGCGTAAATTCATGGAACGTACAACAGTACCCAAAGCACCGAGTTTTGCCGCTTCTTTGGCGCCATTGTAACGCTGGTTAACACAGCCGCCGTATGCTTCAAAAGTCGATATCAAATCTGCTCGCATGGGTCGGTTTAAAAAAACGATTTTACCCTCAATTTCTGATCGTGACTTGGTTTTAATTTCGTCAACACTTTGGACTTCAATGACTTTGGCTTTTATGCCTTCCAAGGGTGTAGCCACAGAGCCACCCAAAGCACATAAGTTAACAGGGATTGTTTGACCCGGAGCTATTTCTATATATGAAAATTCAGGATTTCCACGGACCCATTTAGGGACCATTACTGGCTGAAGCCAGACACGATCCAAGCCTAATGTTTCTAGTTGCGACTTGGTGTATTCAACGGCTAATTCTGCGCTAAGGGAGCCAGATAAACGACCTCCAATTTCATTGGAAAGGTAGTCCAACCATTGGTAACTTTTTCCATTGGTGAGAGACGTCTTATAAATATCTCGAAGCTGTAAACTGTCATCATCTGCGTCTTGAGCAGCAAGACTCGTTGTTGCTACAAAAAAAAGCGTAATTTGAATAAAGCGGGATTTTAAATTCATTTTAAACATTCTATTTGTAAATATAATACAGCTAAGAGATTTTGATCTATAATAAAATCATAAATATTAAGACTTGCTTGCAAATGCATTTACGTCAGACTCACTAATTTCGTCTGATCCCAGTATTATTAACCGTTCAATCACATTTCTCAACTCCCTAATGTTTCCAGTCCAATCGTAACTTTTTAAAAGTGTAATGGCTTTGTTCGAAAACTGCTTTGGCGCAGTGCCATGTGTTTGGGCTATTTCAACACTAAAAAAATCAATGAGTTCAGGAATGTCGTCTCGCCGCTTGTTCAGGGATGGAACTTCAATCAATATGACTGCTAATCGGTGGAATAAGTCTTCTCGAAAACGCCCCTCAGAAATTTCTGTTTTTAAATCTTTATTGGTGGCAGCAATCACGCGAACATTGACCTTGATATCTTTATCACTACCCACCCGCTGAACTCTGTTTTCTTGCAAAGCACGTAAGACTTTCGCTTGAGCAGAGAGACTCATGTCTCCAATTTCGTCTAAAAATAAAGTACCTCCGTCAGCGGTTTCAAATTTTCCTGCTCTATCCTTGT
>JAYYCW010000069.1:0-13109 GCA_036161535.1 Bacteroidota bacterium | reverse complement strand
ATAAATCTTGGAAGCCAATTGACCCGATAAAGCACCCACATTCCAACTGTCATTATAACCATCCCCATTTGGAGTGAAATAAGCAGGATAATCAATTACTACCAACTCATATGTGGTTACACCACAACCATTTACATCACGTACACTCACCGTGTGCTGACCCGGACTCACCCCTATAAATGTTCCGCTGTCTTGCCAAGGTCCCTGGTCTAAACTAAACTCATAAATCCCTGTACCGCTGGCCGTCGCTACAATCACATGAGTGTCTGCAAAAGCCTCCGTGGTAACCGCAGCTGTGACTACTGGAGCGCCACTCTCACTAACAGTAAATATTTGCAGTTGAGAAGAACACCCACTAAGGTTATCTGTAACCTCTAAACTATAGGTCCCCGGCTGATCAATTGTGATCGCAGATGCTGTATCAATGACAAAGCCAGAACCATCAACCCATATAAAACTATAGTCTAGGGCGGAAAAACCAGAATCAATCTCAACAGAATCCAATCCACCTCCTGAAGTATCTTCACAAATCACATATTCAGATTCTAAATCTAAAAAAGGTAATAGCCTTAGAGTTAAAGACACGGCAGTACGTATCTCGCTTGTACAGCCAGTCACATCATCAATAGCCTCTGCATAATAAGTAACGGTTCCAACACCAGTTAAGGAAGGATCAGGTACTTGTGCGCCTCCAGTGGCAGTATCATACCATATAAGAGTTTGGTCTGTGTTGACCGTGGCTGTCGCAGTTAAGGTCTGGCCAGTGTCGCATTCTGTAAGATCGCCGCTGCTTATAGGTGCCAGTGGGGAGTCTTGAATGGTTAAGCTAACAGCTGTGCGAGTGACACTAACGCAGCCAGTCACATCATCAATAGCCTCTGCATAATAAGTAACGGTTCCAACACCAGTTAAGGAAGGATCAGACACCACAGTACCACCAGTAGCAGCGTCATACCATACAAGAGTTTGGTCTGTGTTGACCGTGGCTGTCGCAGTCAAAGTCTGACCGCTGTCGCACTCTGTGATATCGCCGCTGCTGACGGGATTAATAGGTGAATTTAATAAAATTAGGTCGAATGAACCAGTGACAAAACAACTTTCTGTGATGGCGTCTTCAACTCTTATATAAATAGTTTCGCTTGGATTTGTTGTTGTGTAGCTAGAAAGATTTATTGTAATAGGGTTGATATCGCTATTAGCATCCGCAAGAAAATTATGATAAGAAATATTAAAGCTTGAGGGATCTTGAGATCCAAGAATTAAATTATTGTTTAGAGAAAGATCAAATGTATTATTCTCAGACTCACATGAAAAAAGATCCTCAACATCCTCAATTACTGGTAAAGGCTTGTATTCAATAAAAATCGAATCAGATGATGTACATTCTTCATCATAGATAACATCAACTGCATATAGACCTCCTTCATTGATGTTAATGCTAGAACTTGACACACCTTCAATAATAACACCATTAAGATACCAAATATGAGTAGCATCAGTGAATTGTGTATCCAAAGTAATTATACCCCCATTGCATAAAGCAGTCCCCGCCTCAATGGTTATATCATCACCTAATTCACCACCCAAATTAAAACTTCCCGCTTCAAGAAAAACAGCAGCATCATACAAGTAATCAAAATCGTCAGCAATGACAAGTTTGATGGTATATGATGTGTCAGGGATTACAGCAGACTCAGCGACCATACTAACAGTATGCCCTCGAAAATCGATTGGACTGTCAGCTATTGGAAGTCCCCCAGGGCCGTAATACGCTGCAAAGTATTCTTCATTAACAGAGGCGCAAGATGTATTGTAATTATTATTTCTTACACTGAGAACTGATATTGGGTCAGCCGTTCCTGGGACGACTGCTAAATTTGTCGTCTGGCCTGTTTGATTATTGGTTAGTAAAAACGCAAAAGCATCTGTATAAGAGCACTGAAAAGTCCCATATTCTTCAGACGCAAAAATAAAATTAAACTCTATCATATCTGCCTTTGGAACAAAGTCAAACTGAACATAGGTGGCATTATATGATGATGAATAGTCTAAACCTGGAATAGCATTTGCTAGATCTAGATCTCCAGGCCATGCATATGATCCATCACTTAAAGTGCCCGTTTCAGGCCCACCAGCTCGGCTAGCATCTCCAGTGGTAAGTACTAACCCTTCAGTGAAAGGGAATGACTCGCCATTCCCTGCAAAATAGCCAATACCATTTGATGATCCGAAATTAGTTCCTGTTGAATAAGTTATATTAGAAATTTCGGCGCAAGAACTGTCGATCAAAACATCTTCAATTAGTTCTTCTACGGAATAATTGGATTGATCTATAAGAAGACTTGAGCCTAAAATTTTAACACTTATAGAAGATGTTTCTGAACAACCTGTTGGGTTAGTATCCGTTACAGTCAAAATAACTGTGTATGAACCAATGTTATTATATGAATGACTTATGGTGTTTAATTCATTACTTACAATTGTCCCATCTCCAAAACTCCATGTATAATTTGCCCCTGAACCATCGACAGAAAAGTTGACAAGCGCTTCAAAATCTATATTCTGGCCAGGACTTGCAATAACATTTCCACTTCCCGAAGCAGATGGACTGGACAAAATAGAAAGATCAATGTTCTGGCAGCTTGTTGCACAACTGATATTAGCCGTAAAACCACCCCCCGTAATAGCGGAGTTGGAGTTAAAAGAGAGTGTTAAACAGCCCGTAGCATTTGTGGCTAAAATAATTCCTGGGTTGTCTGTTCCAGAAAAAGATCCAAGCAGCGAAGCGGAAGTGTTTGATCCATCATAAACGCTTAAAATATCCACATTGTTTTGAGTTTCAAAAAATGTAAAGTCTAATTGTACAGCGGTTCCAACACTGCTATCTGGACAAATTGTGAGGGTGTAATTCTCGCTATTTCCGTAAGCACCACTACCCCCGGAATCATATAATATTCCACTGCACTGGCTAAAAGTCCCGTCTTGCATCAATAAGTCCTGAGCAGGGAGAGTATTTAGCATGTAAGCACTTAAAAAAATAAGCAGTGATGATTTTTTCAAATTAATGGTTTTTTATAAAAATATTGAATTGTTTTGAGTAATTAATTATGTAATCAGTCGAATTTAAAACTTTTATAAAATTGATAACAGAATTTGAATCGTTTACTATATTTGACTAAAAAAATAATGAACTTTAAGATCACGCCCCAAGAGACAAGCAATCCGAAAATTCTAAAATTTGAGGCCAATCAATTTATCCTACAATACGACAGCTTTGAGTATTCTAATATTGATGAGGCCAAAGAGTCCCCACTAGCACAACAGCTTTTTTATTTACCATTTGTCAAAAAGGTATATATTTCTGGAAATTTTGTAGCCATTGAGCGTTATGACATCGTAGAATGGGACGCGGTTAAAACAGAGGTTTCTTCTCAAATTGAGGCCTATCTTAACAAAGGTGGTCAAATTGTAAACGCTAAAAATAAAGTAAAAGAAGCGGTTACCGTTTATGCCGAAAGCACCCCAAATCCCAGTGTTCTAAAATTTGTTGCCAATAAAAATTTAGTGCCAGCAAGCCTTGAACTTAATTCCATAGAAGAGGCCAAACTGTCGCCTTTTGCGACTGCTCTGTTTCAATTTCCCTTTGTAAAATCTGTTTTTATTGACAAGAACTATGTGTCTATTACAAAATTTGACGTCACTGAATGGGAGGATATAACCCTAGAACTTCGAACCTTTATCAAAAATTATATTGAACAAAAAAAGGATATAATTAGCATCAATGCGGCCGAATCACTCGATAAAACATCAGCACAATTGGATAAAGTTTACGAGGGTTTAGATAATACTTCCAAGGAAATTATTAACATCCTAGAGGAATACATTCGCCCGGCTGTGGCAAGCGATGGTGGCAATATCGCCTTTGAATCATACAACCCAGAAACTAAACTTGTCAAAGTGATACTACAAGGGGCCTGTAGCGGCTGTCCCTCCTCTACTTTTACGCTAAAAAATGGAATTGAAAACATGCTCAAACAAATGATGGGTTCTAAAATCGAAGCGGTTGAAGCCATCAATGCTTAGGATATAAAATTTTTTGGTTTATATAAATTCAAATTATTAAATAACCTCAATTCTTAAAACCTGTGTGGGAGTTACAACTTTATAAAAGTATTGTCTAATTCTAGCAAAAACTGTGAACACGCCACTCAAAAAGCCGTTCAATAGGCCTCCAAAACCCTAAAAAACATTCGTTCTGTGTATGTCCAAGACCAAAGCGCAACAGTAATTAAGGGCAAGCAGATGAATTCAAGGTGAATTTGAAAATTACCTTTGTATTGAGTTAAAGCTTTAAAGCTTAAAAAAAGTGACCCGAGGTTGCTTTTTTATAGCAAAAGTTTTGAGAGTTGTTGACCTATTCTGCAACCAATCGCAATGCCCATACCTCCCATCCTTGCGCCTACAAAAACCCTTTCTGAGGCCTGAAAAACAAGAGGTTTTTTTTTAGAACCTACTCCCATAATACCAGACCAACGCTGGTCAATTTCAAAGTCTTTGTTTGGTAAAATAACTTCTTTGAGCAGCCTTTCTAATTCAGTTTGAATCTTATTGGTGGTTGCAAAATAGGCTGTGGTTTCCCCTTCAATATCTAAATTTCGCCCACCACCTAATAAAACCCTCTGGTCTATGTTTCTAAAATAATAATAGCCACAGTCCATATGAAAGGTGCCTTTTATTTCCAGGTTTTGAATGGGCTTTGTGATAAGGACTTGTGCACGAGCTGGTGAAAGGTCAATTGGCAAAAGTGCATTGGTAAAACCATTGGTCGTTAAAATCAAATTTTGAGTGTTTAACTCAAAAGTATCTGTTTTAATTTTAACGCTGTGGTTTAAATCCTCATAAGATTCTACCGCTACATTATTGAGGATTTTTACCCCAGAGTTCTGAACCCTTTGTAAAAGGGCTTGCATCATTTTAGCAGGGTCTAATTGGCCCTCAAATTTATTGTAAATGTACTGTTTTTTGACCTTTGAAAAATGAAACTTATCAGACACTATATGGTAAATATCGGATTTAAAAATAAAAGCGAGCAAGCTGTTTATACGGCTCATTTCTTCTAAACAACTCTCATATATAAAAGTGTCTTTTTCTAAAAAAAGTTCATAACCACCATGGGCTTTGTAATCAATATTACTATCTCCCAGGGTTTGGCGTAAGAGTTGTAAACCATCGACTCTTTCTTTTACAAGCTGTATAATTTCATCTTCTGAATGTGATTTTAAATCGTCTAAAATCTCACTCAAACTTCCAAAACAACCAAAACCTGCATTTTTAGTACTGGCGCCTTGGGGTAAAATACCTTTTTCGAAAATTGTGATATTGGATTTTGGAAAGCGCTGTTTTAAAAACAAGGCTGTACTCAATCCAACAATGCCACTACCAACAATGGCAAAATCGATATTTTGCAGCCATTGCTTTTGCTCCCAATAGGATAAATTCATAGCTTAAGTTTAACTTATTTTAAAAAACTACGAATAATCTTCGAAGTTTTGTAAATTTTACTCTATGGATTCCATTATAAAATCTTCCATAAACTTGGTGGTATAATCTCCAGAAATATAATCTGGATGCTCCATCAGTTGCCTGTGAAATGGTATAGTGGTCTTGATGCCTTCAATGACAAACTCGTCCAAAGCTCTTTTCATTTTGTGAATGGCTTCTTCGCGTGTTTGAGCCGTGGTAATCAGCTTGGCGATCATAGAGTCATAATTGGGTGGAATCGTATAACCAGCATAGACGTGGGTGTCTAGGCGGACGCCATGCCCTCCAGGAGAATGCAAGGTTGTGATTTTTCCAGGTGAGGGCCTAAAATCATTAAATGGATCCTCAGCATTGATACGACATTCAATAGAATGCAAATTGGGAGTGTAATTTTTCCCTGAGATTGGCACCCCTGCAGCCACAAGAATTTGCTCTCTAATAAGATCAAAATCAATAACTTGCTCTGTTATTGGATGCTCCACCTGAATTCTGGTGTTCATTTCCATAAAATAAAAATTGCGATGTTTATCTACCAAAAACTCTACAGTTCCAGCGCCTTCATATTGGATATATTCGGCTGCTTTTACAGCGGCCGCACCCATTTTTTTACGCAAAGCATCGGTCATAAATGGAGAGGGAACTTCTTCTGTTAATTTTTGATGCCGTCTTTGTACAGAGCAGTCTCGTTCAGACAAATGACAGGCTTTGCCGTTGGAATCTCCAATGATCTGAATTTCGATATGTCGGGGTTCTTCAATGAGTTTTTCCATATACATGTCGTCATTTCCAAAGGCTGCTTTAGACTCTTGTCGCGCGGAATCCCAGGCATCCTTAAGGTCTTGTTCTTTCCAAACAGCTCGCATCCCTTTTCCACCCCCACCTGCAGAGGCCTTGAGCATAACTGGATAACCGGTTTTTTTTGCAATTTTTTTACATTCCGAAAAGGTTTCTATGATGCCATCACTACCGGGAACACAAGGAACACCTGCTGCTTTCATGGTGGCCTTGGCATTGGCCTTATCGCCCATTCGGTCAATCATTTCTGGTGAAGCACCAATAAATTTAATCCCATGTTCTTCACATATTTTTGAAAAACGGGCATTCTCGGATAAAAATCCGTAACCGGGGTGAATGCTGTCTGCATTGGTGATTTCTGCGGCCGAAATAATATTGGCGATATTTAGATAAGATTCAGTGCTTAATGGAGGGCCTATACAAACCGCTTCATCAGCAAATTTTACGTGCAAACTTTCCGCATCGGCAGTCGAATAAACCGCCACGGTTTGAATGCCCATCTCCTTGCAAGTTCTAATAACTCTAAGTGCTATCTCGCCTCTATTGGCAACTAGTATTTTTTTAAACATAAGGTCTTGTTATTTTGATTGAATTGTGATTCTAAAATTGAACTTTTGAATTGACATTCAATTATGAAGGATCGACTAAGAACAAGGGTTGATCAAATTCTACAGGAGACGCATCGTCAACAAGAATTTTAACTATTTTGCCAGAAATCTCAGATTCTATTTCATTAAAAAGTTTCATCGCTTCGATAATACAAAGGACATCGCCCTCAGCGATGCTTTGACCAACCTCAACAAAGATGGGTTTGTCCGGAGAGGGTCTTCGGTAAAAAGTCCCTATAATTGGCGATTTAATGGTGATATATTGAGAGTCGTCAGCGCTGGTTTCAGCCATTGTTGGTTCAACAGCTTCAACAGCGGCTGTTGCCTGTGGAATTTGAGCTTGAGGAACGGACATTGGAAGGGTAAGTTGTTGGACCTGGGTTTTGTCTCCAGCGCTTCCAGTTCGGATGGTAATTTTTACATCGTCCATTTCTAATTTCACTTCGCTTGCGCCAGATTTAGCTACAAATTTGATCAAATTTTGAATTTCTTTTAAATTCATGGTTGTAATATTTAATTTTTATTAGTTTGTTGTTTTAGTATAGGCCCATTTAAAATAAACAGACCCCCAGCTGAATCCACCGCCAAAAGCAGCGAAAATAACCGTATCTCCTTTTTTGAGTTGGGTTTCATAATCATTTAACAACAACGGTAGCGTTGCTGATGTCGTATTGCCATATTTTTCAATATTCATCATCACTTTTTCGGCTTCTAACCCCATGCGTTCTGCTGTGGCATTGATGATTCTTTTATTGGCTTGATGAGCCGCCAACCATTGAACATCTGAGTTGGTCAATTGGTTGCGACCCAAAATTTTTGCAATAGCATCAGCCATATTGAAAACTGCATTTTTAAAAACTGTTTTTCCTTCCTGAAATGCATAATGACCGCCATTGTCCAATACCTCGTGGGTCATGGCATTTGAGGAGCCTCCATAGGTGGCTTGTAAAAATTCTCTACCGTTGCCGTCTGTTCTCAAATATTCGTCTTGTAGTCCAAGTCCCTCGGTGTTGGGCTCAAACAATACAGCGCCAGCCCCATCGCCAAAAATAATACATGTCGCACGGTCTTTATAGTTGACAATTGAAGACATCTTATCAGCCCCAATTAGCAATATCTTTTTATAGCGACCAGATTCAATAAAACTCGAGGCCGAGGACATCCCAAAAAGGAAGCCAGAGCAAGCTGAATCCATATCAAATGAAAAGGCATTACTAGCCCCAATTTTTGTGGCGGTATAAGAAGCCGTTGATGCAGCCTTCATATCTGGTGTAGCCGTAGCTACAATCACAAGGTCAATGGTCTTGGGATCGAGGTTTGTTTTTCTAATCAAATCCTTGGCAGCTCTTATGGCTAAAAATGAGGTGCCTTTTCCATTCTCCTTTAAGATTCTTCGCTCTTTTATGCCTGTCCTTGTAGTTATCCAGGCGTCATTGGTGTCCACCATGGTTTCTAACATCGCGTTGGAAAGTATAAATTCGGGAACATAAGCACCTACAGCGGTAATGGCTGCTGAGATTTTACTCATTTATAATTTTTTTAAAATTTGGTTTTTTGGGCGAAAATCGCCAAAAAATACCCAAAAACGTATCAAAAATAACGTTTTTTAGTCAAAAAAAGCAAAAAAAAGAGTTTTTTTGAAATAAAAAAAAACGCTCGATAAGCGTTTTTTTTAGGTGCCAAAAAGTGAGGTTATTTAAGCTTCATTTTCTTCAGTGGCAGATCCATCAATAAGAACCTGACCTCTATAATATAGCTTCCCCTCGTACCAATGAGCTCTGTGATAAAGGTGTGGCTCGCCAGTTGTAGGGCAAGTGGCGATTTGAGGTGATGTTGCTTTGTAATGAGTTCGCCTTTTATCCCTTCTAGTTTTTGAGATTTTTCTTTTTGGATGTGCCATTTTTCAGTTATTTATCCGTTAATAATTTTTTTAATGAATCCCAACGCGGATCGATATCTTTGTTAGAATTGGTTTTTTTGGGGCCTTTTGGGCTTAAATTTTCAAGCGTTTTGAGTATATCTGAATCTAAGCTGCCGTCTTTTACACCTGGATGAATTCTTTTATGTGGGACGGCTAAAACAATTAGTTCATATATATATTGGGCCACATTGATTTCATAGGCGCCGTACGGAATGATTAAAATTGCCTCATTGTCGTCATTGTATTCGGGCCCAAATTTCACAACCATTCCAAATTCTGAGGTGATGAATTGATCATAAGGCTCATTGGTCAAGTCACAATTGACATTCACAACGCCCTCTGCCAAGAGTTTCAACTCTAGCAGGGTTGTTTTTTTTTCTAGTTCAAGCCTAACTTTAACCGAAGCATTGTTATACTCATCGTATTCAAAAAGCTTAAAGAACGTTTGCTCAATTGTATATTCGTACTGGTGTGTGCCAAGCCTTAAGCCTACAAATTGTATGTCAAATGCTTTTAATGGCTTCATCAGTCAACATATTTAAGCGTGCAAATATATAAATTTTTATTTAGCTTTACTTTATATGGACTTCAACTTTTTACATTTCTAATTTTTTGAATGTAAGCAGCTTTGGGTTTACATTTTATTATTGATGTATTTGCCTTTGTCTAAAAACAGCAATCCCGCAGTAAATGGCTTTTCTAAAAGATGCTGTATTAGCGATACCTTGGCCTGCAATTTCATAAGCCGTTCCATGATCAGGGGA
Source organism: Bacteroidota bacterium (assembly GCA_036161535.1). Lineage (GTDB taxonomy): Bacteria > Bacteroidota > Bacteroidia > Flavobacteriales > Flavobacteriaceae > UBA3537. The sequence continues at coordinate 3,480 of JAYYCW010000069.1, read as the reverse complement.
GGTTCTTACCTTGTCAAGCCCTGCTGTAAAATTGACTCCAGATCCAAAAGTGAGAGTTTTAAAGGGAATCAGGCCTTGATCGTGGTAGGCTGCTAGAATGGCGTCAAAATTTTTATAAACATCTGAGCCAAAAAAACTATCCGCTGGATATGGGCCCTCAACACCCATACCACTAGCTTTAAGCCGCTGCAATTCGGGTTTTAAAACCAGATCATCTTTTGTTCCTATGACCCCATTGTCTCCAGCATGAGGATTTAGTCCCAATACCGCTATTTTAGGCGCTTTGATCCCAAAATCATATTTTAAACTCTGATAAATGGTTTCAACTTTTTTACAAATAAGTGCTTCATTGATTTTAGGAGTCACTTCGGCAATGGAAACATGATCTGTTAGAAGCCCAATTCTAAGCTTATCGGAAATCATAAACATCAGACTGTCCCCTTGCAATTCTTTATTGAGATAGTCTGTGTGCCCAGGAAACTGAAAAGTGTCCGATTGAATGTTGTGCTTGTTTACAGGCGAGGTTACCAAAACATCAATCACCGCGGATTTTAGATCATTAACCGCGGCTTCTAAAGATAAAATGGCATATCGGCCTGATGCTGCAGTGGGTTCCCCAAAATGTATCTCGACTGCTTCTTCCCAAACATTGACCACATTAATTGTATTGGGCAGTGGCGTCTCGGCCGTTTGTTTATTTTTATAAGAAATTGGAATCTCAAAATACTGACTCAAGAAATCCATCATTTTTGAGCTAGCATAAACAATGGGGGTATAAAGTTCTAAAAAGTGCTTATCACAAAGGGACTTTAGAATCAACTCCCCGCCAATTCCATTTAGATCTCCGATGGAAAAACCGACTTTTATTTTTTTGTCTTTTGAGCTCAAAATGATATATAATGTTTGTAATTTTGATTCTGCAAATTTAACGAATAAAAAGGATGTTTACTGGAATAATTGAAGATTTAGGCGTGGTGGTGTCCCTTGAGAGAGAAGCGACCAATCTACATTTAACGGTCCAGAGCCGCTTGGCTTCAACGTTAAAAATTGACCAAAGCGTCTCGCACAACGGAGTGTGCCTGACGGTTGTTGATTGTAATGCAGCCTCCTACACTGTGACAGCCATTAAAGAAACATTGGATAAAACAAATTTGAATAGCTTGACAGAAGGCGCCATTGTAAACCTCGAACGCGGCTTGAAACTTGGGGATCGCCTGGACGGTCATATGGTTCAAGGTCATATTGATCAAATAGGAACCTGTGTGGGGATCCAATCTCAAAATGGCAGTTGGACCTATGATTTTGAATACGACCCTACAATTGGAAACATTACCATTAAAAAAGGATCTGTCACCGTCAATGGGGTCAGTTTAACCGTAGTCAATTCAAAAAATAATGGCTTTAGTGTGGCCATTATTCCATACACCTATGAACATACTAACTTTAAACACTTCAAAATTGGGTCCGTGGTAAATTTAGAGTTTGATGTGATTGGGAAATATGTTTCAAGGTTGTATGCTAAGAACACTACTTCTTAGATAAAACCTTGTTTTGTTCTTCTAACAGGTCCTTGATTTTTGACAGCAGTTCAACATCCGCTGGAGTGGGGACTGTTGCATCTTGCACATCCTCTGCCTTGGCTTTAAGTCTATTGATAAATTTGACCACTAAAAAAATAGTAAATCCAACAATTAAAAAATCTAAAACCGTTTCAATGAAAAGACCGTAATCCACTGATACCTGTGAAGCTTGGGCGCTAGCTTCTCTTAAAATAAGTTTCTTGTCTCCAAAGCTGATGCCATCTGAAAGCAGTGAAAGTGGTGGTAGAATGATATTTTTCACCAAGACATTGACAATGGCATTGAAAGAGGCGCCAATGATGATTCCTATAGCCATATCAATCATATTGCCTTTAACTGCAAAATCTTTAAATTCTTTTAGTAATTTCATAAGGATATAAATTGCTTAATATCAAAACCCCAACAGAGGGTTGGGGTTTTTAAAATTAAATTGGTTAGTGGTTTTCTTTAATTTTTTAGCATGGCCTTGAATTGATCCAAGTCGAATTCATTGCCATAAAACATAGTGCTCATACGCATCACATCAGCAGCAATCATAATGGCTGATTTTATTTCATCTTCTGTGGCGCCCAAGCGCTTGGCCTGTGCAATGTGGTAAGGAATGCAGTATTGGCATTTGGTAGCAGCAGAAGTCGCCAGCGCTGCTAAATGTGCCTCTTTTTCTTTAATAGGCCCTTTTGTGTAGACTTGCATAGAAGCCTCAAAATAAGCGTCGGCAGCTTTTGTAAAGTTTCTAGGATAAACACTGTTAAAAGGACTTTTTTCTAGCAAGGCTTTATAATCTGCATCCGAAATGGGCTCTTGGGATTGTCCTAAGGCAGATAAGATTAAACAAGAGATTAGTATTAAATTAGTTTTTTTCATTTTTATGTTATTATTGTTTTCAGAAATATTATTTCCCATTTTGAATGGGGGTGGTATCGGGCATCAATTTGTTCAATATGGTATACACTGGACAAAACTTGGTAAAAGGGCTGAGTATCTGTAAAAATGCTACAGCAACGGCTACGGAAATCCAATTCAATCCAAATTGACTGGCCAATAAAATAGAACTGATGTTTAAAAGGCCCGCAATTCCATCATGGACTCTGACTTTGATAATGTCTTTTTTACTGTAATTGCTCATTATTTAATGTTTAAATTGATTAATAAATCCAACCCTCAAAATTTCCTTTATACTTAATGGGACAAGGTTTGATACGTTCTCTCAAGGCTTCCGTTGTATTGCCGAGTGCCATAAAATTCTAAGGTAAAAAAAATTACTTTTAAATAAAAATAATGGTTTTCAAAAAATGATTATAAAAAAACTTTTATTTTGTGTAATAATTACATGTGTAAAATCGTGAAAACTCTTCTTAATCAAATCCTTATCTTTTATTAGGAGGACTTTTTAGCTGTAGTTCTGATTCCGAACAAGAGATTGTTAACTCCGTTGACCCCATTGATCCGCCCGAAAATTTCCCCAATTTTTAGCTAATCATTACAGACGACATGGATAGGGATGGTACTTTTGGGTTTGATCAGAGGATTTGAAAACCTCAAACACGAATCAATGGACCATTGCTAGTGGCCATTATAAATTAATTCAAAGAAGCGATGAATTTGAAGAGTTATATAATTTAGAGTCAGACCCTTATTTGACAATTAATCTAATACCTACTGGGCTTTCACAAGAGGCAATTGCAGAAAAAGAAGCTTTGGAGGCCGCTTTATTTAATATTTTAAATTAAATTTTTTTATATTTATTTTTTTCCTCAAATTTTAAACTTATGAAAGATTTTAAATACATTTTTGCATACACAGTTCCGTTGTCTGCCTATTTCGCTTTTACTACAACTGGAATTGGCTGCTATACTACTGTCTTTTATGCGTTTATAGGCATACCACTCTTGGATATTAT
>JAYYCW010000068.1:0-7564 GCA_036161535.1 Bacteroidota bacterium | reverse complement strand
CTGAAATTAAAAATCGCATTGGCTACTTATCAAATGTTGGTCTTGATTATTTAACGCTAAACCGAAAATCCAACACCCTATCAGGCGGCGAAAGTCAACGCATCAACCTAGCCACATCGTTAGGCAGCAGTTTGGTTGGTTCTATGTATATTTTAGATGAACCCAGCATTGGCTTGCATTCTAAGGACAGTGAACGTTTAATTTCTGTTCTAAAAGATTTGCGTGATTTAGGAAATACAGTCATTGTTGTGGAGCATGATGAAGCCATTATGGAAGCTGCGGATTATATCATAGACATCGGACCTGAGGCCGGTAATTTTGGTGGGCAAGTAGTTGCCAAAGGCGATTACAAATCCTTGCTCAAACAAAAAACATTGACTGCAGAATATCTCAACGGAAAGCGGTATATTCAAATTCCCAAACAACGAAGAAGTTCTTTGAATTCTATAAAAATAAAAGGAGCACGAGCTAATAATCTAAAAAATATTAATGTCGAATTTCCATTAAACATGCTGACCGTTGTTACGGGTGTTTCTGGTAGCGGAAAAAGTACATTGGTTAAAGATATTTTATACCCTGCGCTTCAAAAAAAACTTATGGGATATGGACCAAAGCCAGCTGAGTTTTCAGAAATATCTGGGAACTATAGCGATCTAAAATTTATTGAATTTGTAGATCAAAACCCCATTGGGCGGTCTTCAAGATCCAATCCTGTTACCTACATCAAAGCATATGACGATATCAGGGCTTTATTTTCAAAACAAAAATTAAGCGTCCTAAGAAATTACCAACCAAAGCATTTCTCATTTAACGTTGATGGGGGTCGCTGTCCAGCTTGTAAAGGCGAAGGGATTGTCACTATCGAAATGCAGTTTATGGCCGACGTCAAATTAAAATGTGAGAGCTGTCAAGGAAAACGCTTTAAAGATTCTATTTTAGAGATTAAATTTAATGGTAAAAACATTGATGATTTGCTCAATATGACCATTAATCAAGCCCTCACTTTTTTTGAAAGCCACCGTTGCCAGAAAATTAAAAAGAAACTACAGCCACTGCAAGATGTAGGTTTGGGGTATGTAACTCTGGGACAAAGTTCATCAACTCTCTCTGGTGGAGAGGCACAAAGAATCAAGCTTGCCTCATTTTTAGGAAAAGGCAATCAGAGTGAACTGGGCTTATTTATTTTTGATGAACCCTCAGCAGGATTGCATTTTCACGACATAAAAAAATTGCTTAAATCGCTCAATGCACTTATCGATCAAGGACACTCCATCATTGTCATCGAACATAATCTAGAACTTATAAAGTCTGCAGATTACATTATCGACTTAGGTCCCGAAGGCGGTAATAATGGTGGGGGACTTATGGCTTTTGGCACCCCTGAAAATGTTGCAAAATCAACCAATTCGCTCTCTGCAAAATATCTAGAAAGCGCTCTAAAGGATCGCTAAAATTAATTACTTATTTGAAGGGTTCTAAGGGGTCAGTAGCCGAGCCAAAACTTGGGTGCGAGCGCGGCGTGAATATTGCTGAACTTGCTTTGGTTTTATTGAAATGGATTTAGTTTCATAGGATTTAAAAAGCTGTGCTATATAAACCTTGAGTCTGTCTTTATCCTTGTAGTCAAAGTAGGCACCCACAGCGGTATCATTCAATATCGATTCTACATCTGATGGTTTTGGTCCCATGGCAACAATAGGACGGCCGGAATTGAGGTATTCAAATAGTTTGGCGGGAATGATATAGGAAGCGGAATCAGTATCGGCCTGAATCAACAACAAGACCTGACTAGCTTTCTGAGATAATACCGCATTTCTATGAGGCATAATCCCCTTGTTTTCAAGGTAGGGTTCCAACCCAGATTCACCAATAATTTCAAGTACTTCCTTGCTGATGTTACCAATTAATACCAATTTAAATTTATCCTTAAAATGCGTTAATTCTTGAGTCAATTCAAAAAGAACTTCCCACAATAAGTTTGGATTTCTTTGAGGGGTTAACATGCCCACATGTGTGAGGGTAAACATTTTATCCATTTCAACTTTCGTATTAGGAATCTCATCAAAACCGTTTGTAATGACAGAAATCGGTTGTTTTGAAATTCCCAAAAGTATTTGTTTGGTCCTAGGTGCTGTCACAATGATATGGTCTGAAGACTTTAAGACTTTCGATTCCAATGCCAAATGTTTTTTTTGTGAGGATTTACTCAGCTTAAGTTGATTGTGATATCCAATAGCAGTCCAAGGATCTCTAAAATCTACAAACCACTTCAGTGAATGTTTGGATTTCAATCCCAAACCAATCAGGTGGACACTATGAGGTGGGCCTGTGGTGATGATGGTATCGATTTGGTGTTTTGAAATATAATTTGATAAAAATTTAACTGAAGGTTTGACCCATAAGACTCGGGCGTCAGGAATAAAAAAATTACCTCGAATAAATAGTAAAAGCCGTATCAAATAACTCTGTTTTTTAGGGTTTGGAATAAGCCCTTTGGACAATGTATTGGATTTGGATTTTAAAAATCGATTTAAAAAGCCCAAGGGTTCTGATATCGGGTACTTTAAAACTTTGAGTTGTTTTGAAATTTCATTGCAAAGACTGGGGTCTGCGGTTGGGTAACTAGGATTTTTAGGACAGTAAACAATGGGTTCTATGTCAAATTCAGGAAGGTACTTTACAAATTTAAGCCAGCGTTGGACGCCAGGACCTCCTGCGGGGGGCCAATAATATGTAATAATTAATACCTTTTTCATTTACTTTTTTTGCTAAAAACAAAACTCAAAGCTCCCAAACATAAGATTAGAAATAAAATTGAACTTATAAGTGAAATTTGTGAGCCAGATTGCACCACTTGCGGCTTAAACTCAAAAACGATGGTATGGATACCTTTTGGAATTTTAAGCCCTCTTAGAACATAGTTGACATTGTAATGCGGCACTACTGCATTGTCTATTTGAACCTGCCATCCATTCTTGTAATAGTTTTCTGAAAAAACAGCAAAGCCATCATTTGTGTTAATTGATTTATAAATTAATTTATTTGGAGCATAATCTACGAGTTGTATGCTTGCGGTAGAATCCCGTTTAAATATTGCATCTGGGTGTGATTTTATGTTGACAATAGCTGTTGACTTGGAGTCAAAATCAGAAAGCGCCTTAATTTCAGCATCTGCGTCAGCAACCGATTTTAGAGTTTCAATAAACCAAGCATTGCCATTAATTTGTTCATTTTCTACATATTGCAATTGACCTTCATCATTTGAGTAGATGATATATTTTGTATTGAGCATGTTGAAGACCTCTGGATTCCCTTTGTCAATATGAAATTCTATAAGCTCATTAAAACGGCGCATTTTAGCAGCGTGGTAACCACTGATGGAATTGTGAAAATAGGATGCTTTTGTACTGCCATCCGAGTTGTCATAAATCCTAAAAACAGTAGTATCTCTTAAGATAATTTTGTCAATTTCATTGGCTTGATAAGGTTTATCAACTTTAATTGCCGACGTAAAATTATCGTTATTCACATAGCGACGGTCAACACCAATCAAATCCAAGAGAATCAAAAAGCCTAAAATAACCAATGTGATATTTTGATTTATTTTGAGTTTTAGATAGCCCCAAATTACGGCTGCCATAAGCAAAATAAACAGCAAAGATCTTAAAGCATCAGCGGTTAACAATGCGCTCCGATCTTTTCTTAATGCTTCAACAAAATCTTGACCGAAATAACTTGCATACTCGCCGTCTCTAAGTCCTACAAAATCAAATAAACTATTTTTAAAAAGTATAAACATCAGGCAAATCCCTGAAAGCGTCAATACTGATATTTTTAACGCCTTAAAACAATTTTTTTTGTAAGCTTCAGTTTTAAATAATTGCGTTAATCCAAAAACCGCTAAAATGGGAATACAAAGCTCTATGATAACTTGAATGGAGCTCACGGCTCTAAATTTATTGTAGAACGGAATGTGGTCAATGAAGACATTTGTAAGCCATGGCAGGTTCTTGCCATAAGACAGTAAAAGTGCTAAAATAATGGCCAATAGCAACCACCATTTATGAAAGCCTTTATACAATAAAAGTCCTAAATAACATAATAAAATTACGGTGGCACCCAAATAAGCTGGTGCCTCCACTATTGGTTGTGCCCCCCAATACATGGGGGCTCTTTTAACTTCCTTAAGCGCTTGAATAGACGAGGCACCCAAATCCTTATATGCTTTGTAAGTGTAGGAATCTTTTCCAAGTTCTTCAGAATTTCCCCCACCCAAGAGTCTTGGAATAAATAAATTCAAACTCTCCAAAATACCATAGCTGTATTGAGTAATATAATCTTTATTCAACCCTGTAGTTTGAGGTCTTTGACTGCCATCCGCCAAAACAGTCAATTCACTTTGACTGCGGGAACTCTGCTTGGCATATTCACTGGTTGTCATGAGGGTTGTGGCGTTCATTCCAACAGCAAGACCTGCAGCTGCAATTAAAATTAAAGCCGATTTTAAAAAGTTTGGAATTTCATTGTCTCTATATGACTTGACTAGCTGTGCAACGCCAAGAAATAAAATGACAAACAATAAATAATATGTCATTTGAAAATGGTTGGCAACCAGCTCCAGACCTACAGAAAGGGTTGTAATTATAAAACCCAGTATATAACGCTTTTGAAAAGTGAGAAAAATACCAGAGAGCACCAATGGCATATAGGCAATGGCGTGGGCCTTAGCGTTATGACCAACCCCAATAATAATGATCAGGTAGGTTGAAAAACCAAAAGCCAAAGCCCCCAAAACAGCCGTCCGAAAATCGATTCCAAGCGTGAGCAAAAGAATGTAAAAACCCATCAAATAGAGAAATAAATAATCTGCAGGACGGGGTAAAAAACGCAACTTAAGGTCTAATTTTTTTATGTAGTTGTGGGGGTATTTTGCCCCGAGTTGATAGGTTGGCATACCACCAAATGCACTGTTGGTCCAATAAGTCTCTTTTCCCGTTTCATTTTTAAAATCAAGTTGCTGTTTGGCCATACCTGTGTACTGAACAATGTCACTTTGATAAATTTTCTTGCCTTTTAAAACAGGACTAAAATAGATCAGCGATAGAAACAGCGATAGCACGGAAAAGCATAAAAACACCAGTAAAGGTTTAAGATATGTTATAAAGGATTGATTCATTATTTTAAAATTAGTCCAGTTCTTCGTAATCTACATACTCCCCAACATCCTTATTGGAGCGTTGCTTTTTAACAGATTTATCGATACTCACATCCCCCTCATTGTTTAAATTATAATTTGATGGGGGTTGGTTGAATTTTTTTGCCATTTTTTTTGCCATGGAACGCAAAATCCAAGGGGCCAAAAGACGTGTTATATATTTAAAAATTGAATAGGCTAAAATGATGATGAGAACTGTTTTAACCAAACCTACTAACGATGCTGTTTGAATCATTTATTCAATTTTTTTCAAAAATACAATTCTTATTTAGATTGAAATACAATGTACTTGGGAATCTTAAACTTCATCTAAAACAGATTTTATATCCGGATTCAAAGTTCAATAAAAAATACGTAGTTTTGAAGAAAATTAACCCTATGAACTCAAGTTTTAAGTTTATATATATAATCTGTACTTTGTTGATAGGATCACATGCATTTGGGCAATATACGGATGTAATCAACTCTAACCGTCCAGGAGCCTCACAATCGGCTTTTTCTGTGGGTACCAATGTCTTACAATTAGAAGTGGGTCCTTATCTAATAGATGAAAATAGATCTCCTTATCCCAGCTTTGAAACCAAAGGCTACGGTATAGATTTTGCTCTGCATTACGGTTTTTTTAAAGAGGCTTTTGAGGTCAACATTCAGGGTCGTTTTCAAAGGGACACAAAAACCTACAATTCACCTTTAAACATTGAGGAGAATCGCTCTAATTTTAAAAACCTAAATTTAGGAATCAAATACTTAATTTACGATCCAAACAAAAATAAAGAAGAAAAAATCAATGTATACAGCTACCATGCCAATAGAGGGTTTAAATGGCGGCATTTGATTCCTGCAGTAGCAATTTCGACAGGGGTAAATTTTGATTCAAAAAACAATCCCTACACCCCAGCAAGTATAGAGGGCTTGAGTTATAGAACAGCATTGATTACACAAAATAATTTTTATGGAGGATGGGTGTTTGTGACCAACTTTATGATGGACCGTATCAGCTCTGACCAACAAGATTTTCATTACATACTCACATTAACCCATTCATTCAGTCCTAAGTGGGTTGTTTTCGTAGAAAAGCACGGTATAAAAAGTGATTTTTATGCCGATAATTTAGTCCGCTTTGGCGGTGGGTATTTATTTAGTATAGATTTACAACTCGATTCTGCTGTTACCCTTAATTTTAAAGATAGTCCTTCTGTCTTTGGGTTAAATTTTGGAGTTTCGTATAGGATTGATAGGCACAGAGACAAACCAAAAGCAAGCAAGGGCGCTTCCGCAAAAAAAGAAGAAAAAAGACAAGCTCGCGCTCAAAAGAGAGCTAAGAAAAAAAAGGTTGATAATTTTGATGAAAATTAGACAATGATAATAGTTCAAGAGGTTCATTCAAAAAAAATGCGCCGAGAATTTGTAAAGTTTCCCTTTAAATTATACGAAAATTCCCCGTATTGGGTTCCCCCGATTATAAGGGAAGAAATGGCTGTTTTTGATAGTTCAAAAAATCCAATTTTAAAAGATGCCAATTTGAAACTGTTTCTAGCTTACAAAAATAATAAACTAGTTGGCCGCGTGGCAGCTGTTATTAATTGGATTGAAGTAAAGGAACAGAAAAATAAAAAAATGCGCTTTGGATGGTTTGATTTTATTGATGACTTCCAAGTGAGCAAAGCACTGCTAGCAAAAGTCGCTGAAATCGGAAAATCTTATAATTTAGATTATATGGAAGGCCCCGTGGGATTCTCTAATCTCGACAAGGTTGGGGTGCTGACTTATGGCTTTGATCAAATTGGAAGCATGATCTCTTGGTACAACCATCCCTATTACAAAAGCCACCTAGAGAACCTAGACTTTAAGGTTGAAAAAGAATACTTAGAACATCAGCATGCCTTTGAGGATATTAAAATTGAAAACTATAACCGTATGGAGTCCATCATCAAAAAGCGCTATGGATTAGAAGCACTGAATTTCAATTCGACTGCACAGATGATGAAATATGCTGATGAAATGTTTGATTTATTCAACAAAAGCTATGCCTCATTGTCTTCTTTTGTAAAAATTACAGATCTTCAAAAGGCCTATATGAAAAAGAAATTCTTGAATTTTATAAATCCTGATTATATTAAGTTTGTGATTTCAAATGATGGGAAGCTTGTAGGTTTTGCGGTGGTAATGCCATCATTTGCCAAAGCTCTTCAAAAAATTAAGGGTGTTTTGTTTCCTTTTGGCTTATTTCATTTAATAAAGGCAAAAAAAGCTAAAGCGGTAAATTTTTTACTCATTGGAATCCATCCAAAGTATCAGAACAAAGGGGTGCACGCGATTATATTCAGCGAATACCACAGAACATTTTCA
>JAYYCW010000067.1:0-14506 GCA_036161535.1 Bacteroidota bacterium | reverse complement strand
CAGTCCCGCAGGTGAGGGTTGGGATGGGACCTATAATGGACAAGAGATGCCAACCACAGATTATTGGTTTTTAATGGAATATAACGACTTTAATACAGGCGAGCCAAGACAACTCAGAAGCCATTTTACACTTAAGCGTTAAACCTTTTGTGATTGAATATGGGGGCTTATTGTAGAATTTTTGGTTTACAGATTAATACTCAAAGACAGGGTTATATCAGCGATATTTGAATCAATTGTTGCTGATCCCAAATCTCCTTGATTGAAGAGCGATTGAGATATTTTCCTTTGATTATTTAGGTAAGATAAGTCAATTCTACTGTTTCCGAAATTATAACCCAAACCAAATGACACTCCACTTAGATCTCCGTAAATATCTTTATTTTTATAAGGGCTTTCAATTAGTTTATAGCCCCCTCTAAAGCTAAATTTTTTCTGTCTTAATTCAGTACCAATTCTATAGCTATTGGATACTCTAAAGTTTTCGTTGATAGCATTGTTAATATTTGAATTCATTAAGATACTACCAAAATCAAAGGAGGTGTTGGCATAGTTTTTTCTAGAATAATCGAAACTTATCAGTCCTGACTTACCAAAAATATATGCCAAACTACCAGTAATTTTGCCAGGTGTTTTAAGTTTATAATCAGGGAAAATATTGATTACAGAAGGGTTTACAACATAACTCTCACCATCAGTATCGTTTACCGTCGCTAAATATTGTGTGCTTTCTTCACGAAGTGTCAGCCATGTAGGCGAAGTGTAGCTAAATCCGAATCGAAATTCATCCGTTAATTTAATAATTGTTCCAAATTGTAATGAAAAGCCTTCGCCATTTGTATATAGCATATTTTCAAAGTTCACTTCGTTAATCAAAGAGCCAGTATTGGTATTTTCCTCAATCAATAGTGTATTCTCTTCAAAATCAATAAAATGTGAATTTAAATTTAATCCCAAATGAATTTTTTCATTGTATTGGAGAGCCATATTGACAGAAAATTTTCCGTTATTACCAAGAGATAAATAATCATATCGCTGATTGAAATTACCAGGTGCAATGTTAGACCCATAAGATGTGTTATCTAAATCTTCACTTGCTGGTTCAAGAATATAGCTGTAGTAACCTAAAAAGGCTTGCTGATTTGAGTAGCCAAAGCTCGATCCAATATCAGAGTAAGCTTGGGGTATAGTTTCACCATCAAAAGCAATAATATCTCCTAATTGTAGGCCATTGGCATAATTTTCAAAATAACTTCCGATAGTATTGCTAGTATTTCCCTGAACAGAAAATCGAGAGTTGAAGTCTTGAAGCCGTTCGTAAAACAAACTCAGAACGAGTTTCTTCCATGGAGAATTTTTCTTGTTGTTTTTAAATACAAAAGCTGCTCCAACTTGGTGTAGATCAATATCATTTGATGAACTGTTAGCCATGCCACCACCATATAATGCATCATTTTGATTGTTTTTTGTCGATGCGGATAAAACACCATGGCTGGTATTGAAAATAGCAGCTCCAGCAGGATTGATACTGATTCCAGAAATATCGGCCCCCAAAGCCCCAAAAGCCCCTGCCATCGCCTTGAAACGCGCTGTTCCTTGGGTATCTCCGCCAGAATATCTTACAGCATCTTCTAAACCTTGAGAGTGCACCGAAAATACAAACAATAGACTAAAAAGATAAATTAGATTTTTTTTCATTTTTGAAAAGATTAATTTCTTCGGGATCTAGTAGACATGCCACCTGACCTGTAACTGCTTACGCTCGATCTCATAGACGGCGTAATTCTTGGAGTTGGGCGCGTGGATCTTGTTGTTGAATATGGCCGAGTCGTGGTTCTCACAGTGCCATTATTGTTGTTCCTTAACGTTTTCGTGGTCGTAGTTGGTGTTGGGTAAGATGTGGTGTAGGGGCGACCTGTACTTCTCGTCGCCAAGGCGTTGTTGGTTCTAAATCTAGAAACAGTGCTTAGGGCACTGCGGTTGGAGAGACTGTTAAAACCGTTAGGAGAATTTCTATATGAATTATTTCTGTTCCCATTTATAAAGGCAACATTGCGGCCTCTGTATGGAATGTTATAGCCATACCAATAGGGATTGTTCCAGAAATAGTTATTGATAAAAAAAGGATTCCAAAAGCCATAACTTGGGTACCCCCAGTTCCATCCAGCATTCCAACTCCAATTGTTCCAACCCCAATTGTTCCATCGAGCATTCCATCCCCATCGATTCCATCCCCAATTGTTCCAACCCCATCCCCATCCCATTCCTATGTAAGGATTGGATTGAATGTTTACAACAACATTGGAATCGCTGTTTTGTCCCCAACCGCCATAACTTGTTTCAGATTGATTGTTGTAGGTTGTATAATCACCTGAGTAGTCATCAGGATTTGTGAAAACAGTATTTTTATTAGTGCTGTACTCGCTAGCTTTTCCTTTGAAATAGTCATTGTAATAAGAATTGCCCTCATCATTTTTAGCAACATCATTTTCGTAGTTTGAGTTGTATTGAGTTGTGTTTGAATCTGCATAAATAGCATCCTCGTAGATTCCAACATATTCATAAGAACCACATGATAACGCCAAGGCGAAAACGATTGTTGAAACAAAAAAAAGCTTTGATTTGTGAATAAAAGGAATAATTATCATAAGGATCTAAATTAAATTGTTGAACACTTTAAAAATACTTAGTTTTGTAAGGCATAAATATTTAATAGTTACTATACAATAGTTATGCCAAATTACAACAATATGGGCAAAAACCTAACAAAGCGCGCAGAGGATTACTCAAAATGGTACAACGAATTGGTTGTAAAAGCCGATTTGGCAGAGAACTCAGCTGTTCGGGGCTGTATGGTAATAAAGCCTTATGGTTATGCAATTTGGGAGAAAATGCAAGCCGAACTAGATCGCATGTTTAAAGAAACTGGCCATCAAAACGCTTACTTCCCTTTGTTTGTTCCCAAAAGTCTTTTTGAGGCAGAGGAGAAAAATGCAGAAGGTTTTGCCAAAGAATGCGCAGTTGTAACTCATTACCGTCTTGAAAACGATCCCGATAAACAGGGTAAACTTCGCGTTGATCCGAAAGCAAAATTGGAGGAGGAGTTGGTTGTGAGACCAACGAGCGAGGCTGTTATTTGGAATACTTATAAAAACTGGATTCAGTCCTATAGAGATTTACCGATTCTGATTAACCAATGGGCCAACGTGGTGCGTTGGGAAATGCGCACTCGTCTATTTTTAAGAACGGCTGAATTTTTATGGCAAGAGGGGCATACTGCCCATGCCACGAAGCAAGAGGCTTTGGAAGAAGCCCGGCAAATAAATCAAGTCTATACCGATTTTGCTCAAAATTTTATGGCAATTCCAGTGATTCAAGGGACAAAAACTGAAAGTGAGCGTTTTGCTGGAGCCGAACAGACTTATTGCATTGAAGCTTTGATGCAAGACGGCAAAGCATTACAAGCGGGAACTTCTCATTTTTTAGGGCAAAATTTTGCAGAGGCATTTGATGTTAAATTTATGACTAGTGAAGGATCCCAGGAGTATGTTTGGGCTACCTCATGGGGCGTCTCAACAAGGCTCATGGGCGCGCTTATAATGACCCATAGTGATGACCAAGGTTTGGTGCTTCCTCCTAATTTGGCACCTTATCAGGTTGTTATTGTGCCAATTTACAAAAGCGATATTCAACTCAGAGATATCAGTTCAGTAGCAGACAGCGTAATGAAATCTTTAACGGCCAGAGGCATCAGCGTTAAATATGACAATAGAACTACGCAGCGTCCAGGCGCAAAATTTGCTCAGCACGAGTTGCAAGGGGTCCCATTGCGCATCGCTATTGGCCCGAAAGACTTAGAAAACGGGACGGTCGAATTGGCTAGACGAGATACGCTTACAAAGGAAACAATTAATTTGGAACAAATAGCGTCTAAGACAGAACAACTAATATCTGAAATTCAAAAAGCATTGTATGCCAATGCTTTAGATTTCAGGGACAAACACATGACCCCAGCAGATAATTTTGAAGATTTTAAAAATATTTTGGAGTCCAAGGGAGGATTTGTTTTGGCACATTGGGATGGGACTTTAGAAACAGAACAAAAAATTAAAGAACTCACAAAAGCCACAATTCGTTGTATACCTATGAATGCACCGAGTGAGGTTGGCAAATGTGTGTTTTCTGGAGCGCTATCAAAGCGTCGGGTTCTATTTGCGAAAGCCTATTAATTTCTTCCAAAACACCAAAAAAACAATATTGAAAGTTGTAGCATTTAAAAATAGTTGTATTTTTGCAACCGCAATATTTATATTGTAGCTGTTTTGTGTTATCGCAATTCAAAACAAAACGGCCCGTTCGTCTATCGGCTAGGACGCCAGGTTTTCATCCTGGTAAGAGGGGTTCGATTCCCCTACGGGCTACAATTTATAATACTATATTTAAAAAATTATGGCAAATCACAAGTCAGCATTAAAGAGAATTAGAAGCAACAACGCCAAGCGGATACTAAATAAGTATCAGCACAAAACCACGCGCAATGCCATTAAGAGTTTAAAAGAACTCACGACTAAGAAAAAGGCAGAAAAAGCATTTCCGTCAGTTGCCTCCATGATAGATAAACTCGCCAAGAGAAATATCATCCACAATAATAAAGCGGCTAATTTAAAAGCCAAGCTGTCCAAGCACATCGCTAGCTTATAGTCGTTTTAAAAAAAACAAAAAAAGGCCTTCTAATTAGAAGGCCTTTTTTTGTTTTATCAATGAATAATTATCCATTCATGGAAATTAGAAATTCTTCGTTGTTCCGCGTTTGTTTAAAGCGGTCATTGATGAATTCCATTGCCTCAACAGGATTCATATCTGCCAAGTATTTTCTCATGACCCACATTCGCTGAATGGTTTTTTCATCCAATAGTAAGTCATCCCTGCGCGTGCTTGAAGATGTTAGATCGATGGCCGGGAAGATACGACGGTTGGATATTTTTCTATCCAACTGAAGTTCCATATTACCAGTTCCTTTGAATTCCTCAAAAATTACCTCATCCATCTTAGAACCAGTTTCTGTCAATGCGGTGGCGATGATAGACAAAGAGCCACCATTTTCAATATTTCTTGCTGCTCCGAAAAACCGCTTGGGTTTGTGTAATGCATTGGCATCTACACCCCCACTTAAAATTTTTCCAGAGGCCGGTTGTACTGTATTATAAGCACGTGCCAATCGAGTGATGGAATCTAAAAGAATGACAACGTCATACCCACATTCTACCAGTCGCTTGGCTTTTTCCAAAACAATATTGGCAATTTTCACATGCTCGTGCGCTTCTTTGTCAAAGGTAGAAGCAATCACTTCACCGCGAACATTTCTTTGCATATCCGTGACCTCCTCAGGGCGTTCATCGATCAAAAGAACCATCTGATACACTTCGGGATGGTTGGCCGCAATGGCATTTGCAACGTCTTTTAAAAGCATTGTTTTACCAGTTTTTGGCTGGGAAACAATCATTCCACGTTGCCCTTTTCCAATTGGAGAAAACAGATCCATGATTCGGGTAGATATGGTGTTTTGCTTTTCAGCAATATCAAATTTTTCTTTCGGAAACAGAGGGGTGAGGTGCTCAAAAGCGACACGATCTCTCACCTCTTTTGGGTCCAATCCGTTGATTTTACTGACTTTAATAAGGGGAAAGTATTTCTCTCCTTCTTTTGGGGGCCTTACATGGCCCAGGACTGTATCCCCATTTTTTAGGCCAAACAATCGAATTTGAGATTGTGAGACATAGATATCGTCAGGAGACGATAAGTAGTTGTAATCTGATGATCTCAAAAATCCGTAGCCATCCGACATCACATCCAAAACACCTTCACTTTCTATGATGGCATCAAATTCAAAATCCGGTTCTTTGTACCGATTTCTATTGTCTTTATTGCCATTTTGTTCTCTTTTGTGTTGATTGTTTTTATTTTGATGCTGTTGTTTTTTGTGCTGCTTTTGTCGGTTGTTACTGTCTTTATTCGATTGACGGTCTTTATCCGATCCCTCATTTTTAGCTTTGTTTTTATCAACATTGGTAGCAGAGCTGGTTTTTTTCTGGTTTGGGTTGTTTTGAGTAGGATTTATGGGTCGCTCCGAAGCAGCATTTTGAGGATTTGGTGGTGTTCCTTTTTGAGTAGCTGATGGGCTGGCCGCTTGCACATCTAAAATTTGGTAAATTAGGTCTAATTTTTTCAGAGCGCTGTACCTAGAAATTTTCAATTCCTTAGCTATTTCCTGAAGTTCAGGTAGTTTTTTTTCTTTGAGTTCTGAGATTTCAAACATAATAGGTAATGTTTATTAAGTGGTTATAAATATGGTTTATTGTCGCTGCGCAACAGTTTTTAGTGAAGAACAATCTTAGTGTAGAGTTTGTATGTAAGTGATTTGAAAAATAGTAAAGACAAAGAGGTCTTAAAATTTTGTTATGCAATTATACAATATTATTTTTAGATTTAAGTCAATTAAATAAAAAAGAAACAATTACTTTTGATGTTGATTATAAAGTATGTTACAGCGAATTCAAACTTTTTACTTATTTCTATCTGCTCTGTGCTCAGGGGTCTTGTATTTTATACTTCCATTGTCAATCATTGAATCGAAACCCTATTTTGCTCAAGAACGGCCTGAATTCTTGGCATTATTTATCGCTTCAACTTTGTTGGCTGTGGTCGCAATTTTTAAATTTAAATCCAGACAAACACAATTTGTACTGGGCCGTCTAAATATTCTACTGAATTTAATTTTATTGGGTTTATTTATTTACCGACTGTTTAATTTACCGGCCGAACTTTTAAATTTCGAGAAGGGTCCCGCAATGTTTTTGCCCATCATCTCTGTTGTTTTATTGGCATTGGCAAATAAGGCGATTAAAAAAGATGAGGCTCTTATAAAATCTGTTGACCGTTTGAGATAAATACAAGTATTCACTTTTTGTAGGACTTAGCGTTTTAATTCTATTACTTCGAGTTGCTTAATTTTCCCATTAGCTATACAAAATCTTAGCATGGTTCTTACTTTGTGAAACCCGTGTTTACCGATTGCTCCAGGATTCATATGCAGTAAATTCAATTTTCTATCCTGCATGACTTTTAAAATATGCGAGTGTCCACTAATAAACAAATCTGGACACTCATCTTTGATTGCTTCTCTTACGTTTTTAGAATAACGGTTGGGGTAACCTCCAATGTGGGTGATCCAAACCTTAACCCCCTCAATCTCAAATTTTTGATGCAACGGAAATTCGCTTCGCGCCTCGGCTCCATCAATATTGCCATAAACTGCGCGCAGTGGTTTTAGCTTTTTTATGGCATCGGTAACTGTAGGATCGCCAATGTCTCCGGCATGCCACACTTCATCACAAGAGCGTATGTGTTTTAATATTTCCTCACCCATATAGCCGTGACTGTCTGAAAGCAAAAGAATTTTTTTCATGGAATCTCAGAAAACGCAAAACAGAATTTAGGTCAAAGTCTTATCTTTGCATAGCTAACAACAAAAGTATCAAAATAGCTTGAGATATTTCATTGATTTGTCCTATAATGGCGCAAAATATCACGGTTGGCAAATGCAACCTAACGCGACGACTGTGCAAGCGGTCCTCAATCATGCGCTTTCAACACTTATAAAGACGCCTATTAGTTGCATGGGAGCTAGCCGAACCGATACAGGGGTTCACGCTCTTCAGATGATGGCTCATTTTGACTGTGAACAGAGTTTTGCCACAAGTGAAATGAGCTATAAATTGAATGCTTTTCTTCCCATTGATATAGCCATCAAATCGATTAAAAAAGTACAGAAAGATGCCCATGCGAGATTTGACGCACTCAGCAGAACTTATACTTACAGAATTAGTACAATTAAGGATGTTTTTAAATTTGAAAAAAGCCATTATTTTTCAAAGATTTTAGACTTTAGGCTTATGAATGATGCCTGTCAAATTTTAAAGGACTGCGATGATTTTGAATGCTTTTCAAAAGCCCATACGGATGTTAAAACATTTTTTTGTCAAATTCACAAGGCCGAATGGGTTCAGACTAATACGGACATAGTATTTATAATTAAGGCAGATCGATTTTTAAGAAATATGGTACGTTCGATAGTTGGCACCTTGCTAGATGTTGGCACTCATAAAACATCTTTGGAAGATTTTCGCAAGATAATCAAATCTAAAGACCGCTCTAAGGCAGGGGCTTCAGTGCCTGCTAAAGGCCTTTACTTGACTGAAATCATCTATCCAAATACAATCTACTCTGATGTCTAAAACCAAACAAACTGTATTTGATGCCCCGCTTTTTGGCAGACTTTTAGCCTATACAAAACCCTACTATAGCGTTTTTTTATTGGCGCTCATAACAGTTATTGGACTGGCTGTTTTTGGGGCGTTGAGGCCCAAAGTCTTGCAAATTGCCATGGATGAAAATATTGAGCAACAATTTCAGCCAGGTTTTTTAAAATACATCCTCTGGATGTTTTGCTTGTTATTTTTGGAGGTGATTTGTAATCTCACCTTTATTTATAGCGCAAGTTGGTTGGGTCAGTCTGTCGTTCGAGATATAAGAATCAAGTTGTTTAACCACATTCTAGGATTCAAAATGAAGTATTTTGACAATTCATCTGTGGGCGTACTATTGACCCGAACGGTTAACGATATGGAGCGCATTGCAGATATTTTTGGAGAAGGACTGTTTATGATTTTTAGTGACATTCTTAAAATGTTAGTAGTTGGCACTGTAATGGTTTATATGAATTGGCAGCTGAGTATCGTGGTATTCTTCACTCTTCCAATTATTTTATTGGCAACAAAAATCTTTCAAAAATATATGAAAAGTGCTTTTGAGGAAGTTCGCAATGAAGTTTCAAACTTAAATTCATTTATTCAGGAACGGCTTACAGGTATGAAAATTGTTCAACTTTTTGCCAGAGAAGCAATTGAGCTCAAACGCTTTAAGGCCATAAATGCACGTCATAAAAAAGCTTGGATCAAAACTGTTTGGTATAATTCTGTGTTTTTTCCTATTGCAGAACTCTTGTCGTCAATCACTCTTGGTGCTATAATTTGGTTAGGAGGATTAAACACTATTTTTGATCAAACTGCCTCCATTGGAGATTTGGCTGCTTTTATCATGATGGTACCCATGATGTTTCGTCCATTGCATCAAATCGCCAACAAATTCAATACATTGCAAATGGGGATGGTGGCAGCAGACCGGGTTTTTGTGGTTTTAGACACCAATTCAAATATTTTAGACCAAGGAACAAAGTCACTAAAAGCATTTAAAGGAAGCATTGAATTCAGAAAAGTCCAGTTTTCTTATGTGGCGTCCGAACCTGTGCTCAAAGGGATTTCTTTTAGAGTAGAGCCAGGTAAAACTGTAGCTATTGTGGGTGCAACTGGTGCTGGAAAATCTACCATAATAAACTTGATCAATCGTTTTTATGATATTGATAAGGGTCAAATCTTATTTGATGGAATAGATATAAAAACCATTCCACTTAAATTGCTGAGAAAACAAGTTGCCGTCGTATTGCAAGATGTCTTTTTATTTGCAGATACAATTTTAAATAACATCACTCTTGGTAATTCTGATATTTCTGAAGCCAGTGTCGTTAAAGCGGCCAAACAGATCGGCATTCACGATTTTATAAATAAACTTCCAAACGGTTATCACTATAACGTAAAAGAACGAGGTGTGATGTTATCGGTTGGACAGCGCCAACTGATCTCTTTTTTAAGAGCCTATGTAATTAATCCAAAAGTCTTGATTTTGGATGAAGCGACTGCTTCGATTGATTCTAACTCTGAGCAGCTCATTCAAGATGCTACTAAAAAAATCACCAAAGATCGTACCTCAATCGTGATTGCGCACCGGCTTGCAACCATTCAAACCGCCGATACAATCATTGTATTAGATGCTGGAGAAATTGTTGAAATGGGACCTCATGCGACTTTGCTTAAAAACAATACAGGATTTTACAGAGGATTGTACCAAGCTCAATTTATTAAGCAAGCCGATTAAGCAAGGTCTGCTTTCAATTTTTCAATCAGCTCTTGGGTGTTGTTGTAAATAATAAAGGCCCCATTATTTATATAGGAAATTTGACCTGTCTCTTCACTCACGACAAGGGACAATGCATCTGTTTTTTCTGTGATTCCAATGGCTGCCCGATGTCTTAGTCCAAAATGGGAGGGGATGTCTTTTTTATTGCTCACAGGAAGGATGACGCGGGTGGCTTTAATGGTGTTGTTTGAAATGATAATCGCACCGTCGTGAAGCGGACTGTTTTTAAAAAATATACTTTCTAAAATAGGTTGGGTGAGTTCAATGTTCATTTGATCCCCAGTCTCTACCAAAAAATCCAAATTATTATTTCGTTCCAAAACCATCAATGCCCCCGTTTTGGTGCTGGCCATTTTAGTCGCAGCTCTTACAATGGCATTCGCATCGGTTTCATTTTTTCTGACAGAGCTGTTTAAAAACTGAAATCGTCCAAAAATACTCCTGTTTTTACTAAAATTAGTCGAACCAATCATCAATAAAAACTTCCGTATTTCGGGTTGAAAGACAACAATAAGTGCAATGACTCCAACTCTCATAAAGCCTCCAAGGATGTTTGATAGCATGCGCATCTGTAGGGTGTTCACCAAAAGGAAAAAGAGATAAAAAATAACAATTCCTATAAAGATGTTAATGGCGACCGTTCCCCTAATTAACTTATAAATATAATACAGTAACATGGCCACCAAGACAATGTCTATGACATCTAAAACGCTAAAATCTAGGATATTCTTAAGAATTTCCAACTTTCATTAATTTTTTTAAAGATACTAAATAAAACCAAATTTTGAGCTCAGTTGTCTTTAACCAAAGTATTGTAGAGCTGTACACACTCCTGGGCTTGCTTTACATCGTGGACTCTTAGAATCTTACTGCCATTGGCCAAAGCCATCATATGCAGGGCAGTGGTCCCATTGAGCGCTTCAGCAGTTGTGCAGTCCAAAACTTTGTAAATCATAGATTTTCTGGAGATGCCGGTGAGCATTGGCAGATTGAGGTTGCTAAAAAAATCCATATGCCTCAACAGTTTGTAGTTCTGTTCTGTGGTTTTGGCGAATCCAAATCCAAGATCTAAAATCAAGTCTGTAATCCTGTGTTCTTTTGCAAGTTGAATGCGTTCCGAAAAATAATGGTAAATATCTGTAATTAGGTGTTTATAATCCGTATGTTTGTGCATGGTTTGGGGGGTTCCTTTCATATGCATCATAATATATGGCATCTTTAGCTGGCCCACTGTCTCCATCATTTTTGGATCTAATTTTCCGGCGGAAATATCATTGCATATCGAGGCACCAACAGCTGCACATTCCATTGCCACTCTTGAACGAAAGCTATCGATGGAGATTATACAATCTGGAAAGACTTTTAAAATTAAGGCCACTACCGGTACAATGCGTTTGAGTTCCTCATCTACAGACACAAAATCAGCACCCGGTCTGGAACTGTAAGCGCCAAGATCAATAAATGTAGCCCCCTCAACCAACATCTTTTCCACTTGATCTAAAACACTTTTGGAATCTTTAAAGCGGCCACCATCATAAAACGAATCGGGTGTAATATTTAAAATCCCCATGACTTTAGGAGTCGTGAGATCAATGAGTTCACCTTTACAGTTTATAGAGAAATATGGCTTATTTTTTGGAAGGATCATTCAATTTTAAAGTTTAAACCTTAAATTTTGACGGTTTGAAAATTTTAAGCGAAATTTACGTAAATTTCAGTCGAATTCATGCAAAATACTTCAAAAGAATACGATTCCGTTATCAGCGCTTGTAGGGCTTTGTTTTTAAAAAAAATGAAAGATTATGGATGTGCATGGCGTATTTTAAGATTGCCATCACTCACCGATCAAATTTTTATTAAAGCACAACGAATTCGAGGCTTGCAACAAAATAAGACCCAACGGGTTGATGAAGGGGCTGCGAGTGAATTTATCGGAATTATCAATTACTGTGTGATGGCTCTGATACAAATTGAACGTGGTATTGCTGAACATCCCGATCTTACCAACGAAGAAACGGTTTCAGATTATGACGCTAAAATTGCCAATACCAAACAATTGATGTTGGATAAAAATCACGATTATGGCGAAGCATGGCGGGATATGCGGGTAAGTTCGCTAACGGATCTTATTTTACAAAAGCTGTTAAGGGTCAAGCAAATTGAAGACAATGCTGGCCAAACCCTTGTCAGTGAAGGAATTGATGCCAATTACCAAGACATGATCAACTATGCGGTCTTTGCTCTAATTCATTTATATACCAACTCATGAAACTACTGACCTTCATTGCTCGAACTTTTGTGGGTGTTCTGTTTATAATTTCTGGATTCATCAAACTCAATGACCCAATTGGTTTTTCTTATAAACTACAGGAATATTTTAGTTCTGACGTTTTAAACCTTCCTTTTTTAGAGCCGTATGCTTTGGCCTTAGCAATTTTTGTGGTTGTTTTTGAAGTTCTTTTGGGGGTGTTTTTATTGATAGGATATCAGCCAAAATTTACATTGTGGAGCTTGTTATCCATGATTGTGTTTTTTACGTTTCTGACTTTTTACTCCGCTTATTTTGACAAAGTCAAGGATTGTGGTTGTTTTGGGGACGCCCTAAAATTAACCCCTTGGGAAAGTTTTACAAAAGACCTTGTTTTATTGGTGCTAATTTTGTTGATTTTTTATGGCCAAAAGTACATTCAACCGATTTTTAAGCCTACATTGAACAATGTCATTGCGGGTGGAAGTTTGGTTCTGAGTTTGATTTTTGGATACCATGTTTTAATGCATTTGCCAAGCATTGATTTTAGAGCCTATAAAATTGGGGACAATCTCATCGAAAATATGCAAATTCCCCCTAATGCTCCAAAAGCAATTCAGGAATTTAAATGGACCTTTGAGGTCAACGGAAAAAATCAGACCATTATTACTGATGGCGCTTATCCAGATGTTGATGGGACCTATGTTGAGGTCGAAACTAAGGTTGTCAAAGAAGGTTTTCAACCTTCTATTTTAGATTTTTCTATTGAGACTGATTCTGAAGATTTTACACAAATGTTTTTAGCGGAATACAACTTGTTGATGCTGGTTTCCTATAACTTAGACATTGCAGACGCCGCCGGATTAAAAAAACTCAAAGCCTTATCTGACAAAGCCATAAGTATGGGTTATACCGTTATAGGCTTGACTGCTTCTGGGGCCCAGACCAAGAAGAAAATTCAGTCCATTTATGACTTTAATTTTGAATTTTATTTATGCGACGAAAAAGCATTAAAAACCGTCATTCGTTCCAACCCTGGTGTCTTACAGTTGAGTAGAGGAACTGTTTTGCAAAAAGTTCACTGGAATGACATTGAAAATCTAGCACTTTAAAATTGGGAAACTATTTATTAAAAAAAACAGCTAGTACATTATTGACACTTTTTGGAGTGGTCACCGTAATTTTTTTTCTTTTTAACGTATTACCCGGAGACCCTGCCCGTATGATGCTTGGGCAGAACGAAGATGAGGAACAGCTCGCATTGGTCCAAAAAAAGTATGGTTTTGACCAACCGATCTTCACTCAATACTTGTACTATTTAAACGATTTATCCCCTTTGTCTTTTCACCAGAACGACCCTGAACACTATACCAGCTTGTCTTCTGATAATTATTCCAGTAAGACATTGTTGGCATTGGAAAAAGGCAGTTTTGTCTTAAAATACCCTTTTTTGCGCCGTTCCTTTGCCAAGCAAGGTAAAAAAGTCACTCAAATCCTCAAAGAAACACTGCCAAATACATTTATTTTGGCAACAGCCTCCATTACTATCGCCCTTTTTTTAGGCCTGTTTTTAGGGCTCTTATCAGCCCTTAACAAAGACCAGCGTGTCGACAGATTTATTATGGTATTCAGTACTTTGGGGATGAGTTTGCCCTCTTTTTTTACCGCTATTATCTTTGCTTGGCTTTTTGGGTTTGTTTGGCATAAATACACGGGTCTGGAAATGAGCGGAAGTTTATACGAACTGGACGATTTTGGAGAGGCCAACCGCCTGAAGTTAAAAAATTTAATTTTGCCTGCAGTGGTTTTGGGAATACGTCCCCTTGCCGTAATTTCCCAACTAATGAGAAATTCTTTGTTAGAGATTTACAACTGTGAATATATTAAAACAGCACGCGCTAAAGGACTTGGTTCTCAAAAGATTTTATTTAATCACGCTTTTAAAAACGCCCTAAGCCCTGTTGTCACGACTATCTCGGGATGGTTTGCATCCATGCTAGCAGGGGCTGTTTTTGTAGAGTATGTTTTTGGATGGAATGGTTTGGGTAAAGAGATTGTGAATGCTTTAAATTCCTTAGATTTACCAGTTATAATGGGGGCTGTTTTATTGATATCAACAATTTTTGTGATTTTAAATATTTTTGTTGATTTGGTTTACAAATATTT
>JAYYCW010000066.1:0-11636 GCA_036161535.1 Bacteroidota bacterium | reverse complement strand
TTCTCAAATTTTTAACAACCAAAACCAGCCCTTCCTTTTGGTTTTTGAATCCAAAGAAATTGCCGCTTTTCACCTTAACGATTTAGAAAAGCTTTTGCCAGAAAAATCCGTTCTTTTCTATCCAGGAAGCTATCGCAGGCCTTACGAAATTGAACAAACCGACAATGCCAATGTGTTGCTGAGGTCTGAAGTATTAAATCGTTTAAATTCTCAAAAAAAGCCGATTGTTATTGTGACCTATCACCATGCACTTTTTGAGAAGGTACTCTCCAAAAAACACCTTAATAAAAACACTTTACAAATAAGTGTTGGCGATTTACTGAGCATTGATTTTATTAACAATGTACTTTTTGAGAATGAATTTAAGCGGGTTGATTTTGTCACTGAGCCTGGAGAGTTTTCCATTCGAGGTGGCCTTGTTGATGTGTTTTCATTTTCAAATGATAAACCATACCGCATTGAATTTTTTGGAGATGAAGTTGAGAGTATTCGCAGTTTTGATATTGCGAACCAACGCTCTCTAAAGACTCATAAAAAGTTTCAAGTCATCCCTAATATAGAATATAAATTCAAGGGGGAGAATCGCGTTGGATTTTTAGAATATATTCCGACCAATACAGTGCTTTGGGTTCAGCGTTTGACAGCTTTATTTAAAACAACTGACACCCTTTTTGAAAAGTCAAAAAAAGTCTATAGCAGTTTGTCAAAAGCCATTCAATACAATGGACCCCAAGCGCTTTTTTGTAGGTCTGAAAATTTACTTAAGGCAGTGTCTAAATTCTCTTTAGTTGAGATTGGATCTGATCCATTTTTTAATTTCTCGCCCAAAGATATAATTGAAGTTAATGTCAGTCCTCAACCCGCATTCAACAAACAATTTAATCTTTTAATTGAAGACTTAAATCAGAAACATTTAGCAGGTTTTGAGAACTTCATTTGTTGTGCAAACAAACAGCAAGTGCAACGTTTCCACGACATATTTCAAGAACACAACACGGCAGTCCATTACAAAACCTTGGTACTCTCACTACATCAAGGCTTTGTGAATTACGATCAAAAAATAAGTTGCTATACCGATCATCAAATCTTTGAACGCTATTATAAATTTAATCTTAAAAATGGCTACACAAAAAAACAAGCCCTTAGCTTGCGAGAGTTGAACAGCTTAGAGCTGGGGGATTATGTCACCCATATCGATCACGGCATCGGAAAATTTGGAGGCTTGAAAAAAATTGAAGTTGAAGGTAAATCTCAAGAAGCCATAAAGTTATTTTATGGCGATCGAGATGTTTTATATCTCAGCATTCACTCCCTTCACAAAATAACAAAGTTTAACGGCAAAGATGGCAAGGTTCCAAAGATTTACAAGCTTGGCAGTAAGGCCTGGAAGAATTTAAAGCAAAAGACAAAGTCAAAAGTCAAAGAAATTGCCTTTAACTTGATTCAGCTATACGCCAAACGAAAATTACAAAAAGGTTTTCAATGCCAGCCTGACTCTGCCATGCAATTGGAGTTAGAATCCTCTTTTGTTTATGAAGACACCCCGGATCAAATAACCTCTACTGCCGCGATCAAAGCTGATATGGAAAGCGAGCGCCCTATGGACCGCTTGGTATGTGGAGATGTTGGTTTTGGAAAGACAGAAGTGGCAATTCGTGCTGCATTTAAGGCGGTCGATAATGGCAAGCAGGTTGCCGTCTTAGTTCCCACGACAATTTTGGCTTTTCAGCATGCCAAAACTTTTTCGGAGCGCCTAAAAGAACTGCCTGTTAGCGTTGGATATTTAAACCGATTTAAAACAGCCAAACAAAGGCGAGATACACTTGAACAACTCAAATCAGGTGAAATGGATATTGTTATTGGTACCCATCAGTTGGTTAATAAATCGGTTGAATTTAAAGATTTAGGACTGTTGATTGTCGATGAAGAACAAAAATTTGGCGTGGCTGTAAAAGACAAATTAAAGACGCTTAAAGAGAATTTAGATGTACTCACTCTAACAGCAACACCCATCCCCAGAACTTTACAATTTAGTTTGATGGCTGCAAGAGATCTGTCTGTTATTACCACCCCGCCCCCAAATCGTTATCCCATTGAGAGCCAAGTAATTCGTTTAAACCAAAACACCATAAGAGATGCCATAAGCTATGAAATTCAGCGTGGGGGTCAGGTTTTTTTTATCCACAACCAAATAGAAAATATAAAAGAAGTCGCATGGATGATTCAACGCCTACTGCCTGATGTAAAAATTGCTGTAGGCCATGGGCAATTGGAAGGGAAAAAATTAGAACAACTCATGCTAAATTTTATGGAAGGTGATTTTGACGTTTTGGTCAGCACTACCATAGTTGAAAGCGGCTTAGACGTTCCAAACGCCAATACTATCTTTATCAATAATGCCAATAATTTTGGATTGAGTGACTTGCATCAAATGCGTGGCCGGGTTGGGCGCAGCAATAAAAAAGCATTCTGCTATTTTATAACCCCAGATTATAACCTTATGACCAATGATGCTCGAAAGCGAATTTCGGCCTTGGAACAATATACGGCACTTGGCAGTGGATTTAACATAGCGATGAAAGATTTAGAGATTCGAGGAGCCGGTGATTTATTAGGAGGGGAGCAGAGTGGTTTTATCAATGAAATTGGGTTTGAAACCTATCAAAAAATTCTCAATGAAGCGATTGAAGAACTCAAGGAAAAAGAGTTTGAACACTTGTTTAATAAGGACAAAAAATCTAAAACCTATGTCAAAGAATTGACCATTGATACAGATTTTTCTTTGCTTTTCCCTGATGACTATGTCAATAATATTTCTGAGCGCCTTAGATTGTACACAAAACTCAACAATTTAAAAACAACAGCTGAGCTACAAGACTACGAAAATGAGTTGATAGATCGTTTTGGACCCTTGCCAACGGAAGTTGTGGATTTATTGGACAGCGTTAAAATGAAATGGTTAGGAGTCGAATTGGGTCTTGAAAAAATAATGATGAAAAAACAGCGGTTTGTGGGCTATTTTATCAGCGATCAAAACAGCTCCTTTTTTGATTCCAATAAATTTTTAAAAATTCTAAATCATGTCCAAAAGCATCCAAAAACTTCTAGCTTGAAAGAAAAGCAAACCCGGAATGGCCTTCGCTTGTTGTTGACTTTTAATGACATACCTTCGGTTCAAGACGGATTGCGCTGTCTTGAGTCTATTGAATTAGATAAATAAAAATTTCTTAAAAAATGATGGAAAGCATATTTGAGATGCTTGATTTCAAAGCCCCCTACAGCTTTTAAAAGACTAATAATATCAAAACGGACTTCCAGTTTTAATTGATTTTTTTTTTAAAGATTAATCAATTGCATCCAAAATGCGTTGTTGTTGGTATTTAAAAAAGGCTCTGAAGCTACAAAAAATGCTGTTGATATGGTTTTGATTTCCACAACGACTAAAAAATTATCTTTAATTGAAATCAGGTCAACTTCCGCCCTGCCATGGCGGTAATTCCGCTCAGTAATCCGGTATTTTTTTGCTACAAAAAAGCAGCAACTAAGGCCTGGCCTTGGCTGCCTAGTTTGTATGAGGAGTTCATATTGTGGGTCCTTAAAAACTTATGACAGTTTCGGATTTGGAAACGCTAAGCTCAATATGTCTCCCAAAAATTAAAGCTCTATTCTCAGGGGCATGTCCACATGGAATGCCAAAGGCTACTGGAAATTTATAGGGTTTTAGGACTTCCATTATAAGGGCTTCAGTACTGCTGCCCCAAGTAGGACTGTTCGACTTTATCTCCATCATATCCCCCACGACCACAGCTGCGCAATGCTCAAAGTATCCAGCCCGCTTTAAACTTTGCATCATGCGGTCAATATGGTATTTGTATTCTCCAATTTCTTCAATAAATAAAATTTTATCTCTCGTGTCTAGTTGTGTTTCACTGCCCAGTTGAGCCGTTAAAAGTGTGAGATTTCCTCCAACTAAGATTCCTTTGGCTTCTCCCAGTTGGTTGTCTTTGTTTGATGCGAGTTTGTAAGGCGGAAGGGTTCCAAACAAAGCCGCTTTTAGGCTAGCAATTGAATTTTTAATGGATTTGTTGTCTAGTTCCATATTGACAGCCATCATCGCATGCAGCGTTTCATATCCTAAGTTATTAAGTTTATTGTGAAGCACTGTGATATCGGAATATCCAATCAACCATTTTGGAGATTTTTTGAAGCTTTCAAAATTTAAATTATCGGCAATTCGCATACTGCCATAGCCACCACGGGCACACCAAATAGCCTTAATTTCAGGGGCATCAAGCGCTTGTTGAAAATCTCTAAACCGCTGCGTATCTGTGCCCGCAAAATGATTATTTTCACTGAACAAATGTGTCCCCAATATAGGAACTAGCCCCCAACTCTTTAATAAGTTTTGCGCTGATTCAATCGCTTGTTGCCGTCCTTTTAAAAGTCCAGCAGGTGCTAGGATTGCCACAGAATCACCAAGTTGAAGATTTGCTGGGCTGATGTATTTTTGCGGGGGGGGATGTTGAGGATTTTTAACAGACATTTTTAAGGGGTTACTAAGGGTACAACTCGCTAAAAGTAATGAGCAAAACAAATATTTAAAATGCATTTGCAAGGGCTTTATGTAAAGATATAAAATTCTCTTGGGTTCAGTTTAGATTACTGCTTTATTTGTGTATTTTTGTTTTTACAATCTGAAAAATGTCGAAGCGTTACACACTTACAGCAGCTTTACCCTACACCAACGGCCCCATACATATAGGTCATTTAGCAGGGGTTTATGTACCAGCAGATATATATGCACGCTATTTGCGATTGCAGGGTTGTGATGTGGCTTTTATTTGTGGCAGTGACGAACACGGGGTCCCCATTACTTTAAAAGCTAAAAAAGAAGGAGTTAGTCCTCAAGATGTTGTGGATCGCTATCATAAAATCATTGTAGACTCTTTTGATGAATTTGGAATTTCTTTTGACAACTACTCTCGAACTTCAGCGGCAATTCATCACGAGACAGCCTCTGATTTTTTTAAGATATTGGTTGATAAAAATGCTTTTATAGAGGAAACTTCTGATCAGTTTTACGACCCAGAGGCCCAGCAGTTTTTAGCAGACCGCTTTGTTGTTGGAACTTGTCCAAAATGTAGTTATACTGAGAGTTATGGCGATCAATGTGAAGCTTGTGGAACCACCCATAACGCTACGGATTTGATCGCTCCCAAATCAGTCCTCACAGGAAAAACCCCAGAACTGAAAACCACTAAGCATTGGTTTTTACCATTAGATAAACACCAAGAATTTTTAAGGTCTTGGATTGTTGATCAACACAAAGACGATTGGAAACCAAATGTCTTTGGTCAATGTCTGTCATGGATCAACGACGGCTTGCGGCCTCGAGCTGTGACTAGAGATTTGGACTGGGGAATTCCAGTTCCGGTCAAAGGCGCAGGAGGCAAAGTGTTGTATGTTTGGTTTGATGCTCCAATTGGTTATATTTCCTCTACTAAAGAATGGGCACTTGCGCAAGGCAAAGATTGGGAACCCTATTGGAAAGACAAAGATACAACACTACTTCACTTTATTGGAAAGGACAATATTGTGTTTCACTGTATTATTTTTCCTTCAATGCTAAGAGCCGAAGGCAGTTATATTTTACCTCAAAATATACCCGCCAATGAATTTTTAAATTTGGAAGGACAGAAATTATCAACCTCAAAAAATTGGGCGGTATGGTTGCCTGATTACCTCAAAGATTTCCCTGGCCAACAAGATGTACTACGTTATGTGCTTACTGCCACCGCTCCAGAGACCAAAGACAATGATTTTACTTGGAAAGACTTTCAAGCGCGAAACAACAATGAACTGGTGGCTATTTATGGGAATTTTATAAATCGGGTATTGATTTTAACTCACAAATATTATAATGGTAAAATCCCCGAAATAACGGGATCAAATACTAAAGACGTTGCGGTTTTAGACCAACTCAAAAATACACCCAAAGCGCTGGCTGCATCGCTGGATCGCTTTCGCTTCAGGGAGGCAAGTCAATTATTGATGAATTTGGCTCGTTTGGGAAATAAATACTTGGCGGATGAAGAGCCTTGGAAAGTTATCAAAGTCAACCCTGAACGTGTAAAATCTATAATGAATACTGCCTTGCAGGTTGCTGCGGGTTTATCGGTACTATCTGAGCCTTTTCTGCCATTTACAGCCCTTAAATTGCAAACAATGCTAAAGTTTAAAAATAAACCTGAGTGGGGAGAGCTTAGCAGTGGTCAACAGCTGCTAAAAGCGGGTCACCAAATCGGGAAGCCTGTTTTGTTGTTTACCAAAATAGAAGATGCTCAAATTCAAGCCCAATTAGACAAATTACAAGCCACTAAACTAGCCAATTCAAATAAATCATTTAAATTACATGATTTGGAAGCTCTGAAGCCCAATATTTCGTTTGAAGATTTTTTTAAAATGGACATACGCATTGGGGTTGTAGTTGCTGCCGAAAAGATACCGAAAACTAAAAACTTATTGGTTTTAAAAGTTGAGATTGGTAATGAGATACGCAGCATTGTTTCAGGGATTGCAATGGATCATGTTGCAGAGTCTATTATTGGCCAAAAAGTCACAGTTTTGTGTAATTTAAAACCCCGTAACTTTCGCGGAGTTGAGAGTCAAGGTATGATTTTAATGACTAAGTCTAACGGTGGATCTTTGGTTTTTGTTCAGCCAGACGCAGCCCAAAACACTGTTTCAGGCTTGAAAGTTAGCTGACATCCAATTACCAAATGGCTTTATAAGCTCAGAGAATTCAGTCTTAAATTCCTCCTTTATAACCCAAAGCTTGCCATTTGTTAAAGGTAATTTTGCAACTTATTACATTACTCTTTCGTAGTACCAATATTTTTTTAATTTGAGTTCATAAAAAATTCATTTATATCTCTGTGCATGTAAATTTTCTTTGATATTTCTATACAAACATGACAATAACAAGTAGGTTTTCTTAGGTTTAAGCAAAACTGCTTAGGGAATAATAGGTTCGTTGTTCTTAATTCCCTTTTTACAGACTAAATGGATTTTTTTATAATATCGTAATGAAGATTCTCCAGCCAGCACTACAAAAGGTATGGCATCAAAGTTCGGGAAAAGGCTGCTTACCAAGGTAAGAGAATTCATGGCAGCTGTTACCAAGTTTATGTAAATCTAGGATTCATTCTAGAATTGATTTTGGGCTTCAACGCGGTTACTTAATAAATACTACAATAAATTAAAAATAAATAATTATCATTATATCAATTTTATTTTTTTGACCCCCTAAACTTTGGGGGATCTAATTATCAATTATACAATTTTTTAAAAAATAACACTCAATTTTATGGGAGTAACTTGTATAGGTATATATTTGTTTTATTGTTAATCAAAAAGGTTAATTATATATTCTCCTTTTACTAAAAAATAATTATAACTATGTTAAATTCTCTATTTTCAAACATCCCCCTAATCATTCAAGACACGGCCTCTGTTGAAGGTGATATGGGTATGTTGTGGATGCTCCTATCAGGAATCTTGGTATTCTTCATGCAAGCTGGATTCACTTTGGTTGAGTCAGGCATGACCGCGTCTAAAAATGCTGTAAACATAGCAATGAAAAATATGCTAGACATTTGTGTGGGTACTCTCACTTATTGGTTGGTTGGTTATTCCCTAATGTATGGCGACACATCAAACGGTTGGTTTTTCTGGTCAGGTTTATTCCAAGGAGATGGTGCGGACTTATTTTTCCAAACAATGTTTGCCGCGACAGCTGCCACAATTGTTTCTGGTGCTATCGCTGGACGCACAAAATTTTCAACGTACGCAATTTTCACAATTGTTATGACTGCGATAATTTATCCTATTGCTGGAGGCTGGGAGTGGAATGGTGGATGGCTTAACGACACAGATACCTATTTTTTTAATGCAGAGTTCATTGATTTTGCTGGATCTTCTATTGTACATGGAGTTGGTGGATTTGCTGCTCTAGTTGGAGCTTATATGGTAGGGCCACGCATAGGAAAATATGTTGATGGAAAAGTCATGCCAATTCCCGGTCATAACTTAACTTTAGCTACACTTGGTGTATTCATACTATGGCTTGGATGGTTTGGTTTTAATGGTGGTTCTCAACTAGCTTGGGGAGGTGATGATGCAATTGGTGCTTCCCAGGTTGTTGTGAGCACAAATATAGCTGCTGCTGCGGGTGCACTAGGAGCATTACTAACGACTTGGATTTATTTAGGCAAGCCTAATTTAACTCATACGCTCAATGGTTGTTTAGCAGGACTAGTGAGCATAACAGCAGGATGTGGAAATATGACTGAACTTGGTGCAATGTTTGCTGGATTGATTGGTGGTATTATTGTTGTTTTTTCTATCGAGTTTGTTGAGAAAAAATTAAAAGTTGATGATGCAATAGGAGCTTTTTCAGTCCACGGTGTCGCTGGTTTTTGGGGAACTATTGTTATTGGAATGTGGGGAGTAGATTCAGAAGGACCAATTGGTTTCTTAAATGGAGGTTCAGCCGACCAATTTGTTGTTCAGTTGACAGGTGCTCTTTCGTATGCTATTTGGGCAGTTGTACTTTCTTTTGTCGTGTTTGGAATACTAAAAGTATCCCTAGGTCTAAGAGTTTCAGAGAAAGAGGAGATTGAAGGATTAAGCCTTTCAGAACATGGAGACTTACCATATCCTGGCAAGAGAAAAAGAGAATAAACACTTAAAAAGCCTAAACTTTTATTTGTTAAGTTTTGATTATTTCATAAAAAAAAGTCTCAGTTTTAAATTGAGACTTTTTTATTTTAAGACTTTATTTTAGCTGAGATAAAAATCATTGATCATTTATATAATTCATTTGACCCCCCCTTTTTGTTAAATCCACATTTTCACAAAGAAAATCGTCTTGAAAATATTTAGAGCCACAACTTTTTTTAGTTAAATTGATATTAGGCTTGCCCATACTTAAGTTTGAATATTGTTTTGCTTCAGAAATATTTCTGTTATATTTCTTTAAAAGTTAAATTGGTTAATTTTGAAAAAGTGCCTGTAAGGGTTATTTTTTTCATGATGTCAATTAAAAAAAATCTTTTAAATTTGATTTTTTAAAAAAAATAAAATGAAAATTAAATTTATCATATTCTATGTTAACTTGTTTTTCATGTCCTTGTGGTGTGATGCACAAAACAACAAAGATATTATAGACCATTACAAATTATATTATTCTCAAATGCAAAAACAGGGTGATGTTCAAGGAATAAT
The DNA here is from genome assembly GCA_036161535.1 of Bacteroidota bacterium. Lineage (GTDB taxonomy): Bacteria > Bacteroidota > Bacteroidia > Flavobacteriales > Flavobacteriaceae > UBA3537. Next base: position 2,351 of record JAYYCW010000066.1, on the reverse strand, counting down.
TAATGCTATGACACACCTATTGGTTTTAGAACCCAATGTAGCCAGGCAAGATACGCTGGCCGCTCTTTATGTGAAGGAAGGAAAATATGTACAAGCATTGAACCTTTTAGGTATCGAAAAAGACAGTACTGATACAAACATGTCCCTAGAAGTTAAAGCAGTCAGTTTAAAGTCTCTAAATCAGCCTGCGCGCGCTTTAGAACAATATGAATTGTTATTTAAAAGATCACCCTCTCCAAGTTTAGCATACGACTTAGCAGATTTAAAAATTCAATTAAATGATATAATTGGGGCCAACCTCAATATCACTTACGGAATTGCCAATGCCAGCAGCGATATGATGAAGGCTTATTATGAAACACAAACTCCCTATCAAGTACCTTTAAGTGCTGGTTTCTTGTATCTGAAAGCCATCGCAAAATTCAGAGAGAATCCTGAGACTAGTCATGAGGCTGTAATTGCAATTTTAGAACAAACTTTGAGCATAGCCCCAAATTTTAACCTGGCTACAATCGCAAAAAACGCCATTGTAAGTCAAAAAGAGGGGCTCAATAAAGATTAGTTCAACATCAATTTTATGATTTTGCTTCTGTTTTTAGATTCTATTTGTAGAAAATACACACCACTAGAAAAATTGGTCATATCGAGACTATAATTCGAAGACTTGTTTGAATTTAGGTCTTTGAACAAAAGTTTTCCAGTAGTATCAATGACAGAAATTTCAAAATCAGAAATATTACTCATTTTGATGTTAAATATATCTGACGATGGATTTGGATAGACTACAATTTGCTGTAATTCATATCCCGTTGTGTTGAGAGAATCGTTTCCTTCAATTACTAGATTATCAAGCACAACTCCTTCTTCTGTTACATATTCGTCTGAATGGAAAACAAATCTAAATATGATCTTTTCACTGTCTGAAAGTGGCTGCAAATCATAAGAGTATTCTGACATCTCTACATTGGTACCCGTCCATTGGCCTCCGACGCAATTGTAACAGTCGTTGTTTACACCATCTCCTGCAATTCTTGAACTGTTGTACCAGTTTGGATCTTCTGAAGTCCCCAAAAGATTCCAATTTTGGCCAAGGTCTGTAGAATACTGAACATACAGCAGGTCCCAGTCAAATTCTATATCGAAAGCCATATCGAACTTTAGGAGGGGTTCTGTGATATTGGTCAAATCATAACAGGGAGAATAAAGATAAGTTTTGGTGTTGTCTGAGTAGTCTCCGTTTAAGTTTGTAGCATAGACTTGGGTTCCTGAAGCTGCAGAATTTAACTGTTCTCCATTTGGAACTCCTCTTTGCCACAGGTTGCTATCACCATTGTCTGTAGCAATTAATAATTCATCATCTGCTGCCTCAAAAGTATTTACGGTTTGTGTCTCACCGGATTTGTTAACTCTAAAGTTAATGGTGGCGGAATTATTAGTTGAATAAGTATCATTTTCTATTGTAACGGTTGCAGAAAGCTCGTGCTCTCCAAAAGCTATATCCAGTGATTGCAATTCAATGGTTTGCTGGTCCAGTGAGTTGATAATACCAGTCCAGGTTTGTGTATTTGGAACCTGGTTATCGATACTGTAAGAAATTACAACTTCTGTAATGGTATTCTGACCATTATTTTTTACTAAAAGTTGAGGGTTCACAGAACCACAAGAAACACTTGTAGAAGAGGGGTTTTCAATAGCCAAAAGTTTAATATCATTGGCTGCCATTGAGGTACTCGCCATCTCACTGCGCCATATACCACGTCCGTAAGTTGAAGCAATTATTTGGTTATCAGGAATATTTATACTTAAATCCCTGACAGAAGTATTGGGAAGGTTTATTTCAAAGGGAAACCAATCACTCGTATTATCATCATAGCGATAGACTCCCAAATTCGTTCCAAGGTATAATACGTTTTCTGGAGTGTCTAGCTGGTGTTTTATGACATTCTTAATAATAGCTGGAAGATTTTCTGTTATATCAGAAAACGAACTAGCTTGATCAAGAGACTGGTAGACTTTACCAGCGGTTCCTCGGGTCGTAACATAAACGATATCATTATTATTGTTGTTGACCTCAATTGAGGTGATATAATTTGGAAAACTACCTAAATTTGTAAAATTAACGCCGTGGTCTGTGCTTTTGTAAAGATTTGAATTGATAGCCACATATATGATATCAGTATCAATAGGGTCTAACTCTAAAACATCTATATTACTACCAAAATTTGATGAAACGGGGGTGAAACTTCCATTTTCGAACTCGTATAAGCGATTGTATCCTGCAAAAACTTCACTAGCGCTGTTTATTGCTAGCGGGGTGATCCAATTTCCATTGGTGGGCCCACCATAACCTT
>JAYYCW010000065.1:0-5199 GCA_036161535.1 Bacteroidota bacterium | reverse complement strand
GTTTTCCATAATATCAACAAAGGCTTTGCTGCGATGTGAAATTTCTATAAGAGATAGCCCATTGTCATAGCCCATAATGGCAGCGGCGGATTTGTCTAGTACTTCTTGTGGCAATACGCAGGGACCAGCGCTAAAATTATGTCGTTTCATTTATTGGGTATTTACCATTGTAAATTAAGATATAAATGTCTGGATAATTTATTGATAATACATTAAAAATAACCTTAATATTATGTTATATTTTCAACAAGAAATCAACAGTGTCAAGACCGTCTGCATAATCGCTTAATTTTGGATGTTGTGTACTGCCAAATGCGACCTCGTCGGTTGTAAAATTCTTGGATACCACGCACTGAATAAGTGAAAAATCAGATTTTATTCTTGATTTTAAAGTTTCTAAATCTTCATAAAATTCATAAAATAAGGTGGCAATTGGGGAGGCGTAACGCACATCTTGTTTTAACATCAAAAAACCATTTTCAATCAATTGATATTCACTCATCAAATACACCGCCTTGTTATAGTCGTAATTGTTTGCATATTTAGCAGAATTTAAAATGGGGTGCCAGTCGTATATCGCTTTAAAAAAAATGTCAAAATTGTAATCTTTAGGTACAAATAATTTAGAGACGCTGCGACAGCCTAATCCGTAGTATCTAAAAATATCCTCTGCAAGACCCTTGAGTTCACAATCAGATTCATTGCCAGTTAATACGCAGACCGAATTTCGATTTTTGCGAATAATGGCAGGAATATTTTTAAAATAGGACTCAAAATATCGGGCTGTATTGTCACTTCCAGTGGCGATGACAGCATCTGAGCCTTTAATTTTGTCCTCAGTAAATTTTATTTTAGATTTTAAGGTCGGTGTCAAACGCATGAGATAAGCAGCCAAATAGGGCAGTATATGGCGGTCGTTTGAAGATTGCTTGATAAGGATTTGATGGCCAGACACCAAGGCGGATAAAAAATCGTGAAACCCAACAAGTGGAATGTTACCTGCCATAATAATGGCCACTGTTTTTTTATTAGCTGCAGGAATGTTGTAAGTTGAAAGCCAGTTTTCAAGATTGTTTTTTTGAAGCAGTTTGGACCATTGTTTAAGTGCGTGACAAACATTGTCTTTGGAAAACCATCCGTTTTGCTGTTGGGCAAATTTGAGTTGTTGTTTAAAATCATTAAAAAATATATCATTGTGCAATACTGTATTTGAGATTTTAGCTTCAGTGCTTGAGAATTGACCCATAAACTGCCCCAGCATGTCCAACGACTGAATTATAGTTTTTTTATGATTCATAATTTGTTAAACCGTAATTTTGAGTTTAATTTTGTTTCAAATTTAGTTAATAAATAGCCAAAATATACTATGGCCATTATAATCACCGAAGAATGCATTAATTGTGGCGCTTGCGAAGCGGAATGCCCAAATACGGCTATATACGAAGGTGCTGACGATTGGCGCTACAAAGACGGCACCAGCTTAGAAGGTCAAGTTGTTCTGCCCAATGGCAAACAGGTCGATGCAAATGAGGCTCAGATTCCTATCAGTGATGAGATTTATTACATAGTGCCAGATAAATGTACAGAGTGTAAAGGATTTCATGAAGAGCCCCAATGTGCTGCCGTTTGTCCCGTAGATTGCTGTATTCCAGATGAAAACCACCAAGAATCCGAGTCGTTGCTTTTAGGTAAACAACGTTTTATGCACTCAGAAGACTAAACACTGTAAATCCGCCACTAAAAGCGCCAGAGATTCTGAAAACCTCTCATTCAAATATCCCAAGGTTCCATAATTTAAGAAAGCTGTTTTTTCTATTTGATCACAATTTTTTTTAGAGTCTGTATTTATTTGATGGATTTAAAACTTCATTTGCTTATTTTTGTGGTTGGAATTTTAATCTATGAAAGCAGGAATTGTTGGATTGCCTAACGTTGGAAAATCAACTCTTTTTAATTGTTTGTCAAATGCCAAAGCCCAAAGTGCCAATTTTCCGTTTTGCACCATTGAGCCCAATGTAGGAGTGGTCAATGTGCCAGATTCAAGATTGACCACACTAGAGGGTTTGGTAAAACCTGAGAGGGTGGTACCCGCCACTGTTGAGATTGTTGACATCGCCGGCCTTGTGAAGGGAGCCAGTAAAGGGGAGGGGCTTGGTAATCAGTTTTTGGCTAATATAAGAGAAACAGATGCCATTCTACATGTGCTTCGCTGTTTTGATGACGACAATATCGTTCATGTCGATGGCCATGTGGATCCAATTCGTGACAAAGAGACCATTGATATGGAATTGCAACTTAAAGACTTGGATACCATTGAAAAGAAACTAGAAAAAGTAAAGCGCATTGCCAAAACAGGCAACAAGAAGGCCCAAAAAGAAGGCTCCGTTTTGCAAGCAGCAAAGGCCCATTTAGAGGCTGGCGCCTCAATTCGCAGCCTTGAAATCTCAGAAGACGATTTTAAAGCCTATATAAAGCCTTTGCAGTGCATTAGCTCAAAACCAGTGTTGTATGTCTGTAATGTAGATGAGAAGTCAGCTCAATCAGGTAATTCTTATGTCGAACAGGTCAAATCAGTGGTTGCTAGTGAAAGAGCCGAGGTTTTGGTCCTAGCCGTCGGAATAGAAGCTGATATCAATGAACTGGATGATTTTGAGGAACGTCAAATGTTTTTGGAAGATTTGGGTTTAAAAGAGGCGGGGTCTGCAAAATTGATTCGTGCGGCTTACAAGCTTTTAGATCTTCAAACGTATTTTACTGCTGGTGCTAAGGAAGTTCGTGCGTGGACCATCAAAATTGGGAGTCTTGCTCCTGAGGCCGCTGGGATTATTCATAGTGATTTTGAGAAGGGATTTATCCGTGCTGAGGTCATATCTTATGCAGATTATACAGCTTATGGCAGTGAGGTCAAAGTCAAAGAAGCAGGAAAAATGCGGGTGGAAGGTAAAAACTATACTGTTCTGGATGGTGATGTGGTTCATTTCTTGTTCAATGTTTAAAGATTAAGCTTTTTAAAAAAAATAATTTTCTCAACATTTCTTCTTGTTTTTTGTTAATTATTTTGTGATTTAAAGGTTTTATCTTTTTGGTTGATACACTATCTTAGCCCTACATCATTACAGCCCTATGGCCCAAAAAACTAAATACACTGAAGACAATATAAGATCCCTTGATTGGAAGGAGCACATCCGCATGCGGCCTGGGATGTATATTGGCAAGTTGGGTGATGGTTCTTCAGCCGATGACGGTATTTATATATTACTCAAAGAAGTTCTAGATAATTCTATTGATGAATTTGTAATGGGTGCTGGGAAAACCATTGATATTTCCATTCAAGGGAACAAAGTCATTGTAAGAGACTATGGCCGCGGTATCCCTCTGGGAAAGGTTGTGGATGTAGTTTCAAAAATGAATACTGGTGGTAAGTATGATTCTAGGGCCTTCAAAAAATCGGTAGGCCTCAATGGGGTCGGGACCAAAGCGGTCAATGCCCTTTCCAATTACTTTAGAGTTGAATCGACTAGAGATGGCAAGTCTGCATCGGCAGAATTTGAATTGGGGGTGTTGACAAATCATGAGTTGTTGGAGGACACTTCAAGACGCAAGGGTACCAAGGTATCATTTGTGCCAGACTCAGAAATTTTTAAAAATTACAAATATAGAAATGAGTATGTGGTTCGGATGCTCAAGAACTATGTCTACCTAAATCCAGGGCTGAGTATTATTTTTAATGGTGAAAAATTCTTTAGCGAAAATGGCCTCAAAGATTTGTTGGAAGACAATACCAAAACTGAAGACCGACTCTACCCAACCATTCATCTTAAAGGTAACGATATTGAGATTGCACTCACTCATAGTAAAACCCAATACAGTGAGGAGTACCATTCCTTTGTCAATGGACAAAACACCACTCAAGGCGGTACACATTTGGCAGCTTTTAGGGAAGCATTTGTCAAGACCGTCAGAGAGTTTTTTGGAAAAAACTACGATGCTTCGGATATTAGAAAATCCATCATTTCTGCCATCGCCATTAAAGTAATGGAACCCGTTTTTGAAAGTCAAACCAAAACCAAATTAGGATCTACAGAAACGGGCGGAGGTTTACCAACGGTTCGTACTTTTATAAATGATTTTGTCAAAACCCAATTGGATAATTTTCTTCATAAAAATAACATTGCAGCCGAGGCCATTCAGCGCAAGATATTGCAGGCCGAAAGGGAGCGAAAGGAGTTGTCTGGCATCAGAAAAATTGCCAAGGAACGCGCAAAAAAAGCCAGTCTACACAATAAAAAATTAAGAGATTGCCGCGTTCATTTTGGGGATGCCAAAAACAGTCGCAATTTAGAGACAACCCTTTTTATTACTGAAGGGGATTCAGCCTCTGGTAGCATCACCAAATCTAGGGATGTAAACACCCAAGCTGTTTTTAGCTTAAAAGGGAAGCCGCTCAATTGTTATGGACTGACCAAAAAAATCGTTTATGAAAACGAAGAATTTAATTTATTACAAGCAGCCTTAAATATTGAAGAGTCTATTGAAGATCTTCGCTATAACAATATTGTCATTGCAACTGATGCTGATGTAGATGGAATGCACATTAGATTGTTGTTGATTACTTTCTTTCTTCAATTTTTCCCTGAACTCATTAAAGAAGGTCATTTGTACATCTTACAAACACCGCTCTTTAGAGTCCGAAACAAAAAAGAGACCATTTATTGTTATTCTGAACAAGAACGCATCAACGCCATTGAAAAATTAAAACCAAAACCAGAGATTACCCGCTTTAAAGGACTTGGAGAAATTTCCCCCAATGAATTTAAGTATTTTATTGGTGATGACATTCGATTAGACCCGGTTATGCTAGACGCTGAAACAACCATTGATGAGATGCTTTCGTTTTATATGGGCAAAAATACTCCAGACCGTCAAAAATTTATCATTAATAACCTCAAAGTCGAACTCGACTTGATTGAGAAAGAAAAGCCCTATTAAATGCTAGAATCACAAGACAACCACCTAGAGGACGACATTCAAAGTGAAGAAACCATCACTCGGGTAACAGGTATGTACAAAGATTGGTTTTTAGACTATGCATCTTATGTTATTTTAGAAAGAGCTGTTCCCGCTATAGAAGATGGGTTTAAGCCAGTGCAGAGGCGTATTTTACATTCGATGAAAGATCTTGATGATGGCCGTTATAAT
>JAYYCW010000064.1:0-4329 GCA_036161535.1 Bacteroidota bacterium | reverse complement strand
ATCTAGGAGTCAGTGTAGCGGATACAATTATCATTGGTGGTGCAGTTGGCGTTGAAATGGCTAGCGGTCGCAAAGTTCAAGTCACTACAGGCCGTGGAGATGCTACCCAAGAAAACACCGACATTGATTCATTTAACCTCTTAAAGCCAAAAGCCTGTGGTTTTAGAAATTATTCTGAAAAAGAATTTGCAGTGTCGCCTGAAGAAATTATGCTGGACAAAGCGCAATTATTGGGTTTAAATCCCGTTGAATTGACCGTTTTGGTTGGTGGACTCAGAGCCATGGGTGTCTCCCACAGCGGAGATGGAATATGGGGCAATGGAAAACTCGACAACAGTTGGTTTAAAAAATTGTTGTGCATGGAAGTAAAATGGGAAAAAACGGGCTATAACAGCTATGTTGCTAAAGACCGACATACACACCAAGTGCTGCGCTGTGCGTCCCGAATTGACCTGGTCTTTGGATCCAACTCAGAACTTCGGGCCATAGTAGAAGTCTATGCAGCCGATGATAGCGAAGAAAAACTGCTAAATGATTTTATAGCTGCATGGAACAAAATAATGAATGCTGACCGCTTCGATTTGATGTAACAAACTCAAAATCTTAATTTATAAAACCCAGTTAAGACTGGGTTTTTGGTTTAAAACAAATTTATCATCAGAATTTAATAAAGTTTATTTATTTGTATTTTTGTTTAAACCATCAACAAGTGCATGTTCAAGTCAAAAAGGATTAAAGGAATCAAAAATAAATCGCTCAGTAGTTCTCAACAACTTGTACTGGGAAGTTTTTTAATCCTATTGGGAATTATTTTAGGTTTGTCTATCGTTTCCTATTTCTTCACTGGTGAGATTGACCAGAGTACATTAAACGATTTCACCAATAGAAGTACGCCAACCGAAAACTGGTTGAGTAAATCTGGTGCTTGGATCAGCCATTTTTTGGTATTTAAGGGATTCGGAGTGGCTTCAATAATTCTGGCAGCTTTGCTAAGCTTATCGGGTGTCAGTGTATTAGCTGGTACTTCAAAAACAAAGCTTTACCAGCACTGGTTTTGGGGAACCTTGATTGTTATATGGATCTCTGTAGCACTTGGCTTTGCATTTCAACAATTTCCTAACCTTGGCGGAACCATTGGTTATGAACTAAATCTATTTCTGCAAGATTACATGGGTAAAATAGGGACTTGTTTGCTTTTGCTTCTTGGTATCATATCGTATTTAGGTATTCGACTCAAAGTAACCCCTCTACAAATTGGACAAATTTTTAAATCCATTTTAAAGGTTTCAAAAAAAACCGCCACTGAAATTGATCAAAAGAAGCTGGGTGAAACAATTATTGAAATTAAAAACTCCAGTCTCAAAGATTTGGAGCATTCAAAAACTTCCTCTTTTGAAATACCTATAGAAAATTTAGAACCCACCATTGAGAACCATTCCAATATTAAAAAAGATAAAATCAGTGATCAAATTCTTGAACCCAAAGCTGAAGTCGAAAGTTTAAAAATGGAAGTGACCATTGCCGAGGAGGAAGCTTCAGAAACCAACAATTTAGCTGCGAAGCTTGTCGAGGATTTTGGAGAAGTAGACCCTACATTGGAACTGTCAAAATTTATCTTTCCCCACTTGGATTTGCTAAAGAAATATGACAGCGAAGGTATCACCGTTGATGAAGAGGAACTCGAAGACAATAAAAATAAAATTGTCGAGACGCTTAACAATTACAAAATTGGTATCAGCAGCATCAAAGCAACAATAGGCCCCACAGTTACACTTTATGAAATTATTCCAGAAGCTGGAATCCGCATTTCAAAAATTAAAAATCTTGAAGACGACATCGCGCTCTCATTGTCCGCTTTGGGAATCCGAATCATCGCTCCCATTCCAGGACGTGGAACTATCGGAATTGAAGTCCCCAATAAAAACGCCACCACAGTATCCATGAATTCGGTGATTGCTTCCAAAAAATTCCAAACAACAGAAATGGAATTACCAGTTGCATTGGGTAAAACCATTAGTAATGAAACTTTTGTGGTAGATCTGACAAGAATGCCACATATGCTGATGGCAGGTGCTACTGGACAAGGAAAATCAGTGGGGTTGAATGCTGTACTCACTTCCCTACTCTACAAGAAACACCCTGCTGAAGTAAAATTTGTCTTGGTAGATCCCAAAAAAGTTGAATTGACATTGTTCAATAAAATTGAACGCCACTATTTGGCGAAACTACCAGACTCTGATGATGCTATCATTACTGACAACACCAAAGTAATCAATACTTTAAATTCTCTTTGTATTGAAATGGACAACCGCTATGACTTGCTCAAATCCGCCTTTTGCAGAAACATAAAAGAATACAATACAAAATTCAAAACTCGCAAGTTAAATCCCAACGATGGTCATAAATTCTTACCTTATATTGTTCTGGTGGTAGATGAATTTGCTGACTTAATTATGACAGCTGGTAAAGAAGTTGAAACGCCCATAGCGCGTTTGGCCCAATTGGCACGTGCCATTGGAATTCACTTGATCATTGCCACCCAACGCCCCTCAGTTAATGTGATCACGGGGATTATAAAAGCAAATTTCCCAGCCAGGATTGCTTTTCGAGTAACCTCAAAAATAGACTCACGAACAATATTAGACAGCTCTGGTGCTGATCAATTGATCGGCAGAGGAGACATGCTCTACACTCAAGGAAATGATTTGGTAAGGATTCAATGCGCTTTTGTAGATACACCTGAAATAGAGCGCTTGACAGATTTTATCGGTTCTCAAAAAGCCTATCCAAATGCTTATATATTGCCTGAATATATAAGCGATGATTCTGGCACAAGTCTTGATATCGACATAAATGATCGCGACAAGCTTTTCATTGAAGCAGCAGAAGTTGTCGTGACGGCGCAGCAAGGATCCGCTTCTTTGCTGCAACGTAAATTAAAATTGGGATATAACCGTGCAGGCCGTTTAATTGATCAGCTTGAAGCTGCTGGGATTGTCGGACCGTTTGAAGGCAGTAAAGCGCGGCAAGTCCTGGTTACAGACCTTATGGCTTTAAACCAATTGTTAGACAATGAATCTTCACAATAAAATCAAATCTATTCTCTTTACTCTCCTTGCATTTGGAATGTTGCAAGCTCAAAATCAAGATCCAAAAGCCAAAGCTCTTTTACAGCTTGTGAATGAAAAAGTAAACAGTTACCAAAATATTCAAATTGACTTTAGCTATGTGCTAGAAAACGAATTGGAAAACATCCGTCAAGAAACTCTTGGAAAACTTACAGTTGAAGGCGACAAGTATCTTTTAGAAATACTAGGAATCCAAAGAATTTTTGATGGTGAAAAGCTGTTTACAATCAGTCCTGAAGATGAAGAAGTCACCATTTCGAAAGAAAATTTCGAAGATAATAATACCATTTCACCCAGTACGCTTTTAAACTTTTTTGAAGAAGGTTATAATTATTCCATGGATATAAAACAAGTTAAATATGGCCAAAATATCCAATATATAAAACTAACTCCCATAGACTCAGAATCCGAAATCCGGTATGCCCTACTCGGTGTTGATGAGAAAACAAAACACGTTTATAATCTTATCGAAATGGGTGAGAATGCGACAAAAACAACATTGACCATCACAAACTTCCAGACCAATATTACAATTCCTAAATCATTTTTTAAATTTGAAGCTTCAAATTATAAAGAGTTTTACATCAACTATTTAGATTAAGTCCTTTTGAAACTTCTAGATCGCTACATATTATCAACTTATTTAAAGTCTTTTTTTAGCATATTTACTATTTTAATGTTTATTTTTTTATTGCAGTCTATTTGGGTGTATATATCCGAATTAGCAGGAAAAGACCTTGAAATTGAAGTAATTTTAAAATTCCTGCTGTATGTTTCACCTCGAATTGTGGTTCTGGTATTGCCCCTTACAATATTATTGGTTTCAATCATGGTTTTTGGGAACTTTTCAGAGAATTATGAGTTTGCGGCCATGAAATCAACAGGAATTTCATTACAAAGAGCAATGAAAAGTTTGTGCGTCTTTATTGTTTTCCTTTCAATCATAAGTTTTTTCTTTGCCAACAACGTTATTCCGCTCGCAGAGTTTAATTTTTTCAATCTAAGACGCAACATCGCAAGAGTAAAACCAGCCATGGCCATCGCTGAAGGGCAATTTAACCAGTTGCAAGACATCAATATTAAAGTTGCAAAAAAAAGTGGAGAAAATGGTCAATTTTTGAAAGACGTCATCATTCATCAGAAAAAGGGGAATTCTTACGGAAATTACACAGTTATAAAATCAAAAACTGGTGAATTTTTT
>JAYYCW010000063.1:0-6393 GCA_036161535.1 Bacteroidota bacterium | reverse complement strand
GCAGATTTTGTATTGCTAAACCGTCTTACTAAAATTTAACCCTATGAAATCTTTAGCCTTGCATTGGAAAATATTAATCGGCATGCTAATGGGTGTGGTTTTTGGGGTTTTAATGCTTCAAACACAAGGAGGGGTTGGGTTTATCGGCGCTTGGATCAAACCTTTGGGAACCATTTTTGTAAAGCTGCTCAAATTGATTGCAGTGCCTTTAATTTTAGCTTCTTTGATTAAGGGTATTTCAGATTTAAAAGACATTTCTAAATTTGCTTCCATTGGACTAAAAACCGTTGTCATCTACGTTTTGACAACCGTTGTAGCCATTGGTATCGGCTTGAGTTTGGTCAATATTTTTAAACCAGGTAATGGGGTTTCAGATGCTACCATTTCCGAATTGACGGCTACTTATGCCAACAACAGCAGTGTGCAAGGAAAAATTGAGGAGGCGGGTCGACAACAAGACAGCGGTCCGCTTGCTTTTGTGGTGGATATGGTCCCTGAAAATGCGTTTTCTGCGCTCAGCAACAACAAGTTGATGTTACAAGTTATTTTTCTGTCTATTTTCTTGGGCATTTCTCTATTGCTCATCGGTGAGAAAAGGGCCAAGCCGCTTAAAGATATATTTGATTCACTCAATGATGTGGTTTTAAAAATGGTGGATTTAATCATGTTGTCGGCGCCTTATGCGGTATTTGCACTTTTGGCTAATGTGGTAGTATCCTCAGGAGATCCAGAACTTTTATATGCGCTTTTATTTTATGCCTCTGTGGTTGTGGGAGGCTTGTTTTTGATGGTTTGTTTTTACCTTTTTATTTTGGCTTTTGTGGTTAAAAAGAATCCCTTTTGGTTTTTAAAGCAAATAAGTCCAGCTCAATTGCTAGCTTTTTCCACCAGTAGCAGTGCTGCCACCCTTCCAGTAACCATGGAGCGGGTGGAGGAACACATTGGTGTGGACAAAGAAGTGTCTAGCTTTGTACTGCCTGTTGGTGCAACCATTAACATGGACGGTACCAGTCTTTACCAAGCGGTTGCCGCTGTCTTTATTGCACAAGCCCTCAATTTTGACTTGACCTTTACCGATCAACTGATGATTGTACTTACAGCACTCTTGGCCTCCATTGGCAGTGCGGCTGTGCCCGGTGCTGGTATGGTAATGTTGGTCATTGTTTTAGAATCTGTAGGTTTTCCAACAGATAAACTGGCCATTGGTTTGGCATTGATCTTTGCGGTGGATCGGCCTTTGGATATGTGCAGAACGGTTATCAATGTTACTGGGGATGCGACTGTTTCAACCCTTATTGCCAAGCTTGAAGGCAAGCTTCACGACCCAAAGCCCAAAGAATGGGACGATCAGGTGGAGCGGGTGATTTGATGAATAAGTAAATCTACTTCTCTATTTCTTAATTAATTTCCATTGGGGTTTATAGGAGACTTAAAACTACCATTTAAATCCAAGCAAAGCAAACCCAACAAGTAAGAATTCTGGTTTGTCAATGCTTATATTTTTAGCTTTAAACAAAATTATATAGGACTGTTTTTGATAACAGTTTTTTAATCCAAAAAACGAGATTTTAAGTCTGCCGAAGGTTGCATGCATTGGTTTTGCTTTCCAAACCATTGGTAGCGGTTTTTCGCGACAAAGTCATAAAGACCGTTTCTTATAAATTCAGGCAGAAGGTAGCCTAGAAGTAGGAGTCGGTGCCAACCGCCCAATAGCTTTGATAATTTTAAGACAGCGCTGCTTTTTTTATAAAGATTTTCACCGTCGTAAAATAAAATAGTATCTAAAGATTCAAGCTCATTGGTAGGTAAAAATGATTTGGCATAGGAACCTTGAATAGAAGTAAACTTTAATGCGTTCTTTTTGTCGTGTCTGATCAGATATCGAACACTGCCTTGGCACAGATTACAAACCCCATCAAAAAATACAACCATAGATTTATTTTTTTGATTCAACATATTCTAGGCGTTCCAAGCTCACTTTGGTTGTAAACAAGCCATAGTTGACGGTGGCTTTGCCCTTTTCAATCTTATCGATACTGCCAATAGCCCTACCGTCGTCCATGCGTACGTCCTCACCCACAACAAAATTATGCTTTGGCTTGCTTGGAGTTTTAGCAACTTTGGCCTTAGCTGCTTTTTTTTCTTTTCTAATTTTGACCATTTTTTGTTCTACCTCTTTTTGGATCCGATTGTCTTTAATGATTTTGGCCCTTTTTTGCTTGTTTGAGAGTTTGGTCTTTTTAGAATTTTCAATCTGAACCAATTTAAACAGTTCTGACATTAGTTCTCGTTTCCGCTTGTTATCGTAATATTTATCACCTAAATCCACTAATTTTTTCCCCAGATAAATTAAGCGTTGGTTGTTGTCGTAAAGCTGCTGAAAGCTCTGTAGTTTCTTTTGGGCTTTTTGATTGGTGGATTCTAATTTTTCCGCTTCCAAGCCCTTTTTAACTTCATTTTGTTTGAGGGCTCGTTCTGTTTTTTCAAGTTTTGAACGCTCTTTCTGCAAACGGGCAATGGTTTTATCAAATCGAACTTTCCCCCGTTCAATTTTCTTTTTAGAGCGGTTGATAAGGCTGTGGGGAATCCCATTCTTTTGCGCCACCTCAAATGTAAAAGAGCTGCCAGCCTGTCCAATTATCAACTTGTAGATTGGCAAAAGTGTTTTTTCATCAAACATCATATTTGCATTTTGAATGTGCGGGAGTTCATTGGCCAAAAGCTTGAGGTTGCTGTAATGTGTGGTGATGATTCCAAAGGCCTCTCTATCGTAAAAGACTTCTAAAAATGTTTCTGCCAAAGCACCGCCAAGTTCAGGATCACTCCCAGTTCCAAACTCATCAATCAGGAATAGCGTTTCTTTAGAACATTTTTTAAGAAAATAGTTCATTTGCTTTAAGCGATAACTATAGGTGCTCAAATGGTTTTCTATCGATTGGTTATCCCCTATATCACTTAAAATACTATTAAAAAAACACATTTTTGAACGCTCATGTACTGGGACCAGCAGACCAGATTGAAACATAAGCTGTAACAAACCCACTGTTTTTAGAGTGATGCTTTTACCGCCTGCATTGGGACCAGAGATTACAATGATTCTGCTCTCCGGGTCCATGCCAAGTGTCTGTGAAAATGTTTCCTTACCTTCCTCATTGTTGGCCAAGAGCAACAAAGGGTGAAGAGCATCTTTTAAATACAAGCTTTGCGTTTCAGTTATTTCTGGGCGAATACCCCCGATGGCATTGGCGTATTTTGCTTTAGAGTACAAAACATCAATCAACACCAAATAGAGCTGATACTTTTCTAACAGAGGTTTAAAGCCCTTTACAAACAGCGTGAGCTCTAATAAAATCCTTTTGATCTCCTCAGTTTCCTCAAATTCTAGATTGTTGAGCTCGCGTTGGTGTTGGTGGGTGGTATCTGGCTCAATATAAACAATGCTCCCTGTTTTACTGGCTCCCAGAATTCTGCCCTTAACTTTTCGGCGGTACATGGCTTTTACAGCCAACACCCGACGGTTCTCCATGACAGTTTCTTTAATTTCGTCTAAATAGTCAGCACTATTGTAATGACTCAAAGCGGAATTAAAACTCGTATTTATTTTATTGCGAACGTTTTGAATGGATTTTCGGAGGCTGTATAATGTTTCGGATGCATCATTTCTAATGTCCCCATATTTATCAATTACGCTGTTAATTTGATTTGAAATCACCATGGTTTTTTCCAGCTCCTTAGAACGTTTATTGAGCAACGGATAATAGTCATGGAATTTTTCAAAGAATTTTAAAAGGGTGTTTGTGGTAATGGAGAGCAGAGATATTTTCCGAAACTGCTCCACTTCCAAAAAAATATTTTCAATTCTTAGAAGTTTTAATTCTTCAGAAATATCCTCAAAGCCATGGTTGGGAATCCGATTCTCATTGTCAAAAGAGGACACAAATTCATGCACTAAATTTAAATTTTGAATGCACTGCTCTTTAGATCCGTAGGGAACAAGCTGCTCGATTTCTGAACGGCCAAGCGCGGTAATGGAAAAAGCCGCAACTTGCAGCACCACAGCGTCAAATTCTAAATCATCCAGAGTTTTTTGAGAAATTTTTATCATATTTTTATAAAACGTTACAAATTTAAGTATTAATGTTTTAAATATAATTTAAATTTGAAGTGTTAGCATTTATTTAAGACCGATAAAACTTATAGAATGTTCCGAATTGGCATGGACTGGGGTCCGCTTTTGAGTTCAGAATATACGCAGCCTTATTTTAAATCCCTAGAGGGCTTTATAGCGTCTGAGTACCTTAAAAACAAATGTTCTCCTGCAAAAGATCAAATATTTAACGCCTTTAACTTGTGTGCTTTTAAAGACTTAAAAACGGTCTTGATAGGCCAGGATCCTTATCATGGAATGGGACAGGCCAATGGTTTGGCTTTTTCTGTAAACTCAGGGGTCCCCATCCCCTCATCTCTCAAAAATATATTTAAAGAATTAGAAAGAGATTTAGATATACCAACTCCAAAAAATGGTGATTTATCATATTGGGCTTCACAGGGTGTTCTGCTGCTCAACGCCACACTCACAGTGCGGCAAACCGATGCGGGAAGCCATCAAAAAAAAGGTTGGGAGCAATTTACGGATCATGTTATACAAACTATTTCAAAGAGAAAGTCCAATGTGGTCTTTTTGCTATGGGGCGCTCATGCCCGGAAAAAAAGAAAATTAATAGATGGGGAAAGGCATCTCATTTTGGAAAGTGGCCACCCTTCTCCCTTAAGTGCCAACCGTGGCTATTGGTTTGGCAATCGACATTTTAGTAAAACCAACGCCTATTTGCAATCGATTGGAGTTGATTCAATAGACTGGAAAGTGGATAGATAAACTGTCATTATTTAGGGGGTTTTGGTATTTAAAAGTGTTGACAATTCTTTGCCGTATTTTATAAACGCTGTAGTTTCATCAGTTCTTGCCAATTTTATTTTATCAAAAATAATTAGGGCTTCACCATTGCTTTCCAAGTGATAAATATGATTATTCTCAAAAAAGCGTATGATGTCATCAGTGAAAAAGGACCGAATTTCAGATTCATTGTCCCCCATGAGTAGGAATTTATTTGAAAAATCCGGATACATTTCAAAATCAATATCTTTGTAACCTGTAAATGCCATCACTCTGTCAAAGATTTTCCCTAATACACCTTCATTTTCCATAGTGAAGACAGGGATTTTTTTGTTCAATTTTAAAACCATCACTGTCATGTTAAATGTTTCAGCAGTGAATGCTTGACCTTCGTTAAAGGTTATGTCTGTAATTTCCCAAGACACCTCCGAATTCTTATACAGTCCTGTCAGACTATTGTATTTACGCTCAATAGGTCTAATTTCAAAGAAGTGAAATTTCTTTAGGTAAATAGTGTTCCAATCAATTTTACTGTTGTAATGATAGTCCTTCTCGGTTGCCAAGTTTCGCAAGCGTTTTTGACGTTGGGACAATTTGGCATTTGAATCTGTCAAACTGATCTTTAAAGCCCTGTTGTGTGTGGAGAATGAAACATGCGAATCAAGTCCAGTTATAAAAACTTGACCCCCTGAAGCCCTTTGTGCCTTTAAGTATTCTACCAGAAAATCCATATAAGTAATTCCCACCAAACGTGTTTCGGACAAGTCTATATTGACATCGGCACCAGAAGGAATTTGAGCTACCAGTTTATTAACTTTTAAGATACCTAAAAAATTGGCAATCCCTCTAATTTTAAGATCAAAAGTACCATCGGAACGCTTAAATAGTTTAGTCCTAGATTTATAAACCATTTTAAAAAATTCTGCCACTGGCAGTTTTGCCAATAACATATGGGTAACGAGTACCAATAACAATCCGCCCAATAAGCCAATTAATAAGTTGGTGTATAGGGTTAGAATCATCGTTCCTACAAAGAATATAAGTTGCTCAGTGCCTTGGCTGTAGGCTTGTTTAAAGACTGCAGGCGAAGCCAATTTAAACCCCGTATAAACCAGTAAAATAGCGAAAGCACAGAGGGGGACTTGTCGCATTATTGGACTTAATACCACTATTAAAAGTAATAATAACAAGCCTTGATACATATTAGACCACTTTGTTTTGGCCCCGTTGTGGATGTTGACCGTGCTGCGAATGATTACTGCAATGATGGGTAAACCACCAATCATACCTGCTACTACAGTACTCAAGCCAATACCAGTCAAATCCTTGTTTAGATCAGTTTTGCGTTTGTAAGGGTCTATTTTGTCCACGGCTTTGGCGATGGCCAAGGATTCAATACTGGTAATGATCAACATTGAAAATACAGTGGTCCAAAACTCTGGGGTGTGTATTTTACTAAAATTGGGGTGCATTATAGAATCTTTGATGGTATCTGGAAT
>JAYYCW010000062.1:0-5350 GCA_036161535.1 Bacteroidota bacterium | reverse complement strand
ACTCATGTCACTCTGAACTTTTGACTGAATGTCATTTTTAAGCTCCAAACGTTGAAATTCAACATTCATATGCTTTAAAGTTTGTAAGGCACGCTGGTGTAAATCATTAATTTCTAACAATTTTTGCTTTTCAACAACACTCACACCCATATTTGATGAAACAAAATTTATAAGGAAAGAATTGCTCTCAATATTTTTGATGGCAAAAGAAGCTTCAGAAGGAATGCTGGGGCTTTGTTTGATAATCTCTAGTGACAGGTCTTTAATGGATTCTATTGCGGCTTTGAACTCTTTATGATCAATAGCGGGCATGATTTCCTTAATGTCTTTTATTCTGGCCGTCATATAAGGCGTATCACTAACTGGTTCTTCAATTTCAAAACGTTTTTTGCCTTGGATGATCACAGTTGTATTACCATCTGGCATTTTTAAAACTTTTAAAATTCTTGCCACGGTACCCACTCGATAAAGGTCCTCAAATTTTGGATCTTCTACCGTTTCGTCTTTTTGAGAGAGCACACCAATCACTTTTGAACCCTTATTGGCATCATTTATGAGTTTAATGGATTTATCGCGTCCGGCAGTAATGGGGATCACAACACCGGGAAAAAGGACGGTATTTCTGAGAGAAAGTATAGGGAGAGACTCTGGAAGTGACTCATTTTTTATCACCTCCTCATCTTCAGTGGTCATCAATGGAATCAACTCTGAGTTTTCATCAAAATCCTGAAGTGACAAACTGTCAATTATTTTGTATTTGGAACTGCTCATATTAAATATAGGTCATTATGTCATGTTATAGGTTGATTTAAATTTAGGACTTTAAGAAATAATTAATGGTTTTACTTCTAAGTCGAGCCAATTTAAAGCCAATTATGAATTACATTAGACAATTCCTGTGCCAAGCTTGAAGCGCACTCAGCTTACGTAGTTGGTCTTTTTAACTTTGTATAAAATGATAAAGGCAACCATGAAAAAAACGGCAAGTGCCAAAACAGAGTATTGCATCGAGCCTGTTAAAGCCACGAGTAGACCAAAAATAAACATGCCGAGTACAACTGCAATCTGTTCAGTTACATTGTAAAAACTAAAGTAGGTTGCATGGTCATGGGTTTCGGGTAAAAGCTTTGAAAAGGTCGATCTAGTCAAAGATTGAGTAGCTCCTAAAACAAAGCCCAAAACAAAACCCATAGCATAAAAGTAATTTTCGACATTATGGAGGTTCTTATCCAATGCAAATGCGATAAAACAAACCGTCGCCCAAATACCTAAAGTTATTTTTAAAGTGTCTAGGTTTCCTATTTTGCTAGAGAGTTTAGAAAATAAATAAGCTCCGATAATTGCTACAATTTGAACAATTAAAATTGTTAAAATAAGGTTGAAGGTGGGCAATCCCAACTCTTCACTTCCAAAAATTCCTGCCATTAACACAATGGTTTGTACGCCCACACTCATAAAAAAGAAAGACAGTAAGAAAAATTTAAGTTGAGAATGTTGCTTTAGAGACTTTAGAACCAATCGCAATTCCAAAAAGCCTTTCCATATATAATCCTTATCAGGTTTGTGATTATAAATGTTATTTGGTAAACGTCTGTAAGTAAATTGAGCAAATACAAGCCACCAAACACCAACCAGAACAAAGGTTATACGCGGAGCAAAAGTTGGATCTGTAATCCCAAACCAATCAGGTTTCTGCACAAGAATTAAACTGAACAAAAGCAGTAGGACAGAGCCTGTATAGCCATATATAAAACCTTTGGCACTGACCGCGTCTTGCTGTTCTGGATAGGCGACTTCTGGTAAATACGCATTGTAAAAAACAAGACTTCCCCAAAAACCAATACTGGCCAAAATGGTAAAGATCAATGCCACCCAAAGCGTTGATTCGCTTTTAAAAAAGAAGAGCGCAATGACGGACAGCGCCCCTAATAAACAAAATGCTTTAAGAAATTTTAATTTATTGCCCGTATAGTCTGCAATGGCTGATAAAATAGGGGAACAAAACGCCACAATTAAAAATGAAATTGAAAGGGTATAGTCATAAAGCGTCGTTGGGTTCCAAAGGATTCCTAAAAAAGAAATGTCACCATTATCATTGGCGAAAGAATTGGCCATGGTGGAATAATATACAGGGAAAACAGCTGTACTGATCACCAATGGGTAAACGGAGTTTGCCCAATCGTAAAAAGCCCAAGAGCGGATGAGTCTGGGACTGCCCTTTTTGAATGCCTTCATAAAATTGCTGTTGGTTAGCGAATCTCAATTTAGGGATTTATTTTGTGATATTTCAATTTTCAATAAAACTTGTGACCCCAAATTTTTTGGCTTCTTCCTTAGCGGCAGGTGCCAATAAACGGAGGTTTTCAATGCGAGAATCATTTGAAGGGTGCGTACTTAAAAACTCTGATGGATTCTTTTTACCTCCATTATTTGATTTCATTCGTTCCCATAATTTGGACGCTTCATCGGGATTATATCCCGCAATAGCCATGATGTGAAGTCCTATTTGATCCGCCTCTTTTTCATGAGTACGACTGAAGGGCAGCATAACTCCTATGTTGGTGCCTACGCCATAGGCTGCGTTAAAAACAGAACGGTCCTTTTCATCTTTCATAACCAAGTTTCCAGCTACAGAGCCAGCTTGCTGAAAAATTGCAGCACTCATTCTTTGTTGACCGTGATTTGCTAGGGCGTGCGCGACTTCGTGTCCCATGATGGCAGCAATGCCGGTTTCGTTGGCTGCAATTGGTAAAATCCCAGTGTAAAAAACTATTTTACCGCCTGGCATACACCAAGCGTTGACTGTTTTATCATCAACTAAATTATACTCCCAGTCATAATTTTTTAAATATCCTTGATAATTATTGGCATCCAACCAACGTTCTGCTGCAATTGAAATGCGCGTACCAACCCGTTTAAGTGTTTCAGCTTCTTTGGTGTCTCTTATAATTTTATTTTCAGAAAGAAATTTATCATATTCAGCAAATGCCATGGGTAAAAGCATGGAATTTGGCACCAAAGCCATAGTTTTTTTTCCAGTAAATGGATTGGTAGCACAAGAAGCAACCAACAGTATAATCAAAACAAATAAAACTTTTACTTTCATACTTTATTTTTTTGGACAAACGCGATTTTTTCTTAATGTGACTTCAAAGTATTGAATAAGTCACAAAGTTTTGTGAAAAAAAAATATTCAATACTAAAATTACCTAATTTTATTGGATAATATTAAAAAAATGCCCAATAGTCACCAATTTGTATATATTTTCTTTTGTTTGTTTATGACTTGCAAGACAGAAGCTCAAAAAAAATCGAATTTTAAGATTCAGAAAACAGAAGCGGAATGGAAATCTCAACTCACAGATTTACAGTATTATGTAATGCGAAAACAAGGAACTGAGCGACCGTTTTCGAGCCCCTATGACAAGAATTTTCATCAGGGTACTTATGTCTGCGCCGCTTGCGATACCCCTCTGTTTTTAAGCGATCATAAATTTAACTCAGGCACTGGTTGGCCTAGCTTTGACCGTGAAATCAAGGGGAATGTTTCATTTTCAGTAGACTATAATATTGGAATGGCACGTACTGAAGAGCACTGTTCTAATTGTGGTGGTCATTTGGGACATATGTTTAGGGATGGGCCAAAAAAAACTACGGGAAAACGCCACTGTATCAATGGTGCATCTCTTAAATTTATCTCTAGTAATGAATGAAAATAAAGTAAATAAATCGGAAGCTGAATGGAAAAAAGTTCTCAGCAAAGAACAGTTCCGCATTTTACGTAAAAAAGGAACGGAAATGCCTTTCAGTGGCCCTTTAAACACCCATTATGAAGAAGGTATCTACAATTGTGCCGCTTGTAAGGCCCCACTCTTCAAAAGTGACACAAAATTTAACAGCGGCTGTGGCTGGCCAAGTTTTGATGCCGCTATTGAAGGACAAGTGGAATACGTCTTGGATGAAACTCATGGGATGCTCAGAACCGAAATATTGTGCCAAAGTTGCGGTGGACACCTTGGACACGTCTTTAACGACGGGCCTACCGCAAGCGGAAACCGTTATTGTGTCAACTCTGTCAGTTTGGATTTTGAAAAATCCTAACTAAATACAATTTAAACTTTAGTTTCGTTTAAATCTTCTTTATATATAGTATTTGGTTTTGTAAATTTGTAGTGTCTAACTATTACAAAATCATAAAACATATGAGTAAATACGATGTGATTGTTCTTGGCAGTGGTCCAGGTGGCTATGTAACTGCGATACGCGCCTCTCAATTAGGATTTAAAACTGCAGTGATTGAAAAAGAAAGTCTAGGAGGTGTTTGTTTAAACTGGGGCTGTATTCCCACCAAAGCACTTCTAAAATCAGCCCAAGTTTTTGACTATTTAAAACATGCCGAAGATTACGGGCTTCAAGTCAAATCATATGACAAAAATTTTGATGCTGTTGTCAACAGAAGCCGCAAGGTGGCTGAAGGCATGAGTAAAGGCGTACAATTTTTAATGAAAAAGAACAAAATCAATATAATTTCTGGCTACGGGAAAATCAAAGCTGGGAAAAAAGTAGATGTCAATGGAACTGAGTACACTGCAGAGCATATAATTATTGCAACAGGTTCGCGCTCAAGAGAACTACCAAGTATACCTCAAGACGGAGAAAAGGTTATTGGTTACAGAAAAGCCATGACTCTTGAAAAGCAACCAAAAAAACTAATCATTGTTGGATCCGGGGCCATTGGAATTGAATTTGCTTATTTCTACAACGCCATGGGCACTGAAGTCACCGTTGTTGAGTATATGCCACGCATTGTTCCTGTTGAGGATGAAGAAATTTCTAAACAACTGGCGCGTTCTTTCAAGAAAAGTGGTATAAAAATAATGACTTCAACTGAAGTGACTGCCGTGGACACCTCAGGAAAAGGGGTCAAAGCAACAGTCAAAACAAAAAAAGGAGAGGACATCCTGGAGGCGGATGTATTGCTTTCAGCCGTGGGTATCAAAACAAATCTTGAAAATATTGGCTTGGAAGATGTGGGCATCGTCACAGATAGAGATAAAATATTAGTTAACGACTTTTACCAAACCAATATCCCAGGCTACTATGCCATTGGCGATGTAACTGCGGGTCCTGCCCTAGCCCATGTGGCTTCTGCAGAAGGTATCTTGTGTGTTGAAAAAATTGCTGGCCTGCATGTGGAAGCTTTGGATTATGGAAATATTCCAGGCTGTACATACTGTAGCCCCGAGGTTGCCAGTGTTGGTTTAACAGAAGCAAAAGCCAAAGAACAAGGCTATGAGATAAAGGTTGGAAAATTTCCCTTCTCTGCTTCTGGAAAAGCCAGTGCATCTGG
>JAYYCW010000061.1:0-6984 GCA_036161535.1 Bacteroidota bacterium | reverse complement strand
AATCGCTCAGAAAATTAAAAAAAATATAATTTCTATCGAAAAAATTGATGAAACGCTAATAAATGAGCATCTTTACAGCCGAAATTTACCAGACGTTGATTTATTGATCCGAACCAGTGGTGAACAACGAATAAGTAATTTCCTTTTGTGGCAAATTGCTTACGCCGAATTGTATTTTACAGATGTTTTTTGGCCAGATTTTACAGATCAACATTTGTATGAAGCCATCGACAATTACCAAAATAGAGAAAGAAGATTTGGAAAAACTAGTGAACAACTTAACTAAATACAATCTCCGCCAAGCCCTTATCACCGCCTGCTTTCTACTTATCAGCATCGCGCTGCAAGGACAAACATTGGCCCCCTCTAAAAGTATTGATTATACCATTGCGGATATTTCAATAAAAGGCGAGACCATTTACAGCGCTGAGACCATTGTGACCTACTCTGGACTCAAAAAGGGAGATGTTGTCACAATCCCTGGTGGAGTAAGAATCAGTACGGCTATAAAAAAATTATGGGACTCTAACTTATTTAACAATATTGACGTCTATATTACTAAAACTAAGGGCTCACAATTGTACCTTCAAATACAATTAGATGACCTGCCAGAACTAAATAAAGTTAAAGTTTTGGGAATTAAAAAAGGAAAGATTAGTGAGGTTATTGAAGAAAATAAACTCAATCGTGGAGTCAAAGTAACGGAGAACTTAATCACAACGACCAAAAACTATCTTGAGAGTAAATACCGAAAAGAGGGGTTTTTAAAAGCCAGGACAATAGTAAGCGTTGAAAAAGTAATTGACTCTGTAAAAAAATCCAGGGTAAATATGATTGTTCGTATTGACCGAGGGGACAAAGTAAAAGTGAATAAAATTGAATTTTCTGGCAATAAAAAAGTGAGCAAACGAAGGCTGTTAAAAGCGATGAAAAATACCAAAAAGAAAAATCTAATACGCGTTGTTAAACGGTCGAAGTTCATTGAGGCTGATTATAAAGAAGACTTGGCAGCTGTTGTTGACAAACTCAAAGAAAAAGGCTATAGAGATGCACGAATTATTTCCGATTCCTTGACAATTGATAAAAACGGTGATATTTCACTTAAAATTGCTGTTGAAGAGGGTGAAAAATACACTTATGGGACCATCAATTTTCTAGGCAATACTATATACAGCGACAAGCAATTAAATCAAGTCCTAAAAATAAAAAAGGGAGATACTTACAATGGCGTTGAACTTGAAAAGCGAATCGCAGATAACTCTGATCCAGATGCATTTGATCTTACCAACTTATATCAAAATAATGGCTATTTATTCTCAACAATCACTCCTGTGGAAGTCAGCGCTGATGGCAATGTAATTGATATGGAAATCCGAGTAACTGAAGGGAAACCTGCCTATTTTAAAAACGTTTCCGTCAAGGGAAATGACGCTACCAATGACCATGTTGTTTTTAGAGAACTTCGAACCCGTCCTGGTCAATTGTACAGTAAGACTAATGTTGTGAGAACCATCCGCGAGCTGGGGCAGCTTGGCTATTTTGATGCTCAAGAAATTTCACCGGATTTAAAAAATGTCAACCCCAATGACGGGACACTTGATGTCGAATATACCGTGGTAGAAAAAGGGACTGGGCAATTCCAATTACAAGGTGGATATGGCGGGGGTGGTTTTATGGGGACTGTTGGGGCTTCATTTAACAATTTTTCTATTAAAAATATTTTCAACGGTGAAGCCTGGAGGCCAGTCCCAAGAGGAGACGGACAAAGTCTTGCTTTGAGACTTCAAACCAGTCGATTTTTTCAAACCTATAGCTTTTCATTTTCTGAGCCCTGGCTTGGGGGGAAAAAACCAGTTCAGTTTTCAACCTCCATCTCCCAAACCAAACAATATTTATACAACAGAATCACTCGTTCGGCGGATAAGAACCGAAGCTTTAACATCACAGGGATTACTGTGGGAATTGCCAAAAAGTTAAATGTCCCAGACGATTACTTTGTATTGTCGCAGAGTCTTCAATACCAATTTTACGATTTAAATAATTACAATACTGGATTGTTTACATTTGGTGATGGAAGTTCTAGAAACTTATCTTACACCATTGGCCTCAGCAGAAACAACACCTTTAACGACCCAATTTATCCAATCGGAGGCTCAGACTTTAGTTTGTCTGCAAAGCTTACTTTTCCTTACTCTGCTGTCAATGGTGTTGATTACAAAGCACTAAAAGAAGAGCGCGAAGCAAAGGTGAGGCGCATAGATGAATTAATTACAAGCACCGATGACAATGATGTCATAGAACGTAATGAGGCCAGTCAAAGAATTACTGAGATAGACCAAGAGCGCTACAAATGGTTAGAATTCTACAAAATAAAATTTTCTGGAGACTGGTTTACCAAAATAAAAGGAAATTTGGTGTTGAGACCGCGTTTTGAATTTGGTTTTTTAGGCGCTTACAACAACGATCGTGGAGTGATTCCTTTTGAGAGGTTCTTCTTGGGAGGTGATGGAATGCAACAGTTCAGTCGATTGGATGGTCGGGAAGCAATTCCGCTTCGTGGATATCCCAATCAATCCCTTTCAAACAACGATGGTGAAAGTATTTACAATAAGTTTTCCCTAGAATTAAGACATCCGATTACCCTCAAAGGGCAAACTAAAATATTTGCAATGACATTTTTGGAGGGTGGTACCTCCTTCAATAGTTTTAGAGATTTTGACCCTTTTAATATCAAACGCTCTGCTGGAATTGGCATACGCCTCTTTATGCCAGCTTTTGGTTTGTTGGGGATTGATTTTGGACATGGTTTTGACCCCATCCCTGGCGAGACTGCAAAAAGTGGATGGCAAACACATTTTGTTTTGGGCCAACAATTTTAATTTTTAAGACACAATTGATTTGAATCCATAAATTCATACGAATTTGAAATTTATTTCGTTATTTTAGAAACTCATTTTTAAAGATGTAATTATTTATTCAATGAAGACTATCAAACGCTCCTTTTTGGAAACTTTAGAAATAAAGCGTTTAACAATCTTTATATTCTTTTTATTTGCGACGCTATGTCACGGTCAAAGAGGGGTTAGAATCGGCTATATTGACACTGAATACATTTTGCAAAATATAGACGAATACCAATCAGCTCAAAATGAATTAAACGCAAAAGCACAAGATTGGAAATCGCAAATAGACAAGAGACTTGCAGCATTAGAAACGCTTAAAAAACAGCTAAATAACGAGCGTGTTTTATTAACTGACGAACTCATTAAAGAGCGCGAAGAAGAACATCAAATTATTGAGAATGAGATTATTGGCTATCAACAAAAGCGTTTTGGCCCAGAAGGAGATTTGATGATACAAAAGTCTCAACTTATGCAACCCCTACAGGATCAAATATTTACAGCGGTACAAGAAATTGCAACAACTAAAAAATATGATTTTATATTTGACAAATCCGCAGACGTCGTAATGCTTTACTCTGCCGATCGATACGACATCAGTGAGCAAGTGCTGCGGACCATTAATAGGGCTTCTAAACGTGAGCAACCTAAGTCACGAAAAGAGCGTAAAGCAGCGGAAGAAGAAGAAACAATTGTTGAAATTAAAAGTGATCGTGACGAACGACAAAAATTAATCGATGAGCGCAATGCAAAGCGTGAAGAATTACTGGCAAAACGGAAAGCTGATCTTGAAGTAAAAAGACAGGCAAGAAGAGACGAAATTGAAGCAAAAAAACAAAAGATCAAAGAGGAGCGTGAAAAAGCTAGATTGAAAAAAACAAAAGAAAATACTGTCACAGAAAATCAATTGGAAAAAGTTGAAGTCAAGAATGAAGATAAAATAGTTTTAAATGATCGGGAAGCGCGCAAATTAGAACTAGAAGAAAAAAAGCGCATGATTAAACAAGAACGGGAAAAAGCTATCGGGTTAAAAGCTAATAAGCGACCCCTCCCAGAAACTGAAAAAAACTCTACTGAAAATCTTGAGTTAAATAAAGTTCCTCTAGAGGAATCAAAAAAAGAATCCGTAAAAATCTCAGACGGAAAAGAAAATAGTTCTGAACTAGAAGAAACGAAACCTTTGAGTGACAGAGAAGCAAGAAAAAAGGCCTTAGAAGAAAAGAAAAAACGTATTTTAGCCGAACGAAAATCAAAACTTGAAGCGATTAAACGCAAACGAGATAGCATTAAGAATAACAGAAAATAACTTTTAATTACAATTAAAAATGAAACATTTAAAAAATCTAATTTTAGCCGTAATATGTGTTTTTTTTAGCAGCCTTTCTGCCGATGCACAATCTAAAGTAGCTCATATTAATACCCAAGAATTAGTTGAATCCATGCCAGAAATGATGAATGCTAAGTCTGAACTTGAGAAATTAGCAAAAACCTATGAAACAGATATTCAAGCCATGGCAACAGAGCTGCAAAGTAAAATAAAGCAATACGATGCGGAATCTTCTACCAAAACCGATGAAGAAAACGGCAAGAGACTGCAAGAAGTCCAAAGTATGGAGCAAAGTATACGACAGTACCAAGCGCAAGCCCAACAAGATTTACAAAAAAAAGAAATTGAACTTTTAAAACCCATTACCGAAAAAGCTAAAGATGCTATTTTAAAGGTTGGAAATAGTCAAGGGTTTGACTATGTTCTTGACTCTTCTCAAGGGCAAGGTGTTATCATGGCCAATGGAAAAGATTTATTAGCAGATGTTAAATCTGAATTGGGATTTTAATAGCATATTAAAAATAATTTTATAAAGCTGCTCCATAAAAGCAGCTTTTTTATTTTTGTAAAGACATGAGCGTAAAACCCATTGGTATTTTTGATTCCGGCGCTGGAGGCCTTTCAATATGGAAAGAGATAAGCCTTTTAATGCCCAGGGAGTCAACAGCTTATATTTCAGATGCCAAATATGCCCCATATGGCCCTAAAGGTAAAGAAGCCATAATTAAGCGCTCCATAATTAATACTGAAAAGCTTCTTGACATGGGTGCTAAAATCATTGTTGTAGCCTGTAACACAGCCACCACCAGCGCCATTAGTTCTTTAAGAAAAACATACAAAGTCCCTTTTATTGGTATTGAACCCGCGATAAAGCCTGCGGCATTGGCAACAAATACCAATAAAATTGGAGTCTTAGCTACCAAAGGCACTCTCAGCAGTGAACTTTTTTATAAAACTTCAAAAAAATACACTCAAAATAAGACGATGCTTGAAATAGAAGGAAAAGGAATCGTCGAACTTATTGAGTCGGGAAAGCTTCACTCACAGGAAATGAGGAAACTGCTGATGGAATCCTTAAAACCTGTGCTAGACAGTCCTATTGATTGTTTGGTGTTGGGGTGTACACATTACCACTTTCTGATTCCTATTTTAAGGGAACTACTTCCAGAAGATACACGCATTATTGACTCGGGATTGGCCGTGGCACGACATACCCAATTCATTCTTAAAAAAAAGGTACTTCAAAACAACTCAGATAAAAAAGGAATCCACAAATTTTATACCAACGGATCTGTGGAAACGATGGCAAATTTGATGGGCTGGAAACCCACAAGTATAAATAAAACTTATTGAGTTCTAATTAACGCTAGGACATTGGCAATCGTACCTTTCCTTGCGGCAACCAAAGTTGAAACCGAGGGTTAGCTGGTGGTATCCGCCATTGTCTAATACAATAGAGTTAGATTGGTAAGAATAGGTGTAAGCAAACATAAAATTGTTGTATTCGATTCCTAGCAGAGGCGTAATATATTGAAGTTTTTGACTGCTAATAGAATTACCATTCGTAAATTCTGCTCCGTCAAAACTTCTTCGGTATGAGAGCCCCGCATAAATACTTCCAAAATCAAAATCTCTATAGGCTTTGATATTGAAATCCATAAAAGATTCATCGGTAGCGTCCTTATACGAAAATAAAATTGAGGGTTCAAAACTCCAATCACTGCCATACTTTGAAAACACATGACCCGCAGAAAAAAGATAATTTGTTAAATTGTCAAACGCAACACCCTGCTCATTTATATTAACTCCTTCATTTTTAAGAAGATTTTTGATGGTTGCATGCGCATAAAAATTTATAAAGTGATAAGAAAATCCAAAGTCAACGTTAAAATCAGTGGCACTTTGTTCGATTCCTGCAATAATTGGATCAAACTCAAAAAATGCTGTTTCGTCAAGTTTATACTGAATCACTCCTGCACTCAATCCAAATGACAACATATTGAGATCAATAGTACTTCTAGAAAACATCAAATGATGTGCATATGTCAAATAGGCGCCTGTTTGCGAGTGGTACCCATTTTGGTCATTGAAAACAATAGCACCATAGGCCGATTGAGAATCCCCAACGCGTCCATTGACACTAAAGGTTTGTAAACTAGGAGCGTTTTCTTGTCCCATCCATTGCTGCCGGACTGTTAAACGCGCTTTATTACAGTTAGCAACCCCTGCCATTGAGGGGTGAATGAGATAATAATTGTCCGTTAGATAATCTGAGTAAATTGGGAGTCCTTCTTGAGCAAAAAGCCCTTGAACATAAAAATTCACAAATATTACTAAGATAATTTTTTTGATTAATTTCATTTTATACTATCTTTTGAGGTAACTTTACTTAAAATTCCCTTAATACTCAAGAACTGTCGACACGAAATTAGATTTTAAAACTGTGACTGTTGTTGGCTAATGATTAACAACAGAAACGGTCATCACCAACACCATGTCTGAGTTGAATCTATTTAAACTATTTCGTATGCCTTTCAAATATATAAATTTTGCATTAGATTAATACCACAAATGGCTAATATTCGGAGTATTGTAACAACCATTAGAAATTAAAACTAACGCTTAAGTGTAAAATGGCTTCTGAGTTGTCTTGGCTCGCCTGTATTAAAGTCGTTATATTCCATTAAAAACCAATAATCTGTGGTTGGCATCTCTTGTCCATTATAGGTCCCATCCCAACCCTCACCTGCGGGACTG
>JAYYCW010000060.1:0-5630 GCA_036161535.1 Bacteroidota bacterium | reverse complement strand
GAAGCCAAAGTGGTTGCCAAGCTCAAGGAAAATGGAATTGATAAAAATGATTTGACTCGAGAAGAGTTTATGGCCCATGCTTGGGACTGGACCAACGAATATGGGGGTGTGATTTTAAATCAGCTTCAAAAATTAGGTTGTTCATGTGATTGGGATCGCACAAAATTTACACTTGACGCTGACTTGAGTGAATCTGTCATTTCGGTATTTATTGACCTTTACAACAAGGGATTGATTTATAGAGGATTTAGAATGGTAAACTGGGATCCCAAGGCACAAACAACACTTTCTGATGAAGAAGTTTTATACGAAGAATGTCAAGGGAATTTATACCACATACAATATGCTGTTCAAGGAACCGATCAGCGACTTACCGTCGCGACGACTCGCCCCGAGACTATTTTAGGAGATTCTGCTATTTGTGTACACCCAGATGATGAACGCTTTAAGCATCTAAAAGGGAAAATGGCCATTGTACCTCTTTGCAACAGAGTCATCCCCATTATTCAAGATTCTTATGTCGATATGGAATTTGGAACGGGTTGTTTAAAAGTGACTCCTGCACATGATGAAAATGACAAAATCTTAGGGGATAAGCACCAATTAAAAGTTATTGATATTTTTAACCCTGATGCCACGCTTAACAGCTATGGTTTACATTACCAAGGCAAAGACCGCTTTGTAGTGCGTAAAGAAATTTCAAAGGAACTCAAAGCCAAAGGATATTTGGTTAAAACAGAACCTCACCTCCACAAGGTTGGCACCTCTGAGCGTACTAAAGTTGTCATCGAACCCCGACTTTCTGACCAATGGTTTTTAAAAATGGCAGACCTTTCAAAGCCTGCCATTGAGGCTGTTTTAAAGACTGAGACTGTTAAACTATTTCCCAAAAAGTTCAACAATACCTACCGGCATTGGATGAAAAATATAAAAGACTGGAATATTTCTCGACAATTGTATTGGGGACAGCAAATTCCAGCCTACTACTTTGGAGATGGAAAAGCCGATTTTGTAGTTGCCAAGTCTAAAGAAGAGGCCCTTAAATTGGTACATCAAAAAACAAATAACAGTTCCTTTAAAATTGAAAATTTACGGCAAGATTCCGATGTTTTAGACACTTGGTTTTCATCTTGGCTTTGGCCCATTTCGGTTTTTGATGGCATCAGAAACCCAAACAATAAAGAATTCAATTATTATTATCCCACCAACGATTTGGTTACCGGTCCTGATATTTTATTTTTTTGGGTGGCTAGGATGGTGGTTGCTGGTTTTGAATTCAAAGGGCAGAGGCCTTTTGAAAATGTTTATTTAACAGGCCTTGTGAGAGATAAACAAGGTCGAAAAATGAGTAAATCTCTTGGGAATTCACCAGATGCTTTAAAGTTGATTGAAGATTTTGGTGCCGATGGGGTACGTGTGGGACTGTTACTAAGCTCTGCTGCTGGGAATGATTTGTTATTTGACCAAGCGCTATGTCAGCAAGGAAAAGCTTTTGGAAATAAAATTTGGAATGCATTCCGTTTGATTGAGGGTTGGGAAGTCAGGGATATTGAACAGCCTGATTATGCGGCCATTGCAATTGATTGGTATGCCGCTAAATTTCAAAAAGTTTTGGCTGAAATTGAAGACCACTTTAGCAAATACCGTCTTAGTGATGCTTTAATGGCTATATATAAGCTGGTTTGGGATGATTTTTGCTCCTGGTTGTTGGAAATGATCAAACCTGCCCATGCCGCTCCAATAGATAAAAAAACCCATAAAGCCGCGGTGTATTTATTGGAACAAAATCTTAAAGTATTGCATCCTTTTATGCCTTTTTTAACAGAAGAAATATGGCATTTTTTAGAAAAACGAAATCCAGAAGAATCACTAGTCATTTCAACTTGGCCTAAAAAAATCTCAACTGATGTCACTTTACTAGATGATTTTAAATTCGCTGCCGAGGTAGTTTCAGGCATTCGCAATTTGCGAAAGGAAAAACAAATTCCTTTTAAGACCGCCGTGGAGCTGCATATAATTAACAAGGCGCAATGTTCACAAAAATTTGATGGGTTAATTAGCAAACTTGGCAATATATCTCAAATTAAATATACTGAAGCTTCAGTCGATAAAGCGTTTTCTTTTAGAGTACAGTCCAATGAATATTTTTTGTTAGCCGATATTGATATTGATTTTGAAGCCGAGCTTGCCAAAATTAAAGCTGAATTAGACTATACAAAGGGTTTTTTAATATCCGTTCAAAAGAAACTTTCCAATGAACGTTTCATGACTAACGCTCCTAAAAAGATTGTGGCCAGTGAAAAGAAAAAAGAAGCTGATGCGTTGGCAAAAATTGAAACCTTGGAGGCAAGTCTGAATAATTTGACCTAAATTTTAGGTTCTGTACAATAAATATTTTTTTGCCAATGATATATATCGTTTTTTGGCTTCGTCTTGCGAAATATTCTCAACTTGAAAAAGTGCATTTGTTTTAAAAGCGTTTATGATGGCTTTGCTACTGCTAGGTCTGCTGTAGTTATTAGTCGCTTTTTTATAATAGGCGTAGAGTTTTAGCAAGGTATCTGCAGGAAAGGGATCCTTGTGATTGTTGATGCTTTCAACAGCCAATTTAAATTCCCTATCTAACTTATTTGTTGTCATCTCAAAGTTTTGCAATGACTGTTTCACCGCCCCTAACTTTCTGATTGAGTTTAATATCTATTTTGGTATCCAAAGGTAAAAATAAATCCACTCTTGAACCAAATTTAATAAACCCAGCATCAGTTCCTTGAACTACTGTTTGTTTTGTTTTGGCATAATTGACAATGCGCCTTGCCACGGCACCAGCTATTTGTCGATATAGAACTTTTCCAAATACTGGGTTTTCCACAACAATGGTCGTGCGTTCATTTTTTTCGCTTGATTTCGGGTGCCAAGCCACCAGGTATTTTCCAGGGTGATATTTACTAAAAATAACTTTTCCTCCTACGGGATATCGCGTAACATGTACATTGAGGGGAGACATAAAAACACTAACTTGCAAGCGCTTGTCATTAAAATATTCAGGTTCTTCAACTTCTTTTATTATAACCACTTTACCATCCACTGGGGAAATGACTTGAGTGTCATTGAGACGGGTGTGACGCTTAGGGTTTCTAAAGAACTGTAAAATTAAAATAAAAACGATTAAAAGTCCGATTTGGAGGGTTTTAATCAGCCATGGAATCCCAATAAAGTCCAAAACTAAAAACAAACAGCTCATTCCAATTAAACTTGTAAAAATAATGGTATAGCCTTCTTTATGAAACATAATTTAAAATTCTTAAGAATAAGTAAATAAAAGGGGACACAAAAATTGCACTGTCTAATCGATCCAGTAAGCCACCGTGTCCAGGAATCAATCTGCCACTGTCTTTGACTGCAGCTTGGCGTTTGTATTTAGATTCTATTAAATCCCCTATGGTGCCAAAAATACTTACAATAACACTCATGATTAACCAGCTTGAGAATTCCAATTCGTCAGTAAACTTAAAGATGAAATAGCTGCCTAAAGCCGCAAAAAACACCCCTCCTAAAAAACCTTCGACCGTTTTTTTTGGTGAGACACTTTCAAATAATTTCTGTTTTCCAAAATTAGTGCCTATAAAATATGCAAAGCTATCATTCAGCCAGATAAGGGTAAACATTCCCACAATTGTATTGGGGCTGTAATTCCCAAAATTATATGCAATTAGCAATAAAAAAACCACCCCGCTGCTGATGTAAAAGGTGGTATTGATATAGCGGTTTGTCAGTAATTTGGGTAAACTTTTAGACGAAAATAGATCTCGAATCAAAAACAATAAAACAAAAACACTCACCACGTGTAGTATTTGAGAGGCTTCGTTAATACCATTGCCTTTTTTAAAGAATATACCTACAAACCCAAAAGCAAAGTAAAGAGCTGCAAAAATTAGGTATGAAAGCCTGTTTCTTTGTTCAATTAGTTTGTTGAATTCAAACAAGCAAACAAATCCAAAAACCATTAAAATCACCAATAAAGACCATTTATTTTGAGCTGCAACAATAAGTATTGTCGCAAATATTATACCTGAAATTGTTCTCGTAATAAATTTCTTCATGGTGATGTTACAAATCTTCCAATAATAGTAGGTATAGGTTTTTTGCACTGCTTCCATAACTCATAAAATTATCATCTTCATCGCTTTTGAAATGCTTTATGGTAGTAATATTTGAGGGTATGCTATTTTTGTTTTTTGCCTTGATTCCATGGAGTCCTTGCCCGATTGTTTGTACAATTTGACTTGTACTAGCGAATACAATAAAGTCTTTGGGTAATTCTTTTAATTTTTTTTCAGCAATTTGGTTTGAGGAGATAAGTAGTGACCCATCAGAAGCAATTAAATATTCGCAAGTGGTAAAAAGAAAATGTCCTTGCTTTAGAATTTTAGTGGTTTGCCAATCAAAACTGCTAAATTGTTTTTTTAATTTAGGATTTAAAATCAATGCTGTTTTGTCATTCCAATTGTTTTCCTTTATGATTTCTTTGAGAAATTCATGGGCTTCTTCAAAACTTTCTGAATATAGGAATTTGCCCCCATTTTTATTGAAATTAATAGTAAAAAGCTCGTCTGCTGGAAGTTCTTTTTTTGGAAGATACTTATTTTCTGCCTCTTTTTTTGGGGCTTTTTTTTGCTCATTTGAACTAGAGCTAAATATTTTTCGGAATAAATTCACTTAGGAGAATGAAATTTTAAACTCAATAACTCAAAGATAAAAAATTAAACAACCCAAGAGTTTAAATTAATGCGAAAATTCCGTTATTCTTCCTCCTGGCTTTGTTCTTTAGAAATTTCTGTTTCCGAAACTTTAAATGGCCTTTTTCCAAAGATGGTCTCAAGGTTGTCTTTAAAAATTACCTCGTCTTTAAGCAGCACTTCAGCGAGTTGAACAAGTTTATCTTTATGCTTTTTCAATAGCTCAATGGCGCGTTGGTATTGTTTTTCAATGATGTCCGAGATCTCTTTGTCAATGAGTTCAGCCGTTTGTTCACTGTAAGGTTTTGTAAAGCCGTATTCATTTTGCCCTGAAGAATCATAGTAGGTCAGATTTCCAACCTTATCACTCAGTCCATAAACTGTAACCATAGCCCTTGCCTGTTTGGTTACTTTTTCTAAGTCGCTCAAAGCACCGGTTGAGACTTTGTTAAAAATGACTTTTTCAGCAGCTCTTCCCCCTAATGCAGCACACATTTCGTCCAACATTTGTTCGGGCCTGACAATTAAACGTTCCTCAGGAAGATACCATGCCGCTCCTAGTGAGCGTCCTCTTGGGACAATGGTTACTTTCACGAGTGGGGCTGCATGTTCTAACATCCAACTCACTGTGGCGTGCCCGGCCTCGTGAAAAGCGACAGCTCTTTTATCTTCCGGGGTGATGATTTTATTTTTCTTTTCCAAACCACCTATAATTCGATCAACAGCATCTAAAAAGTCTTGCTTTTCAACTACCTTTTTATTGTTTCTGGCTGCAATAAGTGCTGCTTCATTACAAACATTAGCGATGTCAGCTCCAGAAAACCCAGGGGTTTGTTTGGATAGAAAATCCGTGTCTAGGTCTTTGGCTTTCTTTAAGGGTTTTAAATGTACTTC
>JAYYCW010000059.1:0-68548 GCA_036161535.1 Bacteroidota bacterium | reverse complement strand
CTCCTAGGGTTTTCGGTATTTGATGATAAATACTAAAATTATAAAAGACGTAATCACGGTAACGCTATTGGCTAAAATCATGGACAAACTCCCAATGCAAACACCATAGACCAACCAGCAAATGATCCCCATAAAAAAAAGAGAAAATGTGGTCAGTGAAAAAGCTGAAATATCCTTGGTTTTCCAGGTCCTGTAAACTTGTGGTAAAAAGGAGCAGGTGGTTAAAAAGGCGGCCAACAAACCAATCCCCTCAATATAGTCTATATCAATAAACAATATTAACTATTTTTCCTTGAACAACAATGACTTTTTTTGGAGTCCTCCCCTCTAACTGGGCAATGGTTTTTTCATTTTCAATTACGGTTTTCTCGATTTCTTCTCTGGTGAAATCCAAAGACATCTCTAAGGTAAAACGCATTTTCCCATTAAATGAAATCGGATAATTTTTAGAGTTCTCAATCAAGTATTGGGGGTCAAATATGGGAAATTCAGCAGATGAAATAGAAGTTTTGTGCCCTAATTGTGACCACAGTTCTTCTGTGATGTGAGGTGCATAAGGAGCAATTAAAACCAAAAATGGTTCTAAAACAGCACGGCTATTACATTTTTGAGCGTTCAATTCATTTACTGCAATCATAAAATTTGAAACCGCAGTATTAAACGAAAAAGATTCGATATCTTCAGTTACTTTTTTGATGGTTTTATGTAGTATTCTTAGGGCCTGTTTTGAAGGTGGATTATCTGTAATTCTTAAACCAGAGTCATTCAAATAAAGCTTCCATAATTTTTTTAAAAAATTAAAAACTCCAGTAATTCCAGCGGTATTCCAAGGTTTATATTGCTCCAAAGGACCCAAAAACATTTCATACAATCGCAATGCATCTGCACCGTAAGTTTCACAAATTGCATCGGGATTAACAACGTTGTATTTGGATTTAGACATTTTTTCTACCTCTCGCTTGACTTTAAAACTGCCATCATTAGAGGTTTTGAATTCTGCACAGCCATAATCTTTACGCCAAGCCTTAAAAGCTGCTATATCCATTTCATTGGAAGCATTAACAAAAGACACATCCACATGAATATACTGAACGGATTGTTTGTCAATTAAATCCTCCGAAATAAAGGTATTGCTGCCCTCAATACGGGCAGCAAAAGCTGAGGTTCCCAAAATCATCCCTTGATTGATAAGTTTTTTTGCAAACTCATCTACTGGTAAGAAGCCCCTATCAAAAAGGAATTTTTGCCAGAATCGGGCATATAACAAATGGCCTGTAGCGTGTTCGCTACCCCCGATATATAAATCTACCTCACGCCAATAGTTTAGAGCTTTTTGACTGGCAAATTCTTTGGTGTTTTGAGGGTCCATATAGCGATTAAAATACCAAGAACTTCCCGCCCAACCTGGCATGGTATTTAGTTCTAATGGAAATACAATAGTCTGGTCTATTTTTGAGTTGGGTACCACGGCTCTTTTGGTGGTGTCCCAAGCCCAAACTTCAGCACGGCCTAATGGGGGGTCTCCATCTTCTGTTGGTAAGTATTTTTCAACTTCTGGCAAGGTAATGGGCAAATGTTTTATATCGATCATCTTAGGTAGGCCATCTACGTAATATACAGGAAATGGTTCGCCCCAATAGCGCTGTCTGGAAAAAACAGCATCTCGCAAGCGGTAGTTGATTTTTCTTTCACCTTGGCCAAGGGATACTAAAGCATCTATGGCCGCTTTTGTGGCAGCTTTAAAATTTAAGCCGTCCAAGAAATCACTGTTGCTAATGACTGTTTTTGATTTTTCTGTAAAGGCTGCTTCAGAAATATCGACATCTTTGAATATATTGGGGATTGAGATGTTGAAATGCTTAGCAAAATCATGATCTCTTTGATCGCCACATGGCACGGCCATCACAGCCCCTGTACCATAAGCCGCCAACACATAATCTCCAATCCAAATGGGAATGGGCGCCTTTGTAAACGGATGGACTGCATGGGCCCCAGTAAAAACTCCTGAAATGGTTTTTACATCCGACATTCGGTCCCGTTCGCTGCGTTTTGTGGTAGCCAAAACATAGGCCTCAACCGCTTTTTTCTGTGTCTCAGTAGTGATGGTTTTTACCAAAGGATGTTCTGGTGCCAAAGTCATAAAAGAAACACCAAAAATAGTGTCAGGTCGGGTCGTAAATACTTCAATTTTAGACTTGTGGTCTACTATATCAAAGCGTATTAAAGCCCCCACGGATTTACCAATCCAATTGCGCTGGCTCTCCTTTAGAGAATCGGTCCAATCAATGTTTTCCAGACCTTGGAGCAAGCGGTCGGCATAGGCCGAAATACGCATGCTCCATTGTGTCATTTTTTTTCTTACAACCGGGTACCCTCCGCGCTCCGAAAGCCCATTGACAATTTCGTCATTTGCTAACACAGTTCCCAGTTTGGGACACCAATTAACTTCGGCTTCAGCCAAATAAGCCAGTCTGTATTTGAGCAATATCTTTTGCTGTTCTTTTTCTGAGAACTTTGCCCATTGTGTTGAGGAAAAACCTGGTGTGTCCGCATCGCAAACCGCATTGATGTCGCGATTGCCATTTTTTGAAAAAAGAGAAACAAGGGCTGTAATGGGCATTGCTTTGTCGGCTGATTTGTCATACCAAGACTCAAACAATTGAATAAAAATCCATTGGGTCCATTTATAATAATCCGCGGAGGAGGTCCGAACTTCTCTACTCCAATCAAATGAAAAGCCCATCTGATCCAATTGGCGGCGGTAAGTATCGATATTTTTCGCCGTGGTTGTTGCAGGGTGTTGTCCTGTTTGAATGGCATATTGTTCGGCGGGCAAACCAAAACTATCATATCCTTGGGGATGCAATACATTATAGCCTTTGTGACGTTTATAACGGGCATAAATATCCGATGCTATATAGCCCAAGGGATGACCAACATGAAGGCCTGCTCCACTGGGATATGGAAACATATCCAAGACATAAAATTTAGGCTTATCAGAGTCTTGATCGGCTTTAAAGGTCTGGTTCTGCTCCCAATATTTTTGCCACTTGGTTTCAATTTCCCTGAAATTATAGGTCATAATTACTACTTTAATGATAGCAAATTTACATTTTATTTAAGGAAGTTTTATATTTTTACAAAAGCAAGCAATATCATATGGGTTCATCATTCGAAAAATACCAAAAACGCCGGCTCATATCTTCCTACTTCTCAGTTGTTATCAGTATTGCCTTAGTCTTATTCCTCTTGGGACTCTTGGTGATATTGGTATTAAATGCAAAATTTATTACTGATGAATTTAAGGAAAAAGTGGTACTCACCATTTACCTTGAGGATGACACAAAAGCCGTTGAAATTAATCAATTGAAAAACAGCTTGATACTTGCTGAATATGTCAAAAAAACACAATTTATTTCCAAGGATGCGGCGGCTAGTTTTATGAAAAATGAATATGGTGAAAATTTTTTGGATGAAGTGGGCTATAACCCTTTAAAAAATTCCATTGAGGTAAATTTATTGGCTGACTATGTAACGGCTAAAAGGTTGGACAGTTTGTCGGACAAAGCCCTACAAAAGAATTTTGTTGAAGATGTGAAATACGACAAAGACTTGGTGACGCTTATGAACAGCAATGTAAAGCGTTTGAGTTTATGGGTTTTAATCATTTGTGGAATTTTCACACTAATTGCCGTTTTACTTATTAATAGCTCTATCAGATTGGCGGTATATTCCAAACGTTTTTCCATTAAAACCATGCAAATGGTGGGCGCGACAAAAAGCTTTATTCGCAGACCTTTTGTATGGCATAACATTCGTTTGGGAATTTTAGGAGGTCTAATAGCAATTTCCGGCAATGCAGTGCTGCTCTATTATATTGATTTATCATTTTCGGAGTTTAAGTTGATGCAACAACCAACTATTTTAATTGGAGCCTTGTTCATTGTTTTGGCCATTGGAATCTTTATAACTTGGATCAGTACCCACTTGGCAACGCGACGTTTTTTGAATTTAAAAACTGAACAACTTCATTATTAACATAAATCTTCAATAAAGAAATTAGTCATGGGTGAAAAAAAACGAAAGGAAGCCGCAAAACAAAGTTTTGTTTTTGAAAAACTAAACTTTATATGGATGTTTATTGGGCTTACTTTAATCACTTTAGGATTCATTTTGATGGCCGGGGGCGGCTCAAATGATCCTTTGCTTTTCAGTGAAGCAATTTTTAGCATCCAGCGGATTCGCATAGCGCCAACCCTTATTCTTATTGGCTTTGCTATTGAAATTTACGCTATTCTCCTTAAAACCAAACAATAAATGGATGCGTTAGACAGCCTAGTTCTAGGGATTGTACAAGGGTTTACAGAATTTTTACCCGTCTCCTCAAGTGGACATTTAGAATTGGGGAAAATTGTTCTTGGCGACTCATCTATCCCCAAAGAAAGTATGCTTTTTACAGTGGTACTTCACTTCGCAACCGCTTTGAGTACAGTGATTGTTTTCCGAGAGGATATATTCGAAATTATCTCTGATTTGCTAAAATTCCAATGGAATACCAACACTCAATTTATTGTGAAAATAATTGTGTCAATGTTTCCAGCGGTAATGGTTGGTCTTTTTTTTGAAAAAAAACTAGAAGCCCTGTTTTCAAATAATATTCTTCTTGTAGGTGCGATGCTCTTGATTACGGGATTGCTTTTACTGTTGGCGGACCGCGCAACCAACACCATAAAACAAGTGGAACATAGAAGCGCTTTTATTATAGGTATTTCCCAAGCGCTGGCGATGCTTCCAGGTATCTCAAGGTCTGGTGCTACGATTTCCACAGCTGTTTTGCTGGGGATTGATAAAACGAAAGCCGCTCGGTTCTCATTTTTAATGGTCATTCCTTTAATTTTTGGAAAAATATTCAAAGACATTTTAAGCGGTGAATTGGCTTACAGCAGCGGTCAATTTACAAGTCTTTCATTGGGCTTTATAGCCGCATTCTTTTCTGGATTGATTGCCTGTAGCTGGATGATTCGTATGGTTAAAAAAAGCCAATTGAAGTATTTTGCCATCTACTGTGCTGCAGTTGGATTGGTAGTTATAATGTCCACTTTTTTTTAAATGACAAAAACACTCGAGGCATATGAAAAAGGGGAATTATTATTGATTGATAAGCCTTTAAAATGGACCTCTTTCCAAGTGGTCAACAAAATTCGTTGGCACATCCAAAAAACTTTTGATATTAAAAAAATAAAGGTTGGTCATGCTGGGACATTAGATCCTTTAGCAACAGGGCTTTTAATAATTTGTACTGGAAAAATGACGAAACAAATTGAAAAATTTCAAACCCAAACCAAAGGGTATTCTGGCACCATTGCATTGGGAAGTTCCACGCCCTCCTTCGATTTAGAAACAGCAATCCATCAGCAGTTTGCGACCCATCACATTACAAAGCCGTTGATTCTTAAAACCGCCAAAGAATTTGAGGGTGAAATTATGCAGTACCCTCCCCTCTATTCCGCCTTAAAAAAAGAGGGTAAACGGCTATATGAATTTGCCAGAGCCGGTAAAGAGGTTTCCATTAGTGCGCGTCAAGTTAATGTTTATAGCTTTAAAATTAACGACATTAGGAACTTAGAAGTCGATTTTCAAATCAAGTGCAGTAAAGGCACCTACATTCGCTCATTGGCACACGACTTTGGTAACGCTCTAAAATCTGGCGGACACCTTTCGGCACTTCGACGAACAAGTATCGGAGACTTTTCAGTAAATGATGCCATGAGCATTGAAGATTTTATAGAGTCCTTAAAAGCTTAATTAGAAAACTACTTGGAAGTATCACTACTGTAGGGAATGATGTCCAAAAGCCTTTGAATAACCTCAACTCTTGCCCGCATTTTCTTGTTGGCCTTTATGACCATCCAAGGGGCAAAATCTGTATCTGTTTTTTCAAACATTTTCGTCTTATAATCAGTATAGACGTCCCATAGTCCCAGTGCCGCCTGATCTACATTGCTAAATTT
The DNA here is from genome assembly GCA_036161535.1 of Bacteroidota bacterium. GTDB lineage: Bacteria > Bacteroidota > Bacteroidia > Flavobacteriales > Flavobacteriaceae > UBA3537. Next base: position 62,537 of record JAYYCW010000059.1, on the reverse strand, counting down.
CCATTTCTTGACAGGACTGGTCTTGATGTCTTTGAAACGACGGGCTTGTTCATCTCTAGAAATGGAAAAGTAAAACTTGACCAAGCGCACGCCGGAATCTACCAGCATTTTTTCAAAATCATTGACTTGATTCATAAAAATAGCATACTCCTCTGTTGTACAAAATCCATTGACCGGTTCAACTACCGCACGGTTATACCAACTGCGGTCAAAAAAGGTGATTTGACCACTGCGCGGTAAATTTTTAATGTAACGCTGAAAATACCATTGGCTTTTTTCTTCGGGTGTGGGTTTTGGGAGAGCCACAACATCGAATTCACGGGGATTTAAATTTTGGGTAATTCTTCGAATAGCGCCACCTTTACCGGCCGCATCTCGCCCTTCAAATATAACTACGAGTTTTTCTCCTTTAGCTTCCACCCACTGCTGCATTGCGATGAGCTCCTCCTGAAGCTTTTTTAACTTTGCCTCATAGTTTAAAATACGAAGGGCCTTGGCCACAGTCATATCGTTGTCCTTCAAAAAAAGTTTTAAACCTCTTTTTGAATTTAATTTCTTTAAATTTTTTTTTGTCAATCCACTCATCATTAATCAATCTGATTTATCATTCTGTGGTAACGTTGGGCCACATTAGGGTCGGCCAAAATGGTGGAGTTAGATTGCCCTTTTCTATCGTATTCAAACTGGGAGAGCACAAAGCGAATGCTTTCCAATCGCGCTTCTTTTTTATCATTTGTTTTAATGATGATCCAAGGGCTAAAGGAATTATGAGTTTTGCTAAACATTTGCTCCTTGTAATTGGTGTATAAATCCCAGCGCTTTTGTCCTTCTTTGTCCACTGGGCTGAACTTCCATTGCTTTAAGGGATTGGACAGTCTGGAATTGAAACGCCGCATTTGCTCGTCTTTTGAAATTGAAAACCAAAATTTAATAATGATGACACCGTCCTCGTAAAGCATATGCTCAAATTCGGGGACCTGTACCATGTATTTATTGTATTGTTCTTCCGAACAAAAACCCATGACCGGCTCAACAACCGCCCGGTTGTACCAGCTACGGTCAAAAAAAACCAATTCACCAGGCTGTGGTAACTCTTTAATATAGCGTCTAAAATACCATTGTCCCTGCTCTGCTTCCGTGGGCTTTGTCAGTGCGACGACTCGCATGGATCGTGGATTCAAATGCTCTGTGAAACGTCTAATAGCACCCCCTTTTCCGGCCGCGTCTCTCCCTTCAAAAATGATACAAATCCTTTTTTTGTGTTTGGCAACCCAGTGTTGTAAATCTACCAATTCCGTTTGAAGCTTTAACAGCTCTGTTTCGTAATGGTGACTTTTCAGTACTGCCTGGTATTTTTTTGAATCTAATTTTGTCTTTAAAAGAGCCTTAAAATCTTTACTTCCAGCAAAATCTTCAAAATCTGAATTGATCAAGGAGGACATACAAATGTTTATAATTGAAACTTACTAGAAAGGTAAATCGTCTGGTTCTTCAGCTTTTAAGTCTTTGGCAGGTTCAAAGCCCTCCATAGGTGGTACTGGAGGTACAGCAGCTGCCACATCCTGTTGCAGACTGTCAATACGCCAGCCTTGAATAGAATTGAAATGTTTGGTTTCTCCTTGCGGGCTGATCCATTCACGTCCTCTTAAATTGATGCCTACTTTAACCGGTTGCCCCACCTGAAAATTATTTAAAAGATCTGTTTTATCTTGAACAAAATCTATGGACAAATGTTGTGGATATTGCTCCTCTGTGGTCACCACCAGTTCACGTTTTCTAAATCCATTGGAACCCACAGTCTGTGTTTCCCCTATTAGCTTAATTTTCCCTTGTACTTCCATTTATTGTATTTCTATTTATTTGTTAAACAACACAAACCAAGCTTTTTGAATCACGTTTATATTCAAGAATTCTTTGGCTACCAAATGCCTGTCTACCATTATTTTTAATTTACTTTTAAGCGTGCCTTGATTTGAATCTATAAATATAAAACAAAATTAAGAAATACAGACGGGGTGTTAAAAGAGAAAGTAAAAGCAATAGAACAATAATATTCGAATAAATACATTATATTTAAGATGAAAAATCAACCTATGAAAATCAACAACAACCGATTGTTGCTGAACTGGATTTTAATTTCAGTCTCCTTTTTAATGGTTTCGATAATTTTGTGGAATACCTACCGCTTTTTTCAAAAATTTAAAGAGGAAGAGCGGGTAAAAATGGAGAATTTTTCAGCGGCTCAGATTGAGCTTAGTAAAACACTTGATCTAGGCGGAAACATCAGTGATTTACCCTTAAAAGTAATTCAGAGTAACACCACCACCCCTATGATTATAGAGGACTCACAGGGGAATTTTCAATCCAAAAATATCACACTCAAAGGAGAGAATAATCAGTTGTATTTAAAGAAATTGAGTAAAGCCTATGCCAAGGAAAACACCCCACTTCAAGTTATTTACCAAGGAAAAGTATTGTCCACTTTGTATTACGGTAATTCTGTTCTACTAAACAAATTAAAATTTTACCCCATGGCACTGTTATTAATAATCTTACTGTTCCTAGGACTCATTTATTTTTTCTATGAGAGCTCAAGAACCGCTTCTCAAAATAAACTTTGGACCGCCATGGCTAAGGAAACAGCCCATCAAATTGGAACGCCTTTATCATCACTCATTGGGTGGACAGAGTTACTTAAAAATGAAAATATCAAGGCCAGATATATTGAGGAAATGAACAACGACATCAAACGCCTAAAAACCATCACAGATCGTTTTAGCAAAATCGGTTCTGAACCTCAACTATTACCCACAGATATAATCAAAGCTACAAAAACAGCCACCGACTATTTACGGTCTAGAAGCAGTGCGCTGATTAAATTTGAAATTGAACTTCCAAAGACGCCTTGCAGCGTTTCACTCAACGAAGAACTGTACAGTTGGACCATTGAAAATTTAGTCAAAAATGGCATTGACGCCATGAAAGGCAAAGGCTTGCTTAAAATTGTGGTACATTCAAACGAACAATATGTTTTTATAGACATATCAGACACGGGAAAAGGACTTTCTAAGGGGCAATTTAAAACCATTTTTGAAACGGGATACACCACAAAAAAAAGAGGCTGGGGCTTGGGATTGTCATTGGCAAAACGCATTGTTGAGCAGTACCACAAAGGAAAAATCAAGGTCCTAAGTTCTGAAATAGGCAAAGGGACCACAGTTCAAATAATCCTAAAGAAATTATAACTGATTTGCAATGGCAGTGGCTGTTGCTTGGAAATCCTCTGGCGATTGTTGCGGTTCTTTTTTTATAAACTGAGCGTCTTCCATTCCATTTAACGGTATCAAATGCACATGTGCGTGAGGGACCTCAAGGCCTATAACGGTCATGCCCACTCTCTGACACGGTATCGCCTTTTCAATGGCCATAGCAACAGTTCTTGAAAAATCCATCAGCTTTTGATAAACTGCTTGGTCTAAATCAAAAAGCTTATCAACCTCGATTTTTGGTATACAAAGAGTGTGGCCTTTGACATTTGGGTAAATATCTAAAAATGCCAGAAATTCCTCTGTTTCTGCTACCTTATAGCAAGGAATATCACCAGAGACAATTTTTGAAAATAGAGAAGCCATAAAATAATTTATCTAGAAATTTCTAAAATTTCGAACTTAATGATGCCATTGGGAACTTGAATTTCTGCTATATCACCAATACTTTTCCCAAGAAGCCCCTTACCTATAGGAGAATTAACTGATATTTTCCCAGCGGCTAAATCGGCCTCACCATCCGCCACTAAAAGATAGGATAGTTCCATTCCATTGGATTGATTTTTTATTTTTACTTTGGACAGTACCAAAGCCTTGGTAGTATCTAATTGAGATTCGTCTATAAGGCGGGCGCCTGCTAGAGTTTCCTCGAGTTTTGAAATTCGCATTTCAAGCATGCCTTGAGCCTCTTTGGCAGCATCGTATTCAGCATTTTCGCTCAAATCCCCTTTGTCACGGGCTTCGGCGATGGATTTAGAAGCTTTAACGCGTTCTACATCCTTGAGTTGCTGCAACTCATCTCGAAGTTTTTTAAGGCCTTCTGCGGTATAATAAGATACCTTACTCATTTTTATAATATTAATTTTGTTCCGATTTGGAGCGGATTTAAAGTTTTACAAAACAAAAAATCTCGCTCACACGAGATCAGGGTTCAAATATACAAAATATTTAATATCTGTTTTTTTTTGTTGTATTTTAGAGGTCTGAAATTTAAAAACATTAACCAGTGGAGAGTCATGGTTACCTTTTAACAAAGTATTTTTTCAAATACCTCATCACATTGATTATTTCTTTTTCATTGCTCAATTGTTCAAATATGAATAATTACGATCGCAATTGTAATTTTCTGTCAAGCATTGGCATACAAATCAGCTTGAATTTAAATTTAGCGCAATACAATGGTCTCAACTTTTCAAACCAACCAGTGTATGTACCAAATGTAGCCAATGCAGGAATCATTGTTAATAACACAGGTACCGGCTATGTAGCTTTTGACGCTGCAGATCCTAACATTTCTTTTGGTGAATGTTCAATATTAGTAATAGAGGGGATTGAAGCAGTGAGTCCAGTTGACTGTGAACAGTCAAATCGCTATAATTTACTGACGGGACAGCCCATGGAAAATCCCGAGCTGCGCTGCAGTCTTAAGCCTTATTTTGTAGAACGTATTGGAAATGAATTGTTTATTTCAAACTAAAATTATTTCAAGCACAATCCCAATAAAATAAAAAAACCGCAGTAAAACTGCGGCTTATTTAAAATTAAATTTTCCTAAAATGTTACAGTCACTCCTGCTAAAAAGTTACGGGTGGCTTGTGGGTAATAACCTTGCACTTCTGAAGCTGTTGGACCACTCCAAGTATCCAAATATGTGAAACCTCTGTCTTCATATTCAAGATCTAAAAGATTATTAATCATCCCTGTAAATACAACGGATTTAAAAACAGTTTTAAGCGGTAGTACATAGCTAAAATTTAAATCTGTTACAAAATAACTGTCAAGTTTAGAGGCTTCGGTATCCGTATTACTCATATACTGCTCCCCTACATACTTGCCAATCAAAGCCGCTCTAAATTTAGAATTTGGAGTATATTCAAGAGCGTGTGTCGTGATCAAATCAGGTGAAAACGCAATATTGGTGTCTCCAAGGTTTTGCAAACTACCATCGCGATCTATGGTTAAATCTTGAATTTTATTTCTGCTTAGAGCCAAATTAGAATTCAAAGAAAACTGGTCGCTCAAAAATAGTGTTGCATCCAATTCTAAGCCCAAACGGTAACTTTTATCTACATTTTCACGTAAATATTCTCCAACATCATCCAAAGCCCCCGTTAACACAAGTTGATTGTTGTATTGCATATAATAAACATTGGCATTGAGTCGCAAGCGCTCACTTTCGTGACGCCATCCCAGTTCAAAATCGTTGAGTTCTTCGTGCGTTAAATCTGTAGCATTGCTTTCAAAATCATTTCTGTTGGGCTCTTTATTGGCACGTGCAAAGGAAGCATATATGCTGTTGTTATTGTTTAAACTGTAGGTAAATCCAAATTTAGGATTAAAAAAATTAAACTTTGCGTCTACATCAATCGCTGTTCTGGAGGAAGTAAGCCCTACAGTTTTGTAATTTACGAAACGACCTTGAAGGTCTAAAAAAGCTTGTAGTTTTTCAGTCATTCTAAAAGTGGCTTTTGAAAAAAGACTAAAATCCGACTTGTCTGAAACACTCAAGTAATAGCGATCTCTGATTGCTGTCCCTGACGCTAAATCGCTGCCCCATATAACTTCGCCATAATGGTCGTTTGTATAATCACTGTAAGAAATACCCGAAATGATCTCAAGACCATTTTTGTCATAAGTAGCACTGGCATTGACCACATAAAAATCATTGTCCAACCAACGGCGAACAATCACATCACTGTCATCATTGATTAGGTTGTTGTAATCTGCTGCGTCTCTATCATCTTTAAATTGTTCAAAATAGCCTTTACCACGTGTGTAATTTAGACCTATATTTGTGGACCAATAGGAGTTTAATGACTCATTCCAATGCAACTGATAGTGGTCTTGCCAATAGTTGTCTGTTTCATTGTCGTAAGTATATGGATTTTGAGTACGGTCTTCTTCTAATTGACTTTGATCTAAACCATACCAAGATTGATAAGTTTTTTCTTTGCCACCAAAAGTAATCGCCTTGACAATGGTATTGTCATCCACATAATTCCCTTGAAGATAGTAGGACCTTAAATTAGTAAAAGCTCTATCGACATAACCATCAGAGTATATTTTGGACAAACGCCCAGCAAATTCAAAATGATCATCCAACAAGCCTGTGGTAAATTTTACAGTGTGTTTTTGTGTGCCAAAAGAACCAAAAGAGTTAGAGATTTCTCCGCCGGCTTCTCTTGAGATGGCGTCAGTCAAAATATTCAGACTGGCTCCAAAGGCAGCCGACCCATTGGTGGAGGTTCCAACCCCACGTTGGAGTTGTAAACTTTCAACGGAAGAGGCAAAATCCCCAAGATTAACCCAAAAAGTTCCTTGACTCTCCGCATCATTATAAGGAATCCCGTTAATGGTCACATTGATACGCGTAGCATCGGAGCCACGCACCCTTAAATAGGTATAACCGATACCTGCGCCTGCATCAGAAGAAGATACCACAGAAGGTAAGTAATTTAAGAGTATTGGGATGTCTTGTCCTAAATTGCGCTTCTCAATGTCTTTTTTACTGAAATTGGAATGCGTAATTGGAGCGTTGGATTTTACTCTTACCGCTTTGACCAATACCTCATCGAGATTTTGTGTTGCGGTTGAATCTGTTTTTATTGTATTGTCTTGTGCTAAAAGCGTTGTAAAACACGCTGCTGTAAGCCATAGACAAAGAATGTAATTTTTCATGCGATTTTTTTAAGAATCGAATAAAAAGAGGTGATTATTCTTTGTTATAAATTGATATAATTGTTTGAAGCACTTACTGCTTCTTGTTTCCCTAAACAGCATTACCTGTTCTAGGTTCAATGGGTATGATCTCAGCCCTGCGGCACCCCTTTATTGAGAACAATACAAAATTACATCACAAAATGCTGATGTGCCAACTATTTTTAATTTTTTTTATTTATTAAAGTTGAGCGCCTGGATTCAAGAGATCTTAATCTTAGAATTTATGTTGTATTAAGCTATCTATGTGATTGGTAGCAATATCCATCCGCACTTTATGAGATCCTTTAAGTAGTACATAAGGAAGGTTTTGTTTTTCAAGTTCTTTTTTAAAGGCTTTGAACATCATTTCTCTTTCATTGGGCTTATCGCGTAAATCGTCGGCCACCCATGGAATATCAATGGCGCATAAAAAGTATAAATCATAGTTGTTTTTAAGGGCGTACTGCTGAATGTGCGGATCGCAATAACCATTGTAATAAACCTCAGAATAGACCTTGGTCTGTAATAAATCGGTGTCGCAGACAAGCAGTCTATTGGCCCTTTGGAGGGCTTTATTTTCAAGTTGAATTTGCCCCTTGGCAATTGGCACTAAATCTTCTTTAGTACAAATTTCAGATTTGCGATCCCATTTTTCTTGTAAATATGCTCTAGCAAATTCTGGCACATAAGCAGTCTTATAATGTTTTGCCAAGGCTTTAGAAAGCGTTGATTTTCCAGTAGACTCCGGACCATAAAGTACAACTTTTATACAGTCAGTTTTTATTTGTACAAGTGTTTTTTCCATTGAATATAGCCTTGTATGGCCAAAATTAAAAAGACTGTAAATTGAAGGCCTGAAAAACCCAGTTCTTTGACAAAATACAAAGGTACTGAAATGAGATTGCCCACAATCCAAAACAACCAATGTTCTATTTTTTTATGGGCCATAAGCCACATAGCAGCAAAGAAAACCCCTGTGGTTAAAGTATCAAAATAGTTTGTTATGCGATCAAAGCGATCAAAGTACAAATAGACCACAACAACAAAGGCCGCAGTGCTTATAAAGATTCCCAGAGCTTTAATCCAATCTGCCACATTAGATTTTGAAATCGCCAAGCTTTGACCTCCGATTTTATATTTCCACAAATACCAGCCATAAAGGCTCATTAAAGTGTAATATACATTGATAATTACATCGCCATAGAGCGTAAATTGATAACATATACATACATACAATACCGTGCTTATGATGCCTGTGGGAAAGACCAGAATATTCTCTTTTTTTGCGTAAATAACACTGAGAATCCCAAATAGGACCGCCAAAATTTCTACAGTAATTTGGGCTGTTGTGGCAGTGGTGTAGGGTGTTACAAAAAAATCAATGATTTCATTCATACAGAGGGAATTGTAAGCGCGCAACCAAATCCGTCAAATTCAAAAAATACCACTTTAAAATTTTTAAGGGTATCTTCGTCTTTGATCCAGGCCGTTGTGTTGTTGTCTTCCACTGCAAAAGGAAGAACTAAAAAATGTTTTTTAAAGGACATTCCAGACTTAGAATAAAGCTTGTAAAGAGACTCTTTTATACACCAAATCCAAGTCAATTTCTTTATGTAGTCAGGGTCTTTTTTATCAAGGTAATTAGACTCGTAACCAACAAATTTTAAAGCTATTTTTGCAATTTTAGCGCGTTGTTTTTCAATGTCAATACCAACCTGTTGATTGCTTATGACCACCGCTGCATAATTGTGAGAATGTGTAATAGAAATAAACCTTCCGTCTTTGAGCAGTGGCTTCCCAAAATGGTCATAATACAAGTCTTGGTCTGTATAACCAAAAGCTTTTAACAACATTCGAACACTTAAAAAACCACACTTGTGAATGCTGCTATTCATTGTGCTCAGCCTTTTTAGGCTTGCACTGTTTAATTCAACATTGGATGTTAAAAAATCCAAGGGCTCTGAGATCTGCCATATTTTAACATTAGTTTGTGAGTTGACCTCTATAGATTTATAAAGTGGCATTAAAAGAATTAAAAAGTTAATGGTTATCTTTGCAGCAGATAAAATCATAACAAAATTACGCTATTTTGGTTGTTTTTACCAAAGTAGTTAAATTTAAAAGATATAATTTATGCGTGTTAAGACCCTCCCTTATGTACCCTTTAAAGTTAAAGATATGTCTTTGGCTGAATGGGGGCGAAAAGAAATCGAACTAGCCGAAGCAGAGATGCCAGGGCTGATGAGCCTTCGTGAAGAATATAAAGACAGTCAACCCCTTAAGGGGGCGCGCATTGCGGGTTGTTTACACATGACCATTCAGACGGCTGTACTCATTGAAACTCTTACGGCCCTAGGAGCAGAAGTGACATGGAGCTCCTGCAATATATTTTCAACACAAGACCAAGCTGCAGCTGCCATTGCCGCTGCGGGTATTCCTGTCTATGCTTGGAAAGGAATGAATGAAGAAGAATTTGATTGGTGTATTGAACAAACCTTGTTTTTTGGACAAGATCGACAACCACTAAATATGATTTTAGACGATGGTGGTGACCTGACCAATCTAGTCTTTGATCACTATCCAGAACTGGTCTCTGGAATCAATGGGCTGAGTGAAGAAACTACCACTGGTGTTCACAGGTTGTATGAGCGCATGAAAAATGGAAGTTTGGCCATGCCTGCTATCAACGTAAATGATTCTGTGACCAAAAGTAAATTTGACAATAAATACGGCTGTAAAGAAAGTGCCGTTGATGCGGTTCGAAGAGCCACTGATACCATGCTGGCTGGAAAACGCGTTGTGGTCTGCGGCTATGGGGATGTTGGAAAGGGAACTGCAGCTTCTTTTAGAGGCGCTGGCAGTATCGTCACCATCACAGAAGTTGATCCAATTTGTGCCTTACAAGCTGCCATGGATGGTTTTGAAGTTAAAAAATTAGAAACTGTTTTGGCTGTGACTGATATTGTAGTAACGGCGACAGGAAACAAAGATATTGTGCATGGACTGCACTTTGAGGCCATGAAAGACAAGACGATCGTTTGTAATATTGGACATTTTGACAATGAAATTGACATGGCTTGGCTCAATGAAAATTACGGACATACAAAAAATGAAATCAAATCGCAAGTAGACAAATACAACCTAAATGGCAAAGACATCATCATATTGGCCGAAGGTCGCCTTGTTAATCTAGGTTGTGCCACAGGGCACCCAAGTTTTGTCATGAGCAACTCATTTACCAATCAAGTTTTGGCACAAATTGAACTTTGGAACAACAAAGACGCCTATGAAAATAAGGTTTATATGTTGCCCAAACATCTAGATGAAAAAGTTGCCAAACTGCACTTGGAAAAAATTGGTGTTGAACTCACCGAATTAAGAAAAGACCAAGCCGATTATATTGGGGTCAAACAACAGGGGCCTTTTAAGCCTGACTACTACCGTTATTAATTTAAAAAAAGCCAAAATAAAATTTTGGCTTTTTTTTGTCAAAATATTGGCAACCATTAATGAAGCTTATCAACGCAACTAAACAAGACCTTCCTTTAATGATGCAAATCATTAAAGACGCTCAAGATTTATTGGCCGAACAAAACATTGACCAGTGGCAAAATGGCTACCCCACAGAAAAAATTTTACTAAATGACATCCAAAATAACGAAAGTTATATCATAAAGTCTGACAATAATACCCCCATTGCTACGGCAATGTTTTCTTTAAGAGGTGAGCCAACTTACTCAAAAATAGAAGGCCAATGGATGCGCGATAATCAGCGAAGCTATGGCGTCATTCATCGAATGGCAGTTTCTAAAGAGTTTAGAGGAAAGGGAATTGCCAAATTTATTTTTAAGGAACGTGAAGAATTTCTTTTTGCCTCCAAAATAAAAAGCATGCGCATTGACACCCACCAAGACAATGCTAGTATGTTGTCCTTGTTAAAGCATCTGAAATACAGTTATTGCGGTGTCATTTATTTACAAAATGGCGACAAAAGATTGGCCTTTGAAAAACTAATTAAATAATTAAATTATAAACACAAAAAAACCGCGGCTAAAACGCGGCTTTTTTTAATTTGTTTTGAAATCGATTAGGCTTCAAAAGGAACAATGGAAACATAAGATTTATTGTTCTTCTTTTTTTGAAATTTTACAATTCCATCCACTTTAGCGTGAAGGGTGTGGTCTTTTCCAGCATATACATTTTCTCCGGGATTGTGCGCTGTGCCCCGTTGTCTTACAAGGATGTTACCAGCGACGGCAGCTTGTCCACCAAAAATTTTAACGCCCAAGCGTTTCGATTCTGACTCTCTACCGTTTTTCGAACTTCCGACTCCTTTTTTATGTGCCATTTTATTTTAATTTTAATTTTGTTAAACGCTTAACTTAAGGCCGCTATTAAATCTGCTTTTTTCATGGCAGAAATCCCAGTAATCCCTTTTGCTTTTGCCATCTCTTTGAGTTGAGTAACTGTCATTTTACTCAAATCTTGTGGTGCTGCTTTTGCTTTTGGAGCAACCGCTTTTTTGGCAGCAGGTTTTGCAACGGATTTTGTAGGAACCACTTTAGCAGCAGGTTCAGCAACCGCTTTTGCTGGCGCCGCTTTTTTCGCGCCAGAGGCCACAATATTATCTATTTGGATTTCTGTTAAAGCTTGACGGTGGCCATTCTTAACTCGAAATCCTTTGCGTCGTTTCTTTTTAAAGACGATCACTTTATCACCTTTAAGGTGTTTCAATACTTTGGCGCCTACTTGAGCACCGTCTATAGCTGGGGCGCCTACTGTGACTTTATCCCCGTCAGCCAAAAGAAGTACGTTGTCAAAAGCGACCTTTTTTCCTTCTTCGGTTTGCAAACGGTGGACAAAGACTTTTTGGTCTTTTTCAACTTTAAATTGTTGCCCTGCTATCTCTACTATTGCGTACATAGCGTTACGTTTTTTTATTTTTTAATTTAAAATGCCTTTTTTGTATTCTTAGAAGGCGGGTGCAAATATAATTTTAAAAAATCAATTAACAAATTATTTTAGGGATTGTTTAAATGATGAATAATCCTTTAAAAATATTTGAATTTCATATATTTGGGCCCGCGATGTAACAAATTATTTGACACAACGTCCTACTTGAACTATTAACATATAAAAACATGAAAAAAAATTTATTAGTATTTGCTGTGCTGCTTGTTTATGCAAATTTTAGTGCACAGCAAGTTGACTTCACAGAATACGACTTAGATAATGGAATGCATGTCATACTTCATCAAGACAATTCAGCTCCGGTTGTGACAACAGCAGTGATGTATCATGTTGGTGCGAAAGATGAGAACCCTGAGAGAACTGGTTTTGCTCATTTCTTTGAACACCTGTTATTTGAAGGTACACAAAATATACCTAGAGGCGAGTGGTTTACTATTGTCACTTCAAATGGCGGTTCTAACAATGCCAATACAACAGATGACAGAACTTACTATTATGAAATTTTTCCGTCAAATAGTTTGGAACTTGGTCTTTGGATGGAATCTGAGCGATTACTTCATCCTGTTATAAACCAAATAGGTGTAGACACTCAAAATGAAGTTGTAAAGGAAGAAAAAAGACTGAGAGTTGACAACCAACCCTATGGAAATATTTTAGCTGAAATTAAAAAATTAATTTTCAAAAAGCACCCTTACAAAGGAACGACTATAGGTGAAATGGAACATTTGGATGCTGCCACATTAGAAGAATTTCAAGAATTTAATAAAAAATTCTATATCCCCAACAATGCCGTGCTAGTTGTTGCTGGAGATATTAATATTGAAAAAACTAAATCAATGATTGAATCCTATTTTGGGCCAATTCCTAGAGGTAAAGATATTGAACGAAACTTCCCTAAAGAAGATCCTGTATCTCAAGAAAAAATTGCCAAGGCTTATGATGCAAACATTCAAATACCAGCAATAATAGGTGCATATAGAACTCCATCTAATAAACACCGTGACACTTATGTTTTGAGTATGATTTCTTCTTATTTGAGCGGAGGTAAAAGTTCAGTTCTATATAAAAAGTTAGTAGATGATCAAAAACAAGCATTAGCAGTTCAGGCTGTTAACATAAGCCAGGAAGATTATGGTACATATGCCCTTTTTGCTCTCCCCCTTGGTGATGTAGAGTTAATGACCTTAATTGATGAAATCGATGAGGAAATAGAAATTCTAAAAACTAATTTAATTTCAGAAAGGGAATACCAAAAACTACAAAATCAATTTGAAAATGACTTTGTTAATTCTAACTCAAGTATTTCAGGAATTGCAAATTCCCTTGCTCGATACTATATGCTTTATGGAGATGTAAATTTAATAAATAATGAGATTGATATATACCGATCAATTACTAGAGAAGAAATAAGAGATGTTGCTAACAAATATCTCAAAGCTGAAGAAAGAGCATTATTAGAGTATTTACCTAAAAAAGAAAACTAATTATGAAAAATCAAAAAATTTATTCCTTAAGATTATTTTCTCTGGTTGTATGTATTTTATTTAGCAGTTTATTATTTGCCCAAATTGATAGGTCCATTCAGCCTAAACCGGGACCATCTCCTACAATAACTTTGGAAAAACCACAAACTTTCAAGTTGAAAAATGGAATTACAGTCTTAGTTGTTGAAAATCACAAACTACCAAGACTATCCATATCAATGAGAATTGATAATGGCCCTATATACGAAGGAGACAAATCTGGAGTTTCTGGTCTTCTTGCAGCTATGCTAGGAAATGGAACTACAAGTATCTCCAAAGCGGATTTTAATGATGAAATTGATTTCCTTGGTGCAAGCCTTGTGTTCGGTGCTCAAAGCGGATTTGCTAGTTCGCTCTCAAAATATCAAGATAGAATTGTTGAGCTAATGGCCGATGCAGCTATTAATCCATTATTAACTTTAGATGAATTTGAAAAAGAAAAGGAACGTGCACTTGAAGGGCTCAAAGGGGATGAGAATAGTGTTGATGCAGCAGCCTCCAGAGTTGGAAGTGCACTTTCATATGGTAAAAATTCTGCCTATGGAGAATTTGTTTCGGAAGAGAGTTTAAATAATATAAACTTTAAAGATGTAATCGATTTTTATAATTCTTATTTCAAACCTAACAACACCTACATTGTTGTAGTTGGAGATGTGAATTTTAAAGATATAAAAAAACTAATAAAAAAGAGGTTTGGTAATTGGGAAGCATCAAATACCTTGAAAAAAACAATTCCGACAGCAAAAGCTAATGTATCTAATACTGAGATTAATTTTGTAGACATGCCAAATGCTGTTCAATCAAATATTTCTCTCACTTCCAATGTTGAATTTTCAATGAGTGATGATGATTATCACGCAGTTCTAATTGCCAACAAGATTTTAGGAGGAGGTTTTAATAGTTACTTGAACATGAATTTAAGAGAAGAACACGGCTACACTTATGGAGCTAGATCTAGCATTGGAGCGTCAAGATATAGAGTTTCACGGTTTACAGCAAGTACTGCTGTTAGAAATATGGTTACTGACAGTGCTGTAATTGAAATTGTTAAGGAAATAAATAAAATCCGTGATACTTTTGTTGACGAAGAAAAACTAAAAAATGCTAAAGCAAAATACGTGGGGGACTTTGTACTAGCTTTAGAAAGGCCTTCAACAATCGCAGGATACGCACTTGATGTAATCTACAATAATTTACCTGATAATTTTTACGAAAACTATTTAGAAAAGATAAATGCTGTTACTGTTGAGGATGTAAAAAGAGTTGCTAACACTTATTTCAGCGTTGATAATGCCAGAATTATTGTTGTTGGAAAAGGCAGTGATATCGTATCTAATCTTGAAAAAACTGGAATACCAATAAAATATTTTGATAAATATGCCAACCCAACAGAAAAACCAGAATTTTCTAAACCAATACCTGAAGGCGTAACAGCCACTTCCATAATGGCGTCTTATATTGAGGCCATTGGAGGTGCATCTGCAGTTGAAAGCGTTAAGACGCTGATGTTCAATGCAGAGGTTAGCATAGAAGGAATGCCGTTTAAACCAACAGCCGTTTTAAAATCTATGGCTCCTAACAAGACTTCCATGGAAATGAGTATTGCTGGTATGGGAACGGTCATGAAGCAAAAGTTTGATGGAACCACAGGATATGCAGAACAAGGAGGAATGAAACAACCGATGAGTGAGGATGATATTGCAGAACAAGCCAGCCAAAAAGGACTGTTCCCCGAGGCTCATTATACAGCCGATGACATTCAGCTCATTAGTTTGAGTGACTTAGAGGGCACCGACGTATATAAAATTAAAGTCAAAGGAAGCAGCGAATCTTTTCGCTATTACGATGCAACTTCTGGGCTTTTATTAAGAGAGGAAGGGACTGAAGAAGCTCAAGGACAAAGCATAACATCAATCACAGAACACTCAGACTACAGAGTCGTCAACGGAGTTATGATACCTTTTGGTAGAAAAATCACAGCAGGCCCACAAATTATAGGATTCACTGCAACTGAAGTCATTATTAATTCTGAGGTCTCCGAAACAGATTTCAAATAAAAATTAAAAAATTTAATCAACAAAAAGACCGCTAAACATCGGTCTTTTTTTTAATTTTTTTATTGGCTAGATAAATGCCGCTCAAAATAATTAATGCGTATAGCCCTTGAAAAGCATTAAAAATTTCAGCGTCAAGTGCCCCCCAGAAGAGGGCTACCAAAGGCATCAAATAAGTAACCGAAGATGCAAAAACAGGATTGGAAATTTGAATTAAATTGTTAAAAAGTATTTTGGCCAGTGCAGTGCCAAAAAGTGACAAAAGAAAAACACAGCCCAGCGCTGGTAAAAAGGCTTTGCTGTACAGGGTAGTACGGCTCATTCCTCCAGAAAAAATAAGGACTGCAATTGATGGAATAAAAACAACTACAAAATTTGCCGTGGCAATGGATAGGGGGCGAACTTCGTTTAAATATCGCTTTATGATATTGACATTTGCCGCATACATCAAGCTGGCAAATATTATAAGTCCGGTGTAGCGGTAATTTTGATTTGGATTCAAAGCTGCACCTTCAAATATCAAAAGAACAGCACCTATAAATCCAATGATCACTCCTAAAACCTGAAATCGATTTGATTTTATTTTAAATAATACAAAACCCAATACTAACGTGTTTAAAGGGACCAAAGAATTTAAAATGGAGGTGATGCTGCTGTCTACTTCTGTTTCTGCGTATGCAAATAAAAAAGAAGGGAAAAAACTGCCCAGAAAACCAGAAAGTGCCAACCACTTCCATTGGTTTTTATTTAGACCTTTTAGGCTTTTAAATCCAAATGCAAAAATAATAAGAGCCGATATGACAAGCCGAAAACTTCCCAACTGCAACGGACTAAATCCTAACAGTCCTTTTTTGATTAAAATAAAAGAGCTTCCCCAAATAAAGGAGAGAAGCAATAGAAGAACCCATTTTTTTACCGTGTTGGACATGACATAAAGATGAATGGGCAAAATTGGGGTAAATTATACCAATGTGTGCCAAAAAAATATTAAATTTGATTGTTTCCTAAATTCATAACCATGAAAACTCTTAAAATCACACTCCAGCTAGCATTGTTGCTAACTTTGAATCTAAGTTGTAAGGAAAAACCTACTCCCAAAATTATTTTGGTTGAAACTGCGGCCTATCAATCTAATAACAAAAGCTCAAAAACAGAGACGAACAATGCGACAAGCGCACGTTTTACCATCAAAGGGATGAGCTGCGAAATAGGCTGCGCTAGAGCCATTGAAAAAAAGTTATACAAATTAGATGGAATGTACAAGGCCGACGTAAACTTTCAAAAAGAAATGGCTACAGTAAAATACGACTCAAATAAAATTGATGAAGCGCTTTTGATCTCTACAATTACTTCAGGCAGCCAAACATCGAATTACTCAGTTGAAAAATTTAAAATAAATACGATAACGTCAGAAATTACTCAATAACTAATTAAGTATTCATGTAAGTTTCAATAGCTTCAACTTCAATGGGTATGTTTTTCATAAGGTTAAGTGGAGCACCCGAAGATTGAATTACAACATCATCTTCCAGGCGAATGCCCATTTTTTCCTCTGGAATGTAAATACCAGGCTCAACAGTAAAAACCATATTGGCGACCATCGGTTCCTTTAAAACTCCATAGTCATGGGTATCCAATCCCATATGGTGAGAAGTTCCGTGCATAAAATATTTCTTGTAAGCTGGTTTTTTTGAGTCCTGATTTTGAATATCAGCCCTGTCAAGTAAGCCTAGTCCCACCAACTCTGAGGTCATGAGTTTTCCCACTTCTTTGTGATATGCTTCCAATAGGGTTCCAGAAACAAGCATCTTTGTCGCTTCATTCTTGACGTTTAAAACAGCTTGATAAACAGCTTTCTGACGGGCTGTAAAACGGCCATTTACAGGGAGTGTTCTGGTCATGTCGCTAGAATAATTGGCATACTCCGCCCCTACGTCCATCAGTAGCAAATCTCCATCTTTACAGACCTTGTTATTTTCTGTATAATGCAACACACAGGCATTGTATCCAGATGCTATGATGGGTGTGTATGCGAAGCCTTTAGATCGGTTTTTTAAAAACTCATGAGAAAACTCTGCCTCAATTTCGTATTCCATGACACCAGGCCTTACAAATCCCAACACACGCTTAAAACCCTTTTCTGTGATATTACAGGCTTGTTGTATTAAATGAATTTCTTCAGCTTCTTTAACTCCGCGCAGCGCTTGCATTATGGGGAAGTTGTTTTCAATTTTGTGATTGGGATAATCATTTTTAAGTTTTATTATAAAACGGTCCTCACGTGTTTCCATTTCGACCGCTTGTCGGTAGTGGTTGTTGTTGTTGAAGTAAACTGTTTGGGCCTCTTTCATAATCGCCTTAAACAAGACATCAAAATCTTTTAACCAATAAACCGTTTGGACAGCTGAGACCTCTGTTGCTTGTTTTTTACTGAGTTTTGCGCCTTCCCAAATGGCAATGTGCTCATTGGTTTCTTTGATAAACAAGATTTCTTTATGCTTTGTATTCTTAGCATCTGGAAATAATATCAAAATACTCTCCTCCTGGTCAATACCACTTAAATAAAATATATTTCGGTGTTGATGAAAGGGTAAAGTACTATCAGCCCCCGTAGTATAAATATCATTAGAATTAAAAACGGCCAATGAATTAGGCTGCATTTGAGCGATAAACTTGGCTCTGTTTTTTACAAATAGTTCAGAATTTATAGGTCGATATTTCATCATTTATATTTCTCCAAATGTAAATATTTTCAATTACATCTAGAAAAGATTACAGTAAAAACAACCAAGATCACAAGTTCTATTTATAAATATTCTAAATAATAAAAATTTATATTAAAACCTATTGCCTAAAAGCGCTTTGTGAAGTACCTTTGTTTAATAAAAAACCCCCTTATGAGTTCATTTTTGAATTCTTCAATCGGAAGAAAAATTGCCATGGCTTTATCGGCATTTTTTTTAATGGTATTTATTCTTCAACACTTTGCCATTAATATTCTATCTGTTTTCAATCCAGAGCTCTTCAATGAGATTTCACATTTTATGGGTAACAATCCCTTGGTGCAATTTGTATTACAACCTATACTCATTTTTGGTGTGGTATTTCACTTCGCAATGGGATTTATATTGGAGTACAAAAACAAGGTCTCTAGAACAGTAACCTATGCTATGAATAAAGGAAATGCAAATTCAACTTGGATGAGCCGAAATATGATTTACAGTGGTGGCTTTATTCTGATTTTCTTAGTGATTCATTTTATTGATTTTTGGATTCCTGAGATAAATACCAAATATATTGTGGGAGACAGTTCGGGACTTTTAGCAGACGGAAGCGATTACCGCTACTACGAGGAATTACAAGAAAAATTTGTTCCGTTATGGCGTGTGATTCTTTATTGTATTGGTTTTGTGTTTTTATCCCTGCACCTCCTGCACGGATTTAATTCTGCATTTCAATCGGTTGGAGCAAATAATAAATACACCAACAGTCTAAAAAGTTTTGGCAAGGCCTATGCTACTCTAGTTCCATTGGGATTTGTTGTGATTGCTTTGTTTCATTTTTTTAATAACGCCCATTAAAATTCAGAACAATGACTCTAGACTCAAAAATACCTGAAGGCCCATTAGCGGATAAGTGGACCAATCACAAAAACAAGATTAATCTAGTCAATCCCTCGAACAAAAGGCTTATTGATGTGATTGTAGTTGGAACTGGGCTTGCAGGTGCATCTGCAGCCGCAACCTTGGCAGAACTCGGATACAATGTGAAGGCTTTTTGTTTTCAAGACTCTCCTAGGCGGGCACATTCCATTGCTGCTCAAGGCGGTATCAATGCTGCTAAAAACTATCAAGGGGATGGTGATTCTACCTACCGCCTTTTTTACGATACAGTTAAAGGCGGGGATTATCGCTCGCGCGAGGCCAATGTGTACCGTCTAGCAGAAGTTTCAACCAATATCATAGACCAGTGTGTAGCCCAAGGTGTGCCCTTCGCAAGAGATTACGGTGGTCTGTTGGATAACCGCTCATTTGGAGGAGTCTTAGTATCAAGAACCTTTTATGCTAAAGGCCAGACAGGACAACAATTGTTGTTAGGTGCATATTCTGCCATGAATCGACAAATTGGGCGTGGAAAAATAAAGATGTACAACCGTCATGAAATGCTTGACGTCGTTGTAATTGATGGAAAAGCCCGAGGAATTATTACTAGAAATTTAATCACTGGAGAGATAGAACGCCACTCAGCCCATGCGGTCGTATTAGGCTCAGGAGGCTATGGTAATGTATTTTATCTATCAACCAATGCCATGGGTAGCAACGCAACGGCTGCTTGGAAAGCACATAAACGAGGGGCTTTCTTTGCAAATCCTTGTTACACCCAAATTCATCCAACTTGTATCCCCGTTTCAGGTGATCACCAATCTAAACTAACCCTTATGTCCGAGTCCCTAAGAAATGATGGCCGCATATGGGTCCCAAAGAAATTAGAAGATGCCAAGGCAATACAAAGTAAAACACTCAAACCAACCGCCATTGCGGAAGAAGATCGCGACTATTTCTTGGAAAGACGTTACCCTGCTTTTGGGAACTTAGTGCCTCGTGATGTGGCTTCTAGGGCTGCTAAAGAACGATGTGATGCCGGGTTTGGCGTAAACGCTACAGGTGAAGCAGTTTACCTTGATTTTGCCGCTGCAATTGTACGCTATGGAAAAGAGCAAGCTTATGTCAAAGGACTTAATGAAAATGATGAAAGCCTCGTTCGGTCACTTGGGGAAAAAGTTGTAAAAGGAAAATACGGAAATTTATTTCAAATGTATGAAAAGATTGTAGACCAAAACCCCTATGAAACTCCAATGATGATTTATCCAGCAGTGCACTACACCATGGGAGGTATTTGGGTTGATTATAATTTACAAACCTCCATCCCTGGACTTTACGCTATTGGGGAAGCGAACTTTTCGGATCATGGTGCTAATCGCTTGGGTGCCTCCGCACTGATGCAAGGACTTGCTGACGGCTACTTCGTATTGCCCTATACTATCGGTGATTACCTCGCAGATGACATCCGTACTGGCCCAATTTCAACCAATACTGTCGAGTTTGAGGAAGCTGAAAATTCTGTCCGCCAAAAAATCAAAGCCTTTATCAACAATAAAGGAAGCAGACCTGTAGATTATTTCCACAAGAAATTAGGGAAAATCATGTGGAACAAATGCGGGATGGCACGAAACAAAAAAGAACTAAAAGAGGCCATTGAAGAAATATCGGCTCTAAGAGAAGAATTCTATAAAGAGGTAATTGTTCCTGGCAGTGCTGATGAGTTTAATGAAGAATTGGCAAAAGCAGGGCGAGTAGCAGACTTTTTAGAACTCGGTGAGTTGTTTGCAAAAGATGCCTTAATAAGAGAGGAGTCTGCTGGAGGACATTTTAGAGAAGAACACCAAACAAAAGAAGGAGAGGCAAAACGCCGCAAAGAATATCAATTTGTTTCGGCATGGGAATACAAAGGAGCGCCAAAAGACGCTGTATTACATAAAGAGCCCTTAAAATACGACAATATTGAAGTTAAAGAACGATCCTATAAATAAGCATTGTTATGAATTTAACATTAAAAATCTGGCGACAAAAAAGCGCTAAACAAAAAGGAGAAATTGTGGAATACCCCATCAGTGGTATTTCTCCTGATATGTCTTTTCTTGAAATGTTAGATGTTTTAAACAGCAAACTTATTAGTGCTGGAGAAGTGCCAGTGGCATTCGACCATGACTGTCGCGAAGGAATTTGCGGTTCTTGTTCTTTATATATCAATGGAGAGGCACATGGACCCGACCGCCGCGTCACCACCTGTCAATTACATATGAGGAAATTTAAAGATGGAGACACCATTTTTATTGAACCCTTTAGAGCCAAAGCATTTCCAATTATCAAAGACTTGGTGGTTGACCGCTCGGCTTTTGACCGCATTCAACACGCCGGTGGCTTTATTTCTGTCAACACATCTGGAAATACTCAAGATGGAAATGCAATTCCCATTTCAAAACATGCAGCTGACGATGCCATGGATGCTGCCACTTGTATAGGCTGTGGTGCCTGTGTCGCTACTTGTAAAAATTCATCGGCCATGTTGTTTGTGGGAGCAAAGGTTTCCCAATATGCCCTGTTACCTCAAGGACAGGTTGAAGCAGCTGATCGCGTTAAAAATATGGTCGCCCAAATGGACTTAGAAGGCTTTGGTAATTGTACCAATACAGGCGCTTGCGAGGTGGAGTGTCCCAAAGGGATTTCGCTAGAAAATATTGCCCGAATGAACCGAGAATTGATCAAGGCCAACCTCAAAGGTTAGTCCTCTAATACAAAGACTTCAATATTATCCCAGCCCGCTCGAACCTCCAGTATTTCCTTGCCATAACTCACTCGTTCTGGCTGTCTCTTTTCTAGAAAATTACCGGCATCATAGCGACCATTTTTATTGGTGTCAAAAACAGCTCTTAAAAAATAGCTGCCTGGGTCCAAGTGTATAAAGTCAATTGGCCCAGGGCCCTCCAAAATCTGCTCCGCCTTTAACTCCCCATTAGTAGAAACAATTTGAACAATAATAGGGTAAACAGCGTTGCGCACTGAAAGCCTTAAATTCCCGTAGGAATCAATTAATTTTGTGTTTGTACTAAAACTTAAGGTGTCATTTTGATAACCGTAAAAATCTGTAAAGGCCCCTGGTAAAAAGGTAATTTTATAGCGATTTCCCTCAGTTTTATTAAACTTTAAATTAGCATCTGTGTTTTTAAGTGAATCAAGACTTAGAAAACTTTCGAGAAATAATGAATCTTTGTCCATAACGATGGTTTTTGATGCATCGATTTCATTGAGCGGTATATTCGCACGTAATTTAAAGAGGCTATTAAGCTTAAGATTGGTTGAAACCGCCTCAAAACTTAACGAATCTGTTTCAAGGGATTTGATTCGTACCTTAACAGTGTCCTTTTCGGTAAAGTAAGATACCTCAAACATCAAGGAATCAACTTCTAACTTTCTAGGACGTATCCAATAGTTCAAAGTGTCTTTTTCAGGGGCTTTAGAAATAGTGAAATCTACTGAGTCTAATGAGGCAGAAAGCCCTTTTATTTTCATCAATGAAAAATCGCCTTCGTAACCAAAGCCAATACGCCCTTGAGCTAGCTGTCGCGCACGAACAAATTTAAAATCATCTGCTTGCTTAAAAAGTTTTAAAAGATAGGATGTGTCTGATGGGACTGAGATAAACTTGCTGAAGTAGGCAAACTTATCTTTTTTGGGCTGATAGGTGTAATTAACACTTTCCTCTTTCAGCGCTGTCAAAAGATATTTTCCAGGCTTTAAATTTTCAATTTTAAACCGTGACAGACTGTCTGTAACGCCAATATATTTTGGCTTTTGTTTAAATATAATAGAATCTGTAAAAGTAGAGTCTACCTCATGCAGCATTACAGAAACACTGTTGGGTGTTTCAAAATCAAAAGCATCTGAAACCAACCCAGAAATTGACAGAGAGTCAATGGTCGAGCCTGTTGAAAATACATACCTATAAAATGGATAAGGGTTGCCCTCATTATTATCTTCAATGCTATTACCAAAGTTAAAAGCGTAAGTCGTATTGGCTTGCAAATTGTCATAAATTTTTATGCTAATGTATTTACTTGCAGATCCAAGTGGCATTATTTCTGGCGGAGGATCCATGGGGGGTGATACTATTAATTGTTTCTGAAGATTTTTAAGCTTTATATATTCATCAAAATAAATTTTAATTTCATTACCATTGAAGTTAGTAGAAAAATTTTTTGGTAGTTCACTGAGTACCACAGGAGGTGTATTGTCCTTGGGGCCACCGCTGGCAGTTCCTCTATTGGCACATTGAAATATTAGTATAGGAGAAACCAGTATAAATACTGTCTTAATAATTGAATTTCGCATCACAGATTGTCAGTGTTTGCAAAGAAACAATATATTTTGATTTTAATGAAATGCTGTGTTGGCAATCGCTATGGCAACCACGCTTATGGAACTAAGCTCGCACCCAAGACAATAATAAGAAAAAATTAAATTTATGAATCGAAATAGCTTTTTTTAAAAATTTGAAAAATATTTATATTTATTAACTTCTTGCTACTTAATTTAGTCGTGTTTTCTATTTTTGTAAAATGAGCAATCCGCAAGATCTTTTCAAGAAAGTTATTTCCCATGCAAAGGAATATGGCTTTGTATTTCAAAGCAGTGAAATTTATGATGGCTTAAGCGCGGTCTATGACTATGGACAAAACGGGGCAGAACTCAAAAAAAATATTCGCGATTATTGGTGGAAAGCCATGGTTCAGATGAACTCCAATATTGTGGGTTTAGATGCAGCTATTTTTATGCACCCCACCACTTGGAAAGCTTCGGGGCACATTGATGCCTTTAATGACCCTCTGATTGACAATAAAGATTCCAAAAAACGTTACAGGGCCGATGTCCTAGTTGAAGATTATTGTGCCAAGATTGAGCAGAAAATTGAAAAAGAAGTCAAAAAAGCGAAAAAACGCTTCGGAGATGATTTTGACAAAGTTGAATTTATGACCACCAACGGTCGAGTCTTAGGCTATCATAAAAAAATTAATTCGATTTTAAAGCGGCTGAGTAAGTCCTTAGAGAATGAAGATTTATCCGATGTTAAAGCCTTGATTGAAGAGCTAGAAATCGCGGACCCAATCAGTGGGAGTCGCAATTGGACTGACGTCAAGCAATTCAATTTGATGTTTGGAACCAAACTTGGAGCCTCGGCAGAAAGTGCTATGGATTTGTACTTACGCCCTGAAACTGCTCAAGGCATTTTTGTTAATTTTTTAAATGTTCAAAAAACAGGACGAATGAAAATTCCTTTTGGAATTGCACAGACAGGCAAGGCTTTTAGAAATGAGATTGTAGCCCGTCAATTTATTTTTAGAATGCGGGAATTTGAACAGATGGAAATGCAATTTTTTATAAAACCTGGAACACAGAAAAAATGGTATGAGCATTGGAAAGAAGCCAGGCTTAAATGGCATTTGTCCTTGGGAATGGGCGCAGACAACTACCGTTTTCATGACCACGAAAAACTAGCACATTATGCCGACGCTGCTGCGGATATAGAATTCAAATTCCCTTTTGGCTTTAAAGAGCTTGAAGGTATACATTCAAGAACAGACTTTGATTTAAGTCAACACGAAAAATACGCTGGGAAGAAATTGCAATTTTTTGATTCTGAAGAAAATAAAAATTACGTCCCTTATGTCCTGGAAACTTCTATCGGATTAGACCGCATGTTCCTGGCTGTTTTTTCAAACAGTTTAACAGAAGAAACTATTGAGGATAATTCAAGCCGAACATTGCTAAAACTCCCCGCCGTATTGGCGCCCTATAAAGCGGCCGTATTGCCTTTGGTTAAAAAAGACGGTTTGCCTGAACTAGCAAAAAATATTTTTACAGAACTTCGATGGGATTTTAGTGTTATTTATGACGAAAAAGATGCTGTAGGCAGACGGTACCGCCGCCAAGATGCCATAGGAACTCCCTTTTGTGTCACTGTGGATCATCAGACAATTGAAGACAGTACTGTAACACTACGCCAAAGAGACTCGATGGAGCAAACACGAGTTAAAATCAACGCTTTATCAAAAATTATTAATAAAGAGGTTGCAGCTAAACACTGGCTTAAAAGATTATAGATTGAAATTAATTTCTAAGTACCATTAAAGGTTGCTAGTATTGTGTGCTGCACAATAATTTTGAAGTTTATTCTTTACTATGGGATTGAAAATCAATTCAGTTCTCATTTTTCACCCCGCCGTTAGTATTCAATGTTATTCAGAATTAAAAATAGGCCTTCAATTGAACGGTCCCGGTATGAATTGTTTTACTTGTTTCCGTCTTACGACCAAAATAGTTTAAATTTAAATCCAGAAACTTTGTGAGTTTCTTTTGAGCAATTATGGACCACGTAAAATTAGTTCCGTCTTGCAAGCCTTGCATCATTTGATAAGCCACAGGACTGTTTGCGTTGCCTTTAAAATTATTTGAAAAATAATTAAACTCAGCAGTGATGGCGGCTTTTTGATTTTGATTTAAGACAGCAGAAATCCCTAACTTATGCTGTTCTAAAACTTCCCGATTTTGAATTATATTATCTTTTTTCTCAAATTGATAAAATAAATCAAAGCGCTTGTTGTTGTCCAATAAATAAGACAGTTTTGGATTAATAAGCAGCTGCTCTAAATGGTAATTTTTTGACGAAAAATTCTCACTTATAGTACGATTGGTCTCAAGATTTACCTTGAAATTTAAGAGCCATTGCGATTGGACTTTGTGTGTAAAGTTAAATTGGTGCCCAGAGCCTTTTTGACTGATGGATCCAAACGAAAGCACATTTTTTAATTCGGAATCAAAATAGCTGTAGGCCATAGTGTAAAATTGCTTACCACGATTATAAAACAACTGATTTCTAAAGTTAGACTGCAACCCTAACTGCTGGCCATCCTCCGATTTAAAAGGATTTAAATTAATGGTTCGGAAGTCATTTTGGTCTTTTCGGTCTATAAGATAAGAAGTCAAATTGTAAAAATGAGACCAAAATTTTTGGTTCTTTTTTTTAGAACTTGCCCACTGTATTGGATCAAAAGTAAGTGACTGACTCAAGCGGTTTTGATGTATTCTGATAAAGACCTGATTGGGTAAAAGAACCCGAATATAAGTAGCTTGATCTTGAAACTGAGCCACTTCAAATTCTTCGAGCTCTTGAACGCCGTTGGCATTGTAATCAAACCAAACAAAGGATCCTTGACCGGGTTCAACTTCGACATAGGTAAAATCTTGTTGGGGCAATTGTCCAGAATTGGTTTCATACACCGTTTGCCATTGCACTAAATTTTTGGCGAAGGCTTGGTTGTAAAAAATTCTTGAATTTAAAGACTTTTGCAAGGAAGGGGACTGTGTTTTTAGATCAAACAGCCGATAATTGACAAAAAGGCTTAAGTCAGAACGGTCAGACACAATCAATTTTGATTTTAAATAATATGTATCCGATTGATTTACGCGCTGCATGCTAGCACCCTGAACACTGTCGTTGACGCGATGAATATAACCAAATTTTACAAAAACTTTGGTAGAATCTCCAATCCCTAAAAAGCCTTCGTAAGAGGAAAAACACTGACTTAGTGAATCCAATTGATTATCGAGTTTGGAAATAATTTCATTTTTTTCAGTAGAAAATTTAAGTCCCGGCCAGAACTTACCAATTCGGTATCTAATTTGAGATTGAGATCGTAAAAAATTAGACGATGCTCGTTCACTGTTAGTTTTTAAAAGACTTGAGTGGGTTTGAAAGTCAAGTTTTTCTGAGTTGAGATTAGTACTGAAAATATGACGATTCCCGTTAAAATTTTCTGAAAAATTCAAATGTTGAAAAGCATAATTAATCTGGCCTAAATTGGTTTTTGAAAGTGTAATGGCATTGGTTGCAAAAAATTGAGTCCCCAAATCTGAAACAATGCCATTAGCAGAGGGTGTCACAAGGTTCCAGTCCCTGTTGAATTCAGGATTGTAAAGCCTTTCCAAATTTCTAAAATTCTTTTGAATGTAGTCTAAATCAGAGGTGAGAGTAATATTCCAGTTGTCCGAAGAACTCCAAAGCTTATGAGTCAATTTATAGCGGGCCGCAAAACCATCGTTATCATTATCAGAAAGACTTGAAAACAAATTAAGATCATTTCGACTGGCAGCAGTTTCAAATTCTATATTGGTTTTTTCAGATGGGGCGTAGCGGCCGTTAAGAACGGCCAACTGAAGCTTGATCGGCGGTACCAGTTGTATAATGGGTGCGTAATTTCCTTGGGACTGCCCCGAAATTGGAGCAATATATTCATAAATATTAGAAATTGAACTGGAACTTGCCAATACATAATCTCCTTGAAGATCGCCTACCATCAAAAAATTCACTTGGTATAATTCGTCCTCTGGATTATTTGAAAATACAAAAATTTCCTGTCCGTTTACAAGCTCTTTTTTGTATAAAATTCTATTTTCAGAAAAATCTTGTAGAGATGCTGAAGGTGCTGTCATCAAAGATCTGTCATCTCCAGCTTGAGACAAAACAGCTGCTTGGTCGCTGCTTAAATTTTGTTGAAGGGGTTGATTCTTTAAATCATTTTCATTGTAAAACGAAAGACCAAAAAATAATTTTTCTGATTTTAGTTGTCCTCCGGCATAACCAACAAAACGCGTGTAATTTCTCTCACTGTACTGGTAATCGACTGTAATTCGCATTTCCGAATTAATTGGATAGGTGGGGTTGAAAATAATTTCACCAGCATTGTAATCAATGATATAATCATTGGTCGCACCACGAACAAGCGCGACCCCATTGACATAAACAGTTTCACTCCCTGAAACAATCAATACAAACAATTCATTGTTGGGACCTTTTAATTTATAAGGGCCTTGATTGCCCTCAAGTGCCGTAAACTGACTTCTTGTAAATTGTCCTCTGACTAGGGCACCAGAGACAAAAGCGTTGGATTCATTTTTAGTATTTTTAAAACTTGAGCGAACCAACAGGCCTTGAACCCGCTTAGAAAATTGCCCAAAATATGAACTTGAGCTTTCCAAATCAATATCTCCTGCACGAATGGACCAGCGGTCTGTAAAGGCTTCGATAAAAACTTGATCAAATTCGTCCAATCGCTGCGAGTAACCACTTTGCTGCAGAGGAATATTGGCATCTTGAATGGAAGCCCTAAGCGTTACTTTTTCATTGAGTTTACCGCTAATTTGAAGATCTAATTCGCTGTTTAAAACTGAATTTTGATTGTTGCCAATTGTCACGCCTCTTGAAAGACTTCCAGAAGTTGTCAAACCATCAAATGGAACTGCAGTTTGTTGTTCACTTGGCTTGGAAAGCTGATAGAGTGTATTTGTCAAATCTGTAGAGTTTACAATAATATTGCTGTCGAGTTGTTTATAGGTCCGAGTCATAAAATCAGGGTACTTTAAATACTGAACCCTAATGGAATCTAAATTAGTTTTTGTGGATTTAAAACGCAGAATAGCATTGGTAAAATCAATTTCATACAAGGAATCTTGCAAAGGTTTGTTTTCCAAATCAAGAACCTTAAAAAACAACGGATTCAAGCTCACACTGTCCAATAATATCTGCTCTTTTATGATTATTTTTTTTGACTGAATTAAGGATTCTGCAACTTGAGACCAAGACGAAAAAAAAGAAATGAATAAAATGAAAGTGTTTAATAAGCGCATCCAATGTTTAAACTTCAATATCTTCTAAATATTTTGTTGATAGTTTTAAATAAAAACAGCCATCATTATTTAGTGTAAAAGTAAGGCTTTAATTATTTTAGCTGAAACAATAGATTCTATTCTGTGAAAATCATCTCCTACAATGTCAACGGCATTCGCGCTGCTATAAAAAAAGGGTTTTTAGAATGGTTGGTAGCGGCCGACCCCGACGTGATTTGTTTACAAGAAATTAAAGCTCAAAAAGAGCAACTCGATTTGACCCTTTTTGAAAAAGCGGGTTATCCATACCACTATTGGTTTAGTGCCCAAAAAAAGGGCTATAGCGGAGTCGCCATACTGTGTAAAACCAAACCAGAAAGTGTCGTTTATGGAACTGGCATTGAATCCATGGATTTTGAGGGTAGAAATCTAAGGGTAGATTTTTCTGAAGTCTCTGTAATGAGCTTGTATTTGCCCTCGGGTACTAACATTCAGCGCTTGGAACACAAGTTTGAATATATGGCCCTATTTAAAACCTATATCGATGCCCTAAAAGTAGAAAAACCAAATCTTGTTATTTGCGGGGATTATAATATTTGTCACCAAGCGATTGACATACACGATCCTGTACGAAATAAAAATGTTTCTGGTTTTTTACCAGAAGAAAGGGCTTGGATGTCTGGGTTTTTAAACAGTGGTTTTGTAGACGCCTTTCGCGAGCTAAGTGCGGAACCTCATCAATACAGTTGGTGGAGTTATCGCGCCAACTCAAGAGCCAATAACAAAGGTTGGCGGTTGGATTATACACTTGTGACAAGTCCTTTAAAACCTTGTATTAAACGCGCACTTATTTTAAAAGAAGCGGTTCACAGCGATCATTGTCCTGTCCTTTTGGAATTAAACATAAAACTAAAATCATGCTAAAAAAAATTATTCTTATTTCTCTTGTAGTATTGAACGCAACAGCTTGTGTATCTTCTAAGCTTTATAAAGAATTAGAAGGAAAGTACGGCCAACTTAAGTCAGATTATGATGCATTGTCTTTGACTAATGACAGTGAAATTGGCTTAAAAAAAGAATTGGGAAATGAATTGAATGCTCTTAAACAGACTTATGAAACTGTCAAATCTGAACG
Source organism: Bacteroidota bacterium (assembly GCA_036161535.1). Taxonomy (GTDB): domain Bacteria; phylum Bacteroidota; class Bacteroidia; order Flavobacteriales; family Flavobacteriaceae; genus UBA3537. Next base: position 32,609 of record JAYYCW010000059.1, on the reverse strand, counting down.
TGACCAACTTAAGAGTGATTTAAATTCGCTTAAAAAAAATTATGACAATTTAAATGGCGCTTATTCAGAATTGGAGCAAAACAGTTCCAAAGCATTTGAAGAAAATTCACAAATAAGCAGAGCGCTTTTAGAACAATTAAAAGCAAAAGAAGAGGCCCTTGCGCTAGAGAATGAACGCTTGATGCGATTGGAAGCAGACATGCAAGAACGCTCAGAGCGCATTACAGAACTAGAGGCACTTATCGACGCCAAAGACCAAGCTATGAAAGATTTAAAAAATGCCATTTCTAAGGTGCTGACTGACTTTGAAGGAAAAGGCCTCGCCGTACAACAACGTGATGGTAAAGTCTATGTATCTATGGAAAATAAATTACTTTTTAAATCTGGCAGTTGGGCTGTCAATACTGAGGGGAGAAACGCGATAATGCATTTGGGAAATGTTCTTGCAAAGAATCCGGATATTGCTGTATTAATTGAAGGTCATACGGATGATGTCCCTTTTTCTAAGAGTGGGCAAATTTCAAATAATTGGGATTTATCGACCAAACGCGCCACTGCTATCATTTCTATTTTAGCTGAAAACAAAGCCATTTCATTAGAAAATTTAACGGCTGCTGGACGCAGTGAATATGCGCCAGTAGACAGCAATGAAACTACTAAAGGGAAAGCAAAAAATAGACGGATTGAAGTGGTTTTAACACCAAAATTGGATAAAATTTATAAACTTCTCAACAGAAATTAATGGATTATACAACGCTTCCCAATACCGATATAAAAGTCAGTAAAATCTGTTTAGGCACCATGACCTGGGGGAATCAAAATACAGAGTCTGATGGTTTTTCTCAGATGGACTATGCTTTAGAAAAGGGGGTCAATTTTTTTGATACCGCAGAGCTTTATCCTGTTCCAGCAACCAAACAAACCCAAGGTCGTACTAGTGAGATTATAGGAAATTGGTTCAAGCAAAGGCAAAACAGAGATCAGGTTGTTTTGGCAAGTAAAATTGCAGGTCCAGGGGACTATACCGCACATATCAGGACCAGTGGATTTAAAGGTAATTCCATTGCTGAAGCAATTGATTTGGAACTGAAAAGGTTACAGACCGACTATATAGATTTATACCAACTCCACTGGCCAGAGCGACACACCAATACCTTTGGGGTCCGCGATTTTAAACCCAGTCCAAAAGACCCTTGGAAAGATAATTTTAATGAAGTACTACGGCAACTTAATGCATTGGTGAAGGCTGGTAAAATTAGAGCTTATGGACTCTCCAACGAAAAAAGCTGGGGCAGTATGCGTTACATTGAAGAAGTTCGCAAAGAGAAGCTTCCTAAAATAAGTACCATCCAAAATGCTTATTCGCTATTGAACCGCGTTTTTGAAGGTGATTTGGCCGAGATTTCTTTAAGAGAAAATATGGGACTTTTGGCTTATTCTCCTTTGGCATTTGGTGTTTTATCTGGAAAATACATTCTGGGAACTGCAAGTGAAAATGCACGACTGAAGTTATTTCCTAGGTTTAAGCGCTACAGCAGCGAACAAGCTACAGCAGCGACCAAAGCTTATCTCAATCTCGCAAAAGAGCTGGGGATATCGCTGACAACCATGGCCTTGGCTTTTGTTAATGAGCGGCCATTTGTGACCAGTAATATAATTGGTGCTACGACAGTTGAGCAGCTAAATGAAAATATCGATAGTATACATACTAAATTATCGAAAGATACTTTGGAAAAAATCAACGGCATTCATTCAGAAATTCCGAATCCGTCTCCTTGATCTTAGGATTTGTTGGCCAATTGACCACAGGCTGCATCAATGTCTTTTCCTCTTGAGCGGCGGACGGTAACTGTAATATTTTTGGCTTCTAACATCGAAACATATTGGGCAATTACTTTGGGTTTGGCCTGTTGAAAGGCACCGTCGTCAATAGGGTTGTATTCAATGATATTGACCTTGCTGGGTGCAAATTTGCAAAAGTCAATAAGCGCCAAAATATCTTTTATAGAATCGTTTACACCCTCCCATACCACATACTCATATGTGATTCTGCGCTTGGTCTTGGCATACCAAAACTGCAGGGCTTCGCGCAAATCTTTTAATGGAAAGGTTTCATTAAAAGGCATGATTTGACTACGAACTTCGTCTATGGCCGAGTGTAAAGACACTGCAAGATTGAATTTAACCGCGTCTTCCGCCATTTTTTTTATAATTTTTGGAATTCCAGAGGTTGAAACCACAATGCGCTTTGGAGACATCCCCAAACCTTCATCAGAAGTAATCATTTGAATGGCTTTTAAAACATTGTTATAATTCATCAGTGGCTCTCCCATACCCATAAAGACAATATTAGTCAGCTTTTTGTTGTGATAAAGACGGCTTTGCTTATCGATGGCCATGACCTGATCGTAAATTTCATCGGGGTTTAAATTGCGCATGCGCTTCAGCCTTGATGTGGCACAAAATTTACAATCTAAACTGCAGCCAACTTGTGATGACACACAAGCAGTGGTGCGCTTGGCTGTTGGAATTAAAACCGATTCTACGATTAGACCGTCGTGAAGGCGAACCGCATTCTTCAGCGTACCATCGCTGCTACGTTGCATGCTGTCGACTTCAATATGATTGATACTGAAAGAAGTTTGAAGCAGTTGGCGGTTTTGTTTTGAAAGATTGGTCATGTCTTCAAAGCGATGTGCTCCTTTTCTCCAAAGCCATTCATAAACTTGTTTACCGCGATAGGCCCTGTCAGAATGCTTGGTAAAAAAAGCCATCAAATCTTCTTTTGAAAGCGCTCTTATATCTTTTTTTACTGAATTCACAATGCATAAAAAAGCCTCATTAAGAGGATTTGTATTTATAAGATTAGCATGGCATCACCGTAGCTGTAAAACTTGTATTTCTCCTTGACCGCTTCTTTATAAGCCTTCATGATAAAGTCATAGCCTCCAAAAGCTGCTGTCATCATCAAAAGTGTTGATTTTGGGGTATGGAAATTTGTAATCATGCTATTGGCGATTGAAAAATCATAAGGAGGAAAAATAAATTTGTTGGTCCATCCTGAAAACGGATTTAGATTGCTACTGGAAGAAACTGAACTCTCAATAGACCTCATAACAGTTGTCCCTACGGCGCAAATCCTGCGTTTTTGAATCAATGCATTATTGATGGTATGTGTGGCAGGAACATCTATAATAATCTCCTCGCTATCCATTTTGTGTTTGGATAAATCTTCAACCTCAACAGGACTAAAAGTTCCTAGTCCTACATGTAGTGTCACTTCTGCGAAGTTAATTCCTTTGATCTCCAAACGCTTCAATAGGTGTTTAGAAAAATGAAGTCCGGCAGTGGGAGCTGCAACCGCACCTTCATTTTTTGCATAAATGGTCTGATATCGGTCTTCATCCTCGGGCTCGACCTCTCTTTTGATGTATTTGGGAAGTGGGGTTTGTCCAAGTTCATTTAGCTTTGAACGGAATTCTTCATAAGTGCCGTCGAACAAAAAACGCAAAGTTCTGCCCCTTGATGTGGTGTTGTCAATCACTTCAGCAACCAAACTTTCATCTTCACCAAAATAAAGTTTATTCCCAATTCTAATTTTTCTTGCAGGATCTACCAATACGTCCCATAGCCGTTGTTCTGCGTTGAGTTCACGAAGTAAAAACACCTCTATTCGGGCACCTGTTTTTTCTTTATTACCAAACAAACGGGCTGGAAATACTTTGGTGTTGTTTAAAATCATCACATCGTCTTCTTCAAAATAATCAATCAAATCTTTGAAGTATTTGTGTTCTATAGTTTGCTTTTCCCGATTTAAAACCATCAGGCGGGCTTCATCTCTGTGTTCTGAAGGATATTCTGCTAAAAGTTCATTTGGCAACTCAAAACTAAAGTGTGATAATTTCATAAATTCTTTTTTTACAAGTACCAAATATACAATTCGCCCATAGGCGATGTCAAGTAAATTGGGCTTTATTTTTTAATTATTGTAATTTAAAACCTAGGCTTTTAAGATCTTCCCAAAAATTGGGATAAGATTTGGAAACAACCTCAGCATTTTCAATATACAAAGACGCTCTAAGAGCTAGCGGAGCAAATGCCATGGCCATGCGGTGGTCGTTATAAGTAGCAATATGAACATCGCAATTAAGTGAGGCCACATTGTTTAAATGCAGGCTGTTATCTGTAATTTTCAATTCCGTTCCCAATTTTTTAATTTCATTTTTTAGGGCGACTAAGCGGTCTGTTTCTTTGATTTTCAGGGTATGTAAACCCGTTAAATCACAGTCGATTTCAAGTCCTAAACAACTCACCACAATGGTTTGGGCGATGTCGGGAGCATCGGACAAATCCAAAGCCAAACAAGCGGGCAAAGGCCGCTGTACTTTTTTCAGCGAAAGGATGGTGCCAGAAAAGCTACTTTCTACTCCCAATTTTTTATAAATGTTACGCAAAACAGCATCCCCTTGCAAGCTCTCAGACTTATAGTCAGAAAGGTCAATTTGAGTCCCCACATTACTCAAGGCCAAAATGCTGTAATAATAAGAAGCAGAGGACCAATCCGACTCCACTGTAAATATTTTTGAGACTTGATTAGAAAGGGGAAGGACCTCAATCACATTGCCTTCAAATTTTGTTTCAACACCCATCTCATCTAAGAGTGCCAATGTCATTTTTATATATGGCAAAGAAGTGATTTTACCCTCTAAGTGTAACTCTAATCCGTTTTTTAAAGAAGGGGCAATAAGTAACAACGCAGAAATATACTGACTGCTGATATCAGATTTTAAATAAACTATTTTTTTTGAGAGTTGCCGTCCTTTGATTAGAAGTGGAGGATAGCCTTCATTTTTTATATAGCCAATGTCAGCACCTAATGAGTTTAGCGCATCAACCAATATTTTAATAGGCCGCTGTTGCATGCGCTCGGAACCTGTTAGAATAGTAGTCTTTCCCATGTTAACTGCATAATAGGCCGTTAGAAATCGCATGGCTGTACCGGCGTGGTGGATATCAATGTTGGTCGCTTTAGAAGAGAGTGCATTTTTCATCAGCTTGCTGTCATCAGAATTTGAAAGGTTCTGAATTGTTAAACCATTGTAGAGTGCTTGTAATAGCAATGCGCGGTTTGATTCGCTTTTAGAGCCGGGAATTTGCAGCCTTGAAAACGCCTTTATTTTTGATTTTTTTAAAAGCATTTACACGTTTATTTCAACTTGTTATTGTTGTGGTGTCGCTGGTGATCTCGCTTTGTTTTTAAATCCAATTTTTTATCAAATGCTGTTTGTAAATCCACTCCTGTTTGATTGGCCAGACAAAGTATCACAAAGAGCACATCGGCTAATTCTTCGCCTAGATCTTTATTTTTATCGCTTTCCTTTTCACTTTGCTCACCATAGCGTCTTGCAATAATACGAGCGACCTCACCCACTTCTTCTGTGAGCTGGGCCATGTTGGTCAACTCATTGAAATACCGGACACCATGGTTTTTAATCCATTGATCAACGGTTTTTTGTGCTTTTTTGATGTTCATAATTACTGTTTTTTAACTGCAACTAAATTAAAAAATGTGCCTTTGATTTCAAATCTAATCACAATCGATTTTTACTGTCAATAATTAAGGTGACCGGCCCATCATTTACAAGTGAGACCATCATCTCAGCGCCAAAAACACCCGTATTAATTTTTTTGCCAAAATTATTTTCAAATTGCTTTATAAACAACTTGTAAAGCGGCAATGCCAAATTAGGTTTAGCAGCTTTGATATAGCTAGGACGGTTTCCTTTATTAGTCTGGGCGTGCAGGGTAAATTGACTGACAACCAAAGCCTCCCCGTCAATATCTTTTAAAGACAAATTCATTTGACCCTGTGGGTCATGAAAAATTCGCAGGTTGCAAATTTTATTACAGAGCCAATCAATATCTTCCGCTGAATCTTCTGAGGCAATCCCTACAAAAATTAAAAGTCCTAATTCAATATGACCCTTAATTTCAGACCCCACTGATACCTGAGCCTGTTTGACTCTTTGAAGTACAACTCTCATGCTATGTCGTATGAATCAGTTCGGTAATGAGCCCCCTCTCCCTCCAATATTTGTAAATAGGACTTATAGCGGGAGGCCGCTATTTTTCCTGCACTAACGGCCGCTTTTACAGCACATTTTGGCTCGTGTAAGTGTTGGCAATTGTGAAACTTACAATTTGTCTTCAGAGCAAACATTTCTGGGAAATATTGGTCCAATTCAGCAGCATCCATATCCACGACTCCAAAGCCCTTGATGCCTGGGGTGTCTATGATATGAGCCCCAAAACTCAAATCAAACATTTCAGCAAAAGTAGTAGTGTGCTGACCTTGTTGATGCATTTCAGAAATGGCTTTTGTTTTTAGATTTAAAGTGGGTTCGATGGTATTGACCAAAGTAGATTTTCCAACTCCAGAATGTCCAGAGAACATACTGGTTTTTGCCTTCATCATGCTTTTAACAGCTTCTAAATTATCTCCATTTTTGGCAGATATTTTCAAGCACTCATAACCTATATTGGAATAAATTTCTATCAAAGCATTTAAGTTTAAAATAGAATCTCCTTTTGTAATATCCATTTTATTAAAAAGTAATATAGCTTTGATTCCGTAAGCCTCTGCAGTCAACAGAAAACGGTCGATAAAAGAGGTAGAAGTTGGGGGGGTATCCAATGTAATTAGTAAAAAAACTTGATCAACATTACTGGCAATGATATGGGTCTGTTTGGAGAGGTTGACCGATTTTCTAACAATGTAATTTTTTCGTGTTTGGATGGTATTGATGACACCTGTTTCTTTGTTGTTGCTTTGCTCAAGATCAAATTCAACTACATCTCCCACTGCTATGGGATTGGTACTTTTAATCCCTCTTATACGAAACTTTCCCTTGATGCGACATTCGTAAAAAGTCCCATCTAAAGCCTTTACAAGGTACCAACTGCCTGTGGATTTATAAACTGTTCCTATCATATTTGTGCAAGCTATTCCAAAACAAAGAAACAAATTTCTTTTTTACTCTTTCTCTTAAAAATCAATTTGCAAAAAAAGACTCGCAATTGCGAGCCTTTTTTTATCCCTTTAAAATTTGTTTTTGGTGGTTGATTGATTCTTGGTGAATGGCTTTAAACAACTTAAGAATAAATTCTTCACTTAATCTGTGTTGCTCGCCTTCCAATACCATTTTACCCAAGATTTCATTCCAGCGTTTACTTTGCAAAACAGCAACATTTTTATCTTTTTTGAGTTTCCCTATGGCTTCGGCTACTAGCATGCGTTTGCCCAAGGTTTCTAACAATTGATTGTCCGCTATGTCAATCTTTGCTCTGAGTTGTTGAAGTTCATTAGTGTAATCAACTTCATAAGTGCTTTCTTTTCTGATTTTTAGATCCTTAGTATACTGTATGAGTGTCTCTGGTGTAATTTGCTGAGCTGCATCACTCCAAGCCTTGTCTGGATCGGTATGGGTTTCAATCATCAGCCCATCGAAGTTTAAATCTAGAGCCGTTTGACTGACATCAAATACCATATCTCGCTTTCCAGTAATATGAGAGGGATCATTTATTAGCGGAAGGTCTGGAAATTTTGTTTGTAGCTCAATGGCCAACTGCCACTCAGGATTGTTCCTGTACTTAGATTTTCCATAAGTTGAAAATCCGCGGTGTATAACGCCTAAATTTCGAATATTTGCAGATTTTAGGCGCTCTACAGCTCCCAACCACAATGCCAAGTCTGGATTGACAGGGTTTTTGATAAAAACAATTTTATCAGTCCCCTGTAAAGCATCGGCAATTTCTTGAACAATGAAAGGGCTGACTGTTGAGCGTGCACCAATCCACAGCAAGTCAATGTCGTGCTCAAGAGCCAATTCAACATGGGTTCTATTTGCCACTTCTGTAGCTGTTTTAAGACCTGTTTCAGCCTTTACTTTTTGAAGCCACTTAAGCCCCAAAGCACCAACACCTTCAAAATTTCCAGGACGAGTTCGTGGTTTCCAAATACCGGCTCTGTAATAATTGACATCTGTGTCTTTTAATTGGTAGGCAATTTCCAATACTTGTGATTCGGTTTCTGCACTGCAAGGACCCGCAATGAGCAGCGGATGATCCAATTGCATATCGTCAAGCCAAGATCTTAATTGATTGCTGTTTTCCATTGTTTATCGGTTTTAAGAAATTCCTTTTAAAATTGTTTTGATATGGTTTGTATTTTTCATTTCATCGCGAATAGCCTCAAAGTCACTTGATTCCATAAGTGATTTAAAATGATTTAAATTTTGAATGTACTCTTGGAGAGTTTCAATGACATTGGCCTTATTTTGTTCAAAAATAGGGGTCCACATCTCTGGAGAACTTTTGGCCAAGCGTACCGTAGATTCGAATCCACTACTAGCCATATCAAAAATATTGCGCTCGTTTTTTTCTTTTTCAATGACGGTTTTACCCAACATAAAAGAACTAATATGGGATAAATGAGAAACATAGGCGATGTGCTTATCGTGAGCCTCTGAGTTCATATAACGAATGTTCATCTCCATGGCCTCTAAAAGTGCTATAACGGGTTTTGAAAGCTTAGAGTCTGTCTTTTCTATATCGCAAATAATATTGGTCTTATTTTTAAATAAACTCAAATGCGCCGCAGCAGGCCCCGAAAATTCAGTTCCTGCTATGGGGTGATTGGCTAAAAACTGAGCCCGTTTTGGATGTGAATCAACCGCCTGACAAATGGAAGCTTTGGTGGAGCCCATATCAATGACAATGCCTTTTGGAGACAGTTTATCCAAAACAGTGGGCAAAATTTCTAAAGTCACATTTACAGGTACTGCAAGAACAATCAAATCAGACTGACTAATAGATTCTAAAGTCCCTTCTTTTTGAATTATATCCAAAGAGAGGGCTTGGGAGATATGCTTGGTATTGTGGTCAATACCCTGAATGAGCACCTCATTGTAAAGTGCTTTTAAATTTAGCGCAAAACTCCCGCCTATAAGTCCAACCCCTATGATGCTTACATTTTTCATGCGGTTCGTTTTATGGCTTCTTTAATGGCTCTATCGTCCGCACATAATGAAAAACGAACAAAGCCTGCACCATTGGAACCAAAAATAGTACCCGGCGCAATAAAAATATGTTTTTGGTCTAACAAATCATCAATAAATTGTTCGGAGTTGCAACTGTTGGGCAATTTTGCCCAAACAAACATTCCAGAACTATTTTTGTCGTAAGTACAACCCAACTGCGATGCCAATTTCCAGACTAATAAACGGCGTTTTTCATAGACTGCATTCAAATTATCGAACCACTGTTTTGAGACATTTAAGGCAGCAATCGCGCCTTTTTGAATGCTGTAAAACATACCAGAATCCATATTGCTTTTGACCTTTAAAACATTTTGAATGTGATAGGTGGCCCCACAAAGCATGCCGACGCGCCAGCCGGCCATATTAAAACTTTTACTGAGGGAATTTAGTTCCAAACAACAGGCCTTGGCCCCTTTAAAATTTAAAATGCTTTTAGGTTGATTGTTCAATACAAAGCTGTATGGGTTGTCATTGACCAATAAAATATTGTGTTTAGTGGCAAATTTTATCAAAGACTGTAGACGCGCTTTGTCGCCTGTTGTTCCCGTGGGCATATGGGGGTAATTCACCCACATCAATTTGACCTTTGACAAATCTTTTGATTGCAATTTTGCAATATCCGGCTGCCAATCTTGTGCTTTGTTTAAATCGTAATAAACAGGAACTGCACCCAACAATTTAGCAACTGCGCTGTAGGTAGGATAACCTGGATTAGGAATTAAAACGGCATCCTCTTGGTTCAGATAGGCCATGGAAATGTGCATGATTCCTTCTTTACTTCCCATCAAGGGTAATATTTCATTTTCTGGATTTAAAGAAACATCATAATTGTTTTTATAAAAATTAGAAATGGCATCCCTAAGCTCCGGTAAACCTTGATAGCTTTGGTATTTATGGGCCCCAGGGTCTAATAAACTGGTTTTTAAGGCCTCTATAACAGAGGGGTGTGGTGGCAAGTCAGGGCTGCCAATACCGAGATTAATCACCGGTGCACCCTTTGATATAAGAGTGCGAATAGCTTTCAATTTCTTTGAGAAATAGTATTCTTCAACTGTATGTAAACGTTTGGCAACCACTGTCATTTTTTGGCGTTATTATAGGTTCCCAAAACTTTAAATTCATCTGCCATGATCCCCATAATGGCTATAGCCTTCTCATAATCTTCAAAAGCTTCGAAAGTAACATCCACAAAAAAAGCATATTTCCAAGGGGTATCAATTTTGGGAAGAGACTGGATCTTAGTAAGATTTAACCTACAATCACTCATAACATTTAACATGGCTGCCAAACTCCCACGCTTGTGGTCCAACAAAAACTTTAAAGACGCCTTGTTGATCGTTGAAGCCGTGTTGGGGAGGCGTTCAATAATTACAAAACGGGTTTCATTGGTTTGGATGGTTTGGATGTTCTGGGCTAAAATCTCAAGCTGGTATATTTCTGCTGCAGCAGTACTGGCGATGGCTGCAATTCCATTGATTTGCTGTTTGTGTATTCTTTGCGCTACTTCGGCTGTATCGGTGTCTTCCACCAGTTTAATATGAGGGTGCTTGTCAAAAAATGCTTGACATTGCAACAAAGCCATTGGATGAGAATAGACCTCTTTTATGTGAGCAATACTCTGGCCAGTAAGTGCCATAAGGTTGTGTTGTACATCAAGATAATACTCACCTGTAATATGCAATTCATTGGCATCGATCATGGCATAATTTGGAATTATAGAGCCTGCAATGGAATTTTCAAGAGCCATCACAGCGGCATCCACTTTTTTTGCAGTCAAAGCCTCAACAACTTGTTTGAAGGTAAGTAAGGGTTCAATGCCAACACCGCTTGTAAAATAGCGTTGACAGACCATGTGGTGAAATGATCCTTGAACTCCTTGTATGGCGACTTTTTTGCTCATAAAAAAAAATCTCGATGTTAAAATCGAGACTCCAGTTGAAATTTACTTTTAAATTACAGGTGTTAGGCCTCGATTCTTTTGTTAAAAAAGAAATAATACCAGTTATAAAACGTGTAATTTATATTTTGCATTGTTTTTTAATTGCTGCGCTAATGTAAATATTTTTTTATCAAAACAAAATTCAATCTTCTTTTTTTTACGTTTTAAATATAAAATTAGTGAGATTGAAAAAAAGGCGAATAAAATGACTAGTCAAACAAGCATAAGCGAATGATTTTTCAATCTAAAAAAAATAATTGCCCCATGTAAAATTGCTCAACATTCACCACGGCTGGGGTGTGAACACTGATAACATTACCCGTACTTCGGATCTCGCCTTCTAAAGATTGTTGGGGATTTAATATCATATCGTGACTGCTTCGTTGAAAAATATTGATGTGCTCAGCAATTAAATTATCCCCTTTAAATTCACAAACACCTCCAAAAAACTGAACTGATAAGGAATCGGTTGAGCCTGAAATTCTAAAAACGGATAAATTATTAGCCGTGATTGAAAGCGTTTGAGAATTTACTTTCAAATTAAAGTTACCTGAGCTGATAAAATCTGAGTTGTAATTTTCAGAGATAAGATTCAAGTTTTCAAAATTCAAAACACCCTCTGATGTCGTTAAATATTGTGTGCTGCTCCTAATTTCATTGAGATAAGGCGTTGTTACCGTCATTTTGGTAAGCCCGTAATCTCTCACCAAGTTACAACGGTTATTATCGGATAATTGAAGCTGTTTTCCAACAACAGATATTTCAATATCACCCATAAGGTTTTCTCCAGTTTCAACATCAACTTTATAATCCGTTCCTTGTTTTATGGTCAAAGAAATGTCTCGATTGACAAGAATTTTTTCAAAAGGTTCCAGAGTTAATTCTTCAATTACCAAAGGACCAGAAGTTTGAATACAGTCCCATGCATTGTTTTGATCGCAAGCGAAAATTGTAAGAAAAAGGAAGATGTAAGTAAAGTGTTTCATAGTTTTATTAACTGCTCGATGTGGGTTTATATCGCTTTAAATCACATAACGAAGAATTAAAAACGCACTCCAATTCCAAACTCAAGCGATTCTGCAATGGCGCTATGAGATTTTACAGAAAAAGCCCCAAACCAACGATCGCTAAAATAATATTTTAGACCAAGCCTGTTGTAATAGCGACCTTCAAAATCGTAGGGATAATAAATATAGTAGCCCAGTTGAGCGAAAACTGACAATTTATTTATAAACAATTCATATCCCAAAAAGGTTCCAACACGGCGGTAATCTGCATTAGGATCGGAGGGTGTCTCTGGAAATGCAACGCTTCGATAGTATATTTCTTCTTTCAGTGCCAATGAAAAAAAGGCATCTAGACCAAACTGAAAGGCACTAAAAAAATTAATATGTTTATTGAGGTAGGCTGAAAATGTATAAAAAGGATATTGTGGACTACCAAGAGCACTAATTTGATTGACACCGGAACGAAAAACAAGGTTGAAGTTAAAATCCTGAGGAATTTCGTATTCTTCCAACGGTTTGTTATAAATCATTTGCTTTGCATCTAAGTCGTAATTAAGCCCAAAGTTGAGATTAATGGTATTTATACTTGTATTTGGGGCTTTAAAATTTCCATTAGAAGCGTGAAAGAAAATCAATCCAGATTGAAAACCAAGAGGGCCTATTAGATTTGACTTCTTGTAATTTAGCATGATATAGGGACTGACCAACAGCTGAGATCCAAAAGCAATATTTTTTGGATTTGAATTTTTATCATAGGGGTTTGTGGACAGCATAACCCCTTGCCCAACACGCAACATCATTCGCCGCTTAAAAAAATAAAAATTAAAGTGTCCATACAGTCCTAAAGTGTTTCCAAGAACGTCATTTTTTAAATCTTGAAACATAAAAGAAAACCCATAATCTGGGTAATTGTAACATCTTTGCCACTGTTTTTCTCCGTTAGTGCGACGATTCCATGCAATGAGAGTACCCTCAGGCCGGCCCTTAATCAAGTGTAGTATATCGGGATTGTGTAGAGGTATGTGACCTTGAAAATAATTTATATCGGTGAAGCCACTGCTCTGCTTTTCTTGAGACAAACCAAACCAAAAAACAAGACAAAACAAACAGCTTAAAAAACGGATCATTTCTGTAAAAATAGGAGGATAAAAATAATGTATTTATTTAAACTTTTATTGTGCTGATTTACAATAAAACTTTTTTAATAGTACAATATGTATTAAATTTGCTTTTAATATAGAGGACAAATTTGATCTGATTGCAACCTCATTAAAAAAAGCTAAAGCAGTGTATTTCCCTTTAGCTTGTTGCAGCTTTTTTCCTCATAACTTTTAAAAACATGAGTTATTTATTTACCTCTGAAAGCGTGTCAGAAGGACATCCTGATAAAGTGGCCGATCAAATTAGCGATGCCATCATCGATCATTTCTTGGCCTTTGATCCACAATCAAAAGTGGCTTGTGAAACCTTGGTAACAACTGGACAAGTGATCTTGGCTGGTGAGGTTAAATCCAAAACATACTTAGATGTACAGCAAATAGCGCGAAACACCATCAATAAAATTGGCTACACTAAAGGGGAGTATATGTTTGATGGAAATTCTTGTGGTGTTTTGTCAACCATTCACGAACAATCTGAAGATATAAATCGTGGGGTAGACAAAGCAAGGCCAGAAGACCAAGGTGCGGGTGATCAGGGTATAATGTTTGGATATGCCACCAATGAGACAGAGAATTATATGCCCTTGGCCCTAGACCTGTCACACCGCATTTTAAAAGAACTTGCAGCTTTAAGACGTGAAAATAAAGAGATTTGTTATTTGCGGCCAGATTCAAAAAGTCAAGTAACGCTGGAATATAATGACGACAATGTCCCGACGCGCATTGATTCTATTGTGATCTCAACCCAACACGATCCATTTTTAGAGGATGAAAAAGCCATGTTAAAAACGATTGAAAAGGATTTAATTAACGTCTTAATACCCAGAGTAATAGCTAAACTACCAACAAAATCTCAAATGCTCTTTAACGGTGATATTAATTACCAAATCAATCCTACAGGAAAGTTTGTAATTGGGGGTCCTCACGGAGATACAGGGCTTACAGGCCGTAAAATTGTGGTAGATACTTACGGAGGAAAAGGGGCCCACGGCGGTGGTGCATTTTCAGGAAAAGATCCGAGTAAAGTAGATCGCTCAGCAGCCTACGCCATGCGATACATTGCCAAAAATATGGTGGCTGCGGGAGTATGTGATGAAATCCTTGTCCAAGTGAGTTATGCCATTGGTGTTTCAGAGCCAATGGGTATTTATGTAAATACCTATGGTACCTCCAAAATAAGTCTTACGGATGGTGAAATTGCTCAAAAAATCACTAAACTCATTGATCTGCGACCCGCAGCCATTGAAAAGCGCCTCAAACTGCGAGCTCCTATATATAGCGAAACGGCTGCCTATGGACATATGGGACGCAAAAATCAAACGGTTGAAAAGGTTTTTTACAGACCAAACGGCGAAAAAAAGTTGTTAAACGTTGAGCTCTTTACTTGGGAAAAAATCAATCTCGTACCCGCTGTAAAAAATGCTTTTAATTTATGAATAAAGATGTTTTAAACTTTTTATATCATTCCTACAATTCGAGTCGGATGCGGAAAGTAATGAAACGTGGCTGAATGAAATACTCTGTCGCACTAACTGAAATATTCCCAGCGCTGCTTTGGTTTTGGGAGCGAGTATCCAATAAATTTGTTGCTCTCAGTTCGTATTCAAGTTTTGAATCTTTGTCCTTTCGATAGGTCAACGAGGCATTCCAGAATTCAAAGGTATTTATGGTACCAATCTCATTACTAAAATCATTGTATGAGTAATCCGTTTTGATAGTAAAGGACTTTAAAATCAAAGCGTCCACTTCAATGGAGGGACTTTTAGTAAAAAATTTGGTGCTGTTTTGGCCTAAATTATTATCCTGAATGGTATAGCGATAACTTAAATCCACGTTGGGTGCAGTCCTGAAATTGGTTCGAATTTGGGCGCGATAAGTCTGTGTAAACGTCTCATTTTCACTGCGGCGATCTTGAATAAATTGATTGAACTTTGAGTAATTAAAATTACCTCGCAGAGAAGCGCGAATTTTACCAAAAGTCCGTTGAAAACGACCGTTAGCAGTTACGCTTTCATCGGCAAAAGAAGAATTAAAGGGATTAGACACTCTAATCACACTGCCCGGTTGAAACAACGACTGCGTCCTTATATTATCAATGCTTTTGTTATAACTGAGTCTTGCAAATACGTTGGTATAATTAAACATATTAAAACTGTAATAAAACAAATTGATATTGTGAGATAAGGAATTTTCAAGATCAGGATTCCCAGAAAATAGGGCATTATAGTTATTCAGTACCAATCCTCTAGCAAAATTAGAAACATCTGTAAACTGGGTTTGCATTCTATAATTTAAATTCAAAGTTTCACTTTTTTTAAGTTGAATAAGCACATTGAGATCGGGTAAAAATCTAAAAAAATTGTCAGTTACTTTTTGTCCAAATTGACTGTTATTTACATAATACGCATGTCCTGAAAATCCAGGTGTAATGGTGAAAATACCTGATTTTAGCCGATAGTGAAACCCAAGGTACAAATCTGTAAATCTGTAATCAATTGCATTAACGCCTAAGCCATCGGCTATGGTTGGAGTTGTTTCAATTCGTGATCCATCATCTAAAAACTGAAAAATATTAGAATTAAACTTTTGGTGACTTAAAATCGATCCAAATGTTAAGTTTATATTGCTCTTTTTGTTTATAATATGCCAGTAATCAAGCTTGGCATCCAATTGGTTTGATTTGATGCGCTTTTGTTGGGCTATGTTATAGTTGCTTTGGTTGTTGTCCAAGCCTAAAAAGGCGGCAGTGCTGTCATAATTGAGTTTGTCTTCCAACAAAGCGTTGTAAAAAGGATCTTCGTCTTTGATTAGATGCTGGACTTCAACTGCAAAAATATTTTTTTCGTCAAGGGTATAATAGTAATTTAAATTTTGACTTATGTTAAAAGGAGTGGCTTCTTCAAATTGATTAATAGAGTTATTTATGGAAGAGAAAAACCTCTGATCTTGTTGGCTTTTTGACAATTGGCTAAATACTTCGTATTCTAATTGATTGCTAGCATTGGGTTGGAATTTAGTGGACAACTTGAGCATTCCTAAATTATTTTCTTGAAACGTATTACTTTGCGTTTCTTCATCGGGAATGCTGCCAATAGCTGCATCGGTGTATTGAATGAAACGGTTTTGTTGCAATTCATTTCGGCTATTCGAAAAGATGGCAAAGCCACCCAAATCTAAAGTACTTTTGGGCGACCAACTAAAATTGGCAGCCCCAAATTTTGTATTGATATCTTTGGCTCGATTATTTTGAAGTGCAAGAGCTGCAATATCGTTACTCCCTAAATTTAAATTTGTACCACTCCCCAATGCGGGTCTTTTGAAACCTCCAGTAAAATTAAAATAGTCCCGCCTTGTAAAAGCAACTTCCCCTGTATTGTTTAAATCGCCGATAACGTTAATGCTGTACTCAGGGCTGTAGTAAAAAAGTTTTGGTTGGACCAAGTAAAGGGGCTCAACCGCTGGATGAACCTCGGGCTCACCTGCACCAGCCATGACATTGCCAAACCAAAAATTCTTTTTGCCTTCTTTGAGTTTGATATTAATGGCAATATTGTCTTGGTTATTGGTAACCCCGCTCAGCTGTCCAATCTCTGCATAATTTTTTAAAACCTGGACTTTGTCAACGGCATTGGAAGGAATGTTCTTGGTGGCTAATTTGCTGTCTCCATCAAAGAAGTCTTTACCCTCAACCATTAATTTTGTTACGACCTTTCCCTCAACTTCAACCTGACCATCATCATTGATTTCGACTCCTGGTAAATTTTCCAAAACATCTTCTAGTTTGCGCTCCGTCCCTTTGTTAAAAGAATCCGCATTATAAGTGAGCGTATCTCCACTGATGGTAACTGGCATTTCATAGGTCAACTCCACGGTATCCAAAGTATTATCTTGTTGCATCGTAAAATCTATGGAAGCATCAGTGCTTGTAGTTTCATAAGTCTGATTTATTGATTTCATACCTATGTAGCTTAGCTGTAGAGTGTAAACAGTATTCTTTTTAAGATTTAATTTGAAGCGACCGGCTTCGTTGGTGATGCCGTATGAATCCAAAGCAGATGTGGCCTTGTTAATGGCAATGACGTTGGCCAACTCTAAAGCGTTTCCGGTGGAATCTTTGACATATCCTTGAAGTTTTATTTGAGAATAACCCTCTCCGAAAAATAGCAGTAAAAAAAGAACTATAAAATATTTCATCTCTAAAAAATTGGTTGTTGAATTTGAGTTGGATTATTTTCTCCCCCCGCGTCCACGGTACATTTCACGCATTTCTTTCATTTTATGCTTGACTGTTTCGTTGTAATCAGACCGAGAAATAATACGGCCCTTGTCAGGAGCCTCAATCGTGAATTTTTGTTCAGGGTTCATTACAATTTTTGAACATAAGATACTTGTCTGATCGGCATTGACTTCAAGAATAAGCCCTGGCAACCCCCAGAACTCGTCTGGTCCGTGATTGATTGGTATTTGAGGCGTATACCAGGCGGTAACTTCAATGGTTTTGGGAACTTCGATATCTTCAGTTACGGATTTGGCTTTCGTAGAATCTGCTTTGGATTTGTCTCGATTTTTTTCAAAACTTTTTTTACGTCGCATGCTGCGCCAGTCAAATTCATCTACTTTTTTTATAGCGGTTGCTTTCATGCATAAATATTGCCCAATTTGCTTGGTTTCAGTACCCATTTTCCACTCAAACTTTTGAAGGGTGTCCGTGATTAAAAATTGGCGGCCAAAAAACTCTTGGTCTTGAATAAACTGTCGGGTTTTTATATTTTTATATTGGGGTCCAGATGAAAAGCTACTCCACCAGCCTCCAAATCCTTTTTGACCTGGAGCTTCTAAAACTTCCTCTTCTTTAAAAATAGAAGCTTGTCTATCAAAATTTAAAACATAAGACTTTTCAAACATTCCCCGCATGCGCTCAGCAATTTGTTTCTTTTGAAACTCTGTCATTTGTCCATTACCCCAGCCACTCATATCAGGGGTTGTCTTAGAGAAGTAATAGGCTTTGCCTTGAAAATCTTGCGACAAAATTGAATTGGATATTAGCGCTAAGAGCATTGTAATCGCAAGGTTGTAGTTTAATCTCATATCTTTTATCTCATTGAATTCAACTGTACAAATTTACAGTTTGTTTAACGATGCATCGTTAAATTCATCACAAACTTAAATTATGTTTTGTCATTGATTGTTTTATTTGTCGAAACTAATTATGTTTTGTAACAAATTTAAAGCTATTTTTTTTTGTATTTTCAGCTAATGAAAAAACTCATAGTCCTTATTTTGTTGTTAAGTGTCCTAATGACAAGCGCTCAAAATACAACAGCACTAACGCTGCTTAAAAAAGAGAAAGTTTCACATGATATTTTTGTTGGGGTAGACCGCTTTGAATCATTGTATTATATCAAAAATGATGCGCTTGAAAAAAAGATTGGCAGCAACCTTCAATCTTACAGCAATCTTCAATTAGGTAAGATTGATCAAGTTCACGTCTTTAATGCGCTTAAGCTTGCAGTCCTTCATAAAAACTTTAACTCAATAGTGATGCTAGACAATCGCATGGCTGAAATAAATATCATCAACTTTAACAATATTACACCCTACAGACTGGTGACTGAAATTGCCTATGCCAATGAAAGTGCGCTTTGGCTGTACAATGCACTTAGCCTTCAGCTAGAGCTATTTGATTACAAAACTCAAAAAACAAAGTTAAATAGCCTTCCCTTTGATCGTGAGGTAGTGGCGCTGCAGAGCGACTATAACAATGTTTTTGCTCTAACGACATCTGACTTGTACCACTACAACTATACTGGAAGTTTAATCTCAAAAATAAAACATCACGGTTTTGAGGATTTTAAATTGGGGTCTAATTTTTCCATTTTTAAAAAAGGAAATTTGCTCTTCTACAAAAAAAATAACAGTCCTGAGTTTGAAGTTTTAAAAACGTCAAAAAAAATAATTAAACAGTTTTTTGTAATGAACCAAACCTTGTATATTTATGACGGTGAATTTCTTTACCACTACCAACTAAAAAGTTAGATTATGCACATTGCTATTGCTGGAAACATTGGGGCTGGAAAAACCACCCTCACTCAATTACTTGCAAAACACTTTAAATGGGAGGCACAACTAGAAGATGTTGTTGACAATCCTTACTTAGATGATTTTTACAACCAAATGGAACGTTGGAGTT
Organism: Bacteroidota bacterium; assembly: GCA_036161535.1. Lineage (GTDB taxonomy): Bacteria > Bacteroidota > Bacteroidia > Flavobacteriales > Flavobacteriaceae > UBA3537. Next base: position 13,215 of record JAYYCW010000059.1, on the reverse strand, counting down.
TTAATCTACAGGTCTATTTTTTAAATAGCCGTTTCCGGCAAGTTATTCAAATTCGAAAAAGTGGGAAAAATATCATTCAAGACCGAACAATCTACGAAGATGCCAATATTTTTGCCCCTAATTTACATGCCATGGGACTGATGACCAATAGAGACTTTGACAATTACTCATCGCTTTTCAGTTTAATGGAAAGCACTGTTCAGGCACCTGATTTGTTAATTTATTTAAGAAGTTCTATTCCCAATCTTGTGCATCAAATACACAAAAGAGGACGGGATTATGAAAACTCCATTTCCATAGACTATTTGAGCCGTTTAAACGAGCGTTATGAAGCTTGGATTCACGGCTATAACAAAGGGCGCCTTTTAATTGTTAATGTAGATGACCTTGATTTTGTTGAAAAAGCGGAAGATCTTGGTAATGTCATTGCTAAAATTGACGCAGAAATTAATGGCCTCTTCTAGAAAGAAACAAAAAAACCTCTACAAATTGTTGAGGCTTTTTTGATTTTATAAATTTTAATTAATTTTAAGCAGTTCGACTTCAAATATCAGAGTTGAATTTGGTCCAATGCTTGGGCCTGCACCTCTCAAACCATAAGCTAAATCTGATGGAATTACCAAGCGTAATTTATCGCCTACTGACATTAACTGTAAGGCCTCGGTCCAACCAGCAATAACCTGTGTAACTCCAAATGTTGCAGGTTCACCTCTTTCCACTGAACTGTCAAAAACAGTCCCATCAATTAATGTCCCGGTATAATGTACTGTGACATTATCATCCGGCTTAGGTGAAGCCCCTGATCCTTTGGTCAATACTTCATATTGAAGTCCGCTTGCCGTTGTAACAACTCCTTCTCTTTTAGCATTTTCAGCCAAATAAGCGATACCTTCTTGTTCTAAGATGCTAGATTTTTCGGCGGCTTGTGATTGTTTTTTTAATTGCAAATCCCTGAAATAATTTTGTATGAATTGTAAACTTTCTTGTTCAGAAATTTCTAAATCATTGCCTTGGAATACATCATTAAAAGATTTTGAAATAGCTTTTGTATCAATAGCTTCAACTCCTTGCATTTTAATTGAAGAAGCTACATTAACCCCCAAACTGTAACTGAGTTTTTTGGTTTCAGTTTCAGAGCCTTCAGAATGGCCTCCTAAAATTGGAGCGACCACCAATCCAATCAAACACGTGAGTTTGATAAGAATATTCATTGAAGGTCCAGAAGTGTCCTTGAAGGGATCTCCAACGGTATCTCCAGTGACTGCTGCCTTGTGAGCATCAGACCCTTTGTAGGTCATTTCACCATTGATTTCTACCCCAGCTTCAAATGATTTTTTTGCATTGTCCCAAGCGCCTCCAGCATTGTTTTGAAAGATAGCCCATAGAACTCCAGAAACTGTTACACCTGCCATATAACCTCCAAGCATTTCAGCAATAATCAGATGGTCCATTCCAAACACCAGTGGAAGAAATGCAATAAGCAATGGTAAACCAATCGTTAGAAGGCCGGGTAGCATCATTTGTTTCAGAGAGGCTTTCGTGGAAATATCGACACATTTGTCATACTCCGGTTTGGCAGTTCCCTCCATAATTCCAGAAATTTCCTTAAACTGTCTTCGAACCTCTTGTACCATCTCCATAGCAGCTCGCCCTACAGCATTCATAGCTAGTGCAGAAAAAACAACGGGTACCATAGCCCCTACAAACAGCATTGCCAATACTGGAGCTCTAAAAATATTAATTCCATCAATACCAGTAAACGTTACATAGGCAGCAAATAAAGCCAGAGAGGTCAACGCAGCGGAAGCAATGGCAAATCCTTTGCCAGTTGCGGCGGTCGTATTGCCAACTGAATCTAAAATATCCGTTCTTTCTCTAACAATGGGGTCTTGTTCGCTCATTTCTGCGATTCCCCCTGCATTGTCAGCAATGGGACCAAAAGCATCAATAGCCAACTGCATCGCTGTTGTAGCCATCATAGCTGAAGCGGCCATTGCTACACCGTAAAACCCGGCAAGTGCATACGATCCCCAAATCGCTGACGCAAAAAGGAGAATGGTAGGAAAAGTAGAAATCATCCCCGTAGCTAAACCAGCAATGATATTTGTTCCAGCTCCTGTGCTCGATTGTTGTACAATTTTTAAAATTGGTTTTTTTCCCAAACCTGTGTAGTATTCCGTAACTGAAGAAATAACGGCTCCCACTATCAAGCCAATTATTGTGGCGGCAAACACTCTAATAGATGAGATATCCCTATCAGCTTCTCCGAAGAACTTCATTGTCATAGATTCTGGTAGCATCCAATCAACTAGAAAATAACATGAAATCGCAACCAAAGCAATTGAAAACCAGTTTCCAACGTTCAATGCACCCATTACCTCTTTTTCTTTTGCATCATTAGATTTAATCTTGACGAGTATTGATCCAAGTATTGAAATAATGATTCCTAAGCCCGCAATTGCCATAGGAAGTAGAATTGGTCCTAATCCGTCGAAAGCTTCAGCGGCACCATTGTCTCTTATAACATAGTTTCCAAGAACCATAGCGGCCAAAACTGTGGCAACATAGGAACCAAATAAATCAGCTCCCATCCCCGCAACATCTCCAACATTATCTCCAACATTATCAGCAATAGTGGCCGGGTTTCTCGGATCATCTTCTGGGATTCCAGCCTCTACCTTTCCAACTAAATCAGCACCTACATCAGCAGCTTTGGTATAGATACCACCTCCAACTCTTGCAAAAAGAGCAATAGACTCAGCGCCAAGCGAGAATCCAGCTAGTGTTTCTAATACAATTGTCATGTTTTCCGTTGAGAAAGCTTCTCCACTTACCATAAACATATTGTAGAAAAGGATAAAAAATGCTGTTAAACCAAGAACAGCTAATCCAGCAACACCAAGCCCCATAACTGTTCCGCCACCAAAGGAAATCTTCAAGGCTTTTGGTAAACTTGTACGAGCGGCTTGTGTGGTTCTAACATTTGTTTTGGTTGCAATTTTCATGCCCACGTTCCCTGCATATGCAGAAAATAGAGCACCAAAGATAAATGCGATAACAATCATAAGATGTGTAGAAGGCACAATAATTGAAACAATTGCAAGCGCAACACTAACAACTAGTACAAAGATTGCTAAAAGCTTGTATTCAGCTTTTAAAAATGCCAAAGCACCTTGGTATATATAATCGGAAATTTCTTTCATCTTTCCGTCCCCTGAATCCTGCTTCATTACCCAGGACTTTTTTGCCAACATATATATCAAGCCCAAAAACGCCATAGCGAGTGGCATGTAAATCATTAATGATTCCATAATATTGTTTTAATTAATTTTTTAAAGGCAACAAATGTAGTAAAATGATTAACAATAGAAAATCTATTTTTCTATTAAAAAATTAAGTTGTTTTATTTATACAAGACTTTTTTTACTGCCTTGATCACATCTCCACTGTTGGGCAGCCACTCTTGCAACAATACCGGCGAGTAAGGCGCTGGTGTATCAGCTGTGTTGATTTTGATTACAGGTGCATCGAGATAATCAAACGCTTTTTCTTGGACCTGGTAAGTGATTTCTGTGGATACATTTCCAAATGGCCAAGCCTCTTCTAAAATGACCAATCGATTGGTCTTTTTTACAGAATCAATGACGGTTTTAATATCCAATGGACAAACGGTTCTCAAATCAATGATTTCAATGGAAATACCCTCTTTTTCTAAGCTGTCAGCCGCTTTGTAGGCTTCTTTGATAATCTTTCCAAAAGATACAACAGTGACATCTGAACCTGAACGCTTGATATCTGCAACCCCAATAGGTAAAATGTATTCACCTTCAGGGACCTCTCCCTTGTCTCCATACATTTGCTCACTTTCCATAAATATAACAGGGTCATCATCTCTAATGGCCGCTTTAAGCAAGCCTTTTGCGTCATATGGATTTGATGGTACAATGACTTTTAAGCCTGGACAATTTGCAAACCAGCTCTCAAAGGCTTGTGAATGTGTGGCGGCCAGCTGCCCAGCAGAAGCGGTAGGGCCTCTAAAAACAATTGGACATTTAAATTGTCCACCAGACATTTGTCTGATTTTCGCAGCATTATTTATAATTTGATCGATGCCCACTAATGAAAAGTTAAAAGTCATAAACTCTACAATTGGGCGATTGCCTGTCATGGTAGAACCAACTGCAATTCCCGAAAAACCACACTCAGAAATCGGTGTGTCAATGACCCGCTTTTCTCCAAATTCATCCAGCATTCCTTTTGATGCCTTGTAAGCGCCATTGTACTCTGCAACTTCCTCCCCCATCAAATAAACACTATCATCCCGACGCATTTCTTCACTCATGGCTTCACAAACAGCCTCTCTAAATTGTAATGTTTTCATATGTTAATTCCTATATTAATACATTAGATGTAGAATAAAAAAATTGGTTTCTTAGAATCTATATCTTAGCTGTATCACAAAAATAAGAATAAACAATCATATTTAAAGCCAATATTATTTAAAAAATTTCCTATGCACGCATAGGAAATTGAATCTTTTTTTTGTAAATTTGTATTATAAATAAAACAATCTAAATGATGAAAATTTTAGTCTGTATCAGCCATGTTCCTGACACCACTTCAAAAATAAATTTCACAGCAAATAATTTAAAATTTGATAGCAGTGGAGTGCAATTTGTCATCAATCCAAACGATGAATTTGGCTTGACTCGTGCCATGTGGTTCAAAGAACGCCAAGGAGCTTCGGTAGATGTGGTCAGTGTTGGAGGTCCTGAAACAGAGCCGACCCTGAGAAAAGCACTTGCCATTGGAGCTGATGCAGCCATTAGGATTGACACCCCAGCTTTGGACGGCTACGCAGTAGCCAGCGAACTCTCCAAAGTTGCAAAAGAGGGCGGTTATGACCTGATAATTGCTGGCAGGGAATCTATTGACTACAATGGAGGGGTTGTTCCTGGAATGATCGCAGCAAACATAGGAGCGAGCTTTGTCAATAACTGTATAGCATTGGAGCTTAGCGGATTAAATGCTATAGCTGTTAGAGAAATTGACGGTGGAAAGGAAACTTTATCGGCCTCTTTACCTCTTGTAATTGGGGCCCAAAAAGGATTGGTTGAAGAAAGTGATTTAAAAATTCCCAATATGCGAGGAATTATGATGGCTCGGAAAAAACCTCTAACTATCTTTGAGTCAACAAACACTGAACAAAAAACTCGGTCTATTTCTTTTGAACCCCCCCCCGCAAAAAGCGCAATTAAAATGGTAGATGCCGAAAATATTGACGAATTAATAAGCCTTTTACACAACGAAGCCAAAGTACTTTAAAACCAAACCTATGTCTGTACTAGCATACATCGAATCTGAAAATGGAAATTTCAAAAAAGCAGCTTTAGAAGTTGCCTCATATGCAGGCGCCCTGGCAAATAAAACAAACAGTGCTTTAACAGCGGTTGTTTTTAATGCTGAAGATTGTTCTGTTTTGGGTAAATATGGTGTTGATAAAATTTTAAATGTTCAAACGACCCAAGATTTTAATGCCGAAGTTTACGCCGATATCATAAAACAGGCTGCTGAAAAGGAGCATACTAGACTGGTCGTTTTAAGTAGTAGTGCAGACAGTAAATATTTAGCGCCAATGCTTTGCGTCGGACTCAAAGCTGGTTATGTGCCAAACGTTGTATCGCAACCGACCAGTATAATCCCTTTTCAAGTCAAAAGAAGTGTCTTTACCAACAAAGCTTTTGAAATTACGGAAATCACAACGGAAGTTAAGATTATTGGATTGTCTAACAATGCTTTTGGACTGGTTGAAAAATCGGCCTCTGCATCTGTAGAAGCTTTTGAACCGATCTTTAAGACTTCAAAAATTACTGTAAAGGGCATTGACAGAGCCACTGACAAAGTTTCCATTGCAGACGCTGATATTGTGGTTTCTGCTGGCCGCGGTTTAAAAGGACCCGAAAATTGGAACTTAATTGAAAATTTAGCTGAGGTTTTAGGAGCGGCGACTGCTTGCTCAAAACCAGTCTCAGACCTTGGCTGGAGGCCGCACAGCGAGCATGTAGGTCAAACTGGTAAGCCAGTGGCTAGCAACCTTTATATTGCCATTGGAATATCAGGTGCTATTCAACACCTAGCCGGGGTTAATTCATCAAAGATTAAAGTAGTCATCAACAATGATCCAGAAGCCCCTTTTTTTAAAGCAGCTGATTATGGTATTGTTGGTGATGCTTTTGATGTCGTCCCCAAGTTAACAGAAAAATTGAAAGCTTTTAAGGTACAAAATTTATATCCTTAAAAATAAAAGACATATAAGTTTGGTATTTTAGGAATTAAAATTGTTATTTGTCAATATAAACAATGAGTTTAATACGACTAAATATCAAAGGAATTTCCTACAGCCAAACACAAAGTGGTGCTTACGCGCTCATCCTCAGTGAAGAAAACGGCGAACGCAAACTCCCCATTGTCATTGGTGCATTTGAAGCCCAATCAATTGCCATAGCACTTGAAAAAGACATTCGTCCCCCAAGACCGCTTACTCACGATTTATTTAAAAACTTTTCCGAGCGTTTTAATATTGTTGTTAAACAAGTTATTATTCACAAACTCGTCGACGGCGTATTTTACGCCTCTTTGATTTGTGAAAACAACAATATTGAAGAAATAATTGACGCGAGAACCAGCGACGCCATTGCATTGGCGTTGCGATTTTCCGCACCAATTTTTACTTATAAAAACATTTTAGACAAAGCAGGGGTTATTCTAAAAATTGACAATGTTAAAGAGGGTGAAAAAATTGAAGACAGTCTAGTTTTCGAAAGTGAGCCTGACAAAGGGAAAAAAATGAAAGTCCCTGCAGATGAGACTTTTAAAGATCTCTCACTTTCAGATTTAAAGGATCTGCTGAAAAAAGCAGTCCAAGGTGAAGACTATGAAGTGGCTGCAAAGCTTAGAGATGAAATCTCTAAGCGCTGATAACTATTAATCAATTTTTAAATGAAATCTTATTTATTATTATTTGTTCTTTTTTTTAGCCAAATAACATTTTCCCAGGAACATTCAATAGAAATTATTCAAAGCCAAGGTTTTAGCTTAGAAAGTCTTTTGCGTGGACTTTTGGGTATGGCCGTTCTTATTGGTATATCGATTCTACTTAGCAACAATCGAAAGGCCATTAATTGGAGAACGGTGGGCTTTGGGCTGATGGCACAACTCATTTTAGCCATATGTGTTTTAAGAGTGGACTTTGTACAGGATATTTTTCGTTGGATTGGAAATCTCTTTTTAGCAGTTCTAGACTTTACAATGAAAGGCACTGAATTTCTATTTGCAGCTTTTTCAACTGGAAAAATAGAAAATTCTTTGGATACTTTTGCAATTTCTATTCTACCCACCATTATCTTCTTTTCAGCATTGACATCCCTGCTTTTTTATCTTGGTGTGATTCAAAAAGTTGTCAAAGGTCTGGCTTGGTTACTAACCAAGTTGTTAAAGGTCTCAGGGGCTGAAAGCTTGAGCGTTGCAGGGAATATCTTTTTAGGGCAGACGGAGTCGCCTCTTATGATAAAGGCGTACCTAGAAAAAATGAATAAATCTGAAATTCTTCTTGTTATGATTGGTGGAATGGCGACTGTCGCTGGAGGAGTACTGGCTGCCTACATTGGATTTTTAGGAGGTGAAGATGAATTTTTACGTGAATATTATGCCAAACACTTGCTGACGGCCTCAGTCATGGCTGCTCCTGGTGCCATTGTGATTTCTAAAATTCTTTATCCTCAAACTGAAACCATCAAAAATGATGTTCAAGTTTCTCAAGACAAAGTTGGATCTAACATACTTGATGCCATTGCCAATGGAACAACTGAAGGATTGAAATTGGCCCTTAATATTGGGGCTATGCTGTTGGTGTTTTTAGCCTTAATAGCCATGCTTAATGGCATCTTGGGATGGGTTGGAAGCTTCGGCAACATAAACAGCTGGTTGCAAGACCACACAGCCTACGAAAGCCTGTCACTAGAATTTATCTTGGGTTATGCATTTGCACCATTAATGTGGCTTATTGGAATCGCCAAAGAGGACATCACACTTATGGGACAGCTTTTAGGGATCAAACTTGTGGCTAGTGAGTTTATAGGCTATATACAATTGGCAGAACTTAAAAATCCTTTGGAAGTTGTTCATTTAAAATATGAAAAATCTGTGATTATGGCAACTTATATGCTTTGCGGATTTGCAAACTTTGCATCAATAGGCATTCAGGTTGGCGGTATTGGTTCCCTAGCACCAGGCCAAAGAAAAACACTCTCTGAATTGGGTATAAAGGCACTTGTTGGGGGCAGCATCGCTTCCTTGCTCTCCGCGGTCATTGCAGGACTTATCATTGGCTAGAGTTCAGTTGATAACTTTTTAAATTATTAAAGCACAAAGCTTCAAATTCAGTAGGGTATTATTTATTTTTATTGAGTATTAATTGGCCGTTTTATGAAGCAATATTTGGACTTAGTGTCCCATGTTTTAGAGCATGGAAATGAAAAAGGTGATCGCACTGGAACCGGAACAAAAAGTGTGTTTGGTTACCAAATGCGTTTCGATTTAAGCGAAGGGTTTCCAATGGTGACTACAAAAAAACTTCACTTAAAATCCATAGTGTATGAATTACTTTGGTTTCTTAAAGGGGATTCAAATATTAAATATTTGACAGAGAATGGGGTTCGTATTTGGAACGAATGGGCGGATGAAAATGGTGACCTTGGCCCTGTTTATGGCCACCAATGGAGAAACTGGAATAGTGATGAGATTGATCAGATCGAATTGGTTATTAAAGATCTAAAAAACAACCCAAACAGTCGGAGAATGCTGGTCTCGGCTTGGAATCCTTCAGTGCTACCAGACACCTCAAAATCTTTTTCAGAAAACGTTGCCAATGGAAAAGCCGCTTTACCACCCTGCCATGCCTTTTTTCAGTTTTATGTTCACAAAGGGAAACTCTCTTGCCAGTTGTATCAGCGCAGTGCAGATATTTTCTTAGGAGTCCCATTTAATATTGCCTCTTATGCCCTTTTTACCATGATGATGGCACAAGTTTGTGGGTATGAAGCGGGAGACTTTGTACACACCTTAGGGGATGCACATATCTATAATAACCATTTGGAACAATTGGAACTGCAGCGCTCAAGAGACCCCAGACCATTGCCTCAAATGCTGCTCAACCCTGAAATAAAAGACATATTTGATTTTACTTTTGATGATTTTACTCTTTTAGACTACAACCCACATCCGCACATCAAAGGCAAAGTTGCTGTATAATTTTAATTTAAAACGCTATTTTTGCGCTCAAATGTCTTAGTCTATTGAACACAAAAAACCATCCACCACTCACCGTTATTGTTGCGGTTTCAGAAAATCAAGTCATTGGAAAAGACAACGATCTTATTTGGGATTTGAGTATTGATCTGAAACGCTTTAAAACCCTGACTTCCGGACACCATATGATTATGGGCAGAAAAACATTTGAAAGTTTTCCAAAGCCATTGCCCAACCGCACCCACATTGTCATTACGCGTCAAAAAAATTATAGAGTCCCAGAAGGTGTCGTGGTTGTTAACTCCATAGAAAAGGCCATTGAAGCAGTCGTGAACGACGAGCAGCCCTATATTATTGGAGGTGGTGAAATTTATAAGCAGGCCCTTCCCTATGCATCAATTATTGAGCTGACCCGTGTACATGAAAACTTTGATGGGGATACTTATTTCCCCGAGATAGATTTAAATCATTGGGAGGAAATTAAAAGAGAGCGAATCTCAAAAGACGAAAAACACGCTTGTGATTTTAGTTTTATCACTTACAAAAGACAAACCAATATCAACTAATTTTAAACGCAATGAATGCATTTATTTTTCCAGGTCAAGGTGCTCAATTCCCAGGGATGGGAAAATCACTTTACGAACAATCCAAAGAAGCCAAAGCTCTGTTTAAAAAAGCAAATTCAATTCTAGGATTTAAGATCACCGAAACCATGTTTGAAGGAGAGGCTGCTGATTTAAAGCAAACCAAAGTCACCCAACCTGCTATTTTTTTACATTCTGTGATTTTAGCCAAGTGCTTGGGCGCTAATTTTAACCCAGATATGGTCGCAGGCCACTCTTTGGGAGAATTTTCTGCCTTGGTTGCCAATAAGGTCTTGGACTTTGAGAGTGGACTTAATCTCGTTGCCCAACGGGCTGAGGCCATGCAAAAAGCTTGTGAAATGTCTGAAAGCACTATGGCCGCGGTATTGGGCTTGGACAATGCAATTGTAGAAGCTGTTTGCAGTGAAACAGAGGGGGTTGTCGTAGCTGCGAATTACAATTGCCCAGGACAGTTGGTGATTTCTGGAGCGATTGAATCTATACATAAAGCTTGTGAAACCTTAAAAGAAAAAGGCGCCAGAAGAGCCTTGGTATTGCCGGTTGGAGGTGCTTTTCACTCCCCGCTAATGGAGCCCGCAAGAGAACATCTCGCCAGCGCCATTGAAAATACTGTATTCAAAACTCCAAGCTGTCCAATTTACCAAAATGCAACGGCTACGGCGGTTGTTGACTCAGTAGAAATCAAAAGAAATTTAATAGCACAACTGACAGCTCCTGTAAAATGGGCCCAGTCTGTAGAACAAATGATTCTTGATGGAGCCAAAAATTTTACCGAAGTCGGGCCTGGAAATGTCCTTCAGGGTTTGGTGCGTAAAATAAACAAGGAGGCGGCCACTGCCGCAGCAGTATTTGAAAATTAAGTATGTACAAAAAACAACTATACATTCTCCTTTTGATTTTCCTAAATATAGGAGCAGACCAATACACAAAGTATATAGTGCGTGAAAAAGTTGTTCCTGGCACTCGAACTGAGATTGTGGGTGAATTACTTCAGTTGATGAATGTTGAAAATTCAGGGGCCTTTTTAGGGATGGGCAGTGAATCCAACCCAACCATCAAATTAATCTTTTTACTTATGGTTCCCACAATGGTACTTGGCTTTGTTTTGTATTATTTATTCACAAATAAATCACTGGATTGGCTTACAACGATTGGGCTGTGTTGCATCGTTGGCGGTGGACTGGCCAATTTATTTGACCGTTTTCTTTATGGCTCCGTAACAGACTTTTTGTTTATGGATTTTAGCATCGTAAGAACAGGAATTTTCAATATTGCCGATTTATCAGTCACAACTGGAATGGTATTGATTTTAATAGCGACTTTGAAAGAAAGAGCTCAGAATAAAAAATCTTCAGCCTAAATATTCCTTGACTGCGTTTATGATGTAATCAATCTGATCGTTCTCCAACTCCGTATGCATAGGAAGGGAAAAAACTTCTTGGGACAGTTGATTGGTCACTTTAAAATCCGCTTCATTGTAACGCTCGCTTTGATAAGCTTTTTGTTGGTGTAGTGGAATCGGATAGTAAACACCACAGGGGATGCCTTTGGAATTTAAATGGGCCACCAATCCATCCCGATCAGCATTTTTAAGCTTTAGAGTGTATTGATGGAAAACATGACAATCACAATGTTCACAAATATTTTCACAGTCTCTACCAGTCTTGGGAATTGAAATATTGGGATGATTTCTAAAAGCAGAATTGTATTTTCTAGCGGCATCTCGACGTGCTTTATTATATGCATCTAATTTCGGAAGTTTTGCGTCTAAAACTGCTGCCTGGATGGAGTCTAAGCGAGAATTGACTCCTACAACATCGTGATGGTAACGCTTATACATGCCGTGGTTAACAATACCTCTAATAGTATGTGCTAGGTCGTCATCGTTTGTAAAAATAGCGCCGCCGTCTCCATAACAACCTAGATTTTTGGAAGGGAAAAAAGAAGTAGAAGCCACATGGCCCAGAGTGCCTGCTTTGGCTTTAACACCATCAGAAGCTGTATGGGTGGCACCAATGGCTTGCGCATTGTCTTCAATTACAAATAGATTGTGTTCTCCCGCAATTTTTAGAATGGCCTCCATATCAGCGCACTGACCAAATAAGTGAACAGGTACAATGGCTTTGGTTTTTGTCGTGATGGCTTTTCTAATTGCTTCAATATCAATATTAAAGTATTCTGGATCCACATCGACAAGCACCGGAGTTAAACCCAATAATGCTATCACTTCGACGGTTGCAGCAAATGTAAAATCCGCAGTGATCACCTCATCTCCTGGTTTTAAGCCCAAACCCATCATGGCAATTTGAAGGGCATCAGTGCCATTCGCACATGGAATAACATGCTTTACTCCTAGATAGGATTCAAGGTTTTTTTGAAATATTTTAACTTTTGGACCATTGATAAATGCTGCAGTATCAATCACTTCTTGTATGGAAGCATTCACTTCTTTTTTTATTGCTTGATACTGACCCTTAAGGTCTACCATTTGAATTTTCTTCATAATCTCTGTTAATGAATTTATACCAGTTGGTACCGCAACAAAAATACAAAATTAGCAAGGTGTAAATGCTAAAATTAAGATAAAGAATGTATTTTTGTTTAAAACCTTAACAATTGTTTATTGTTTATAATTTTGCCGTCTCGCTGGCCAACTTTTTACTTCCAGCGATAAGCCTTTTTGATAAAAAAATTAAAAAAGGGGTAAGAGGCCGTCGAGATACTTTTAAATTTTTAGAAGAGAATATTCAAAAAAATGACCTTGTCTTTTGGTTTCATTGTGCCTCCTTGGGAGAATATGAACAGGGACTTCCCGTTTTTAAAAAAATTAAACAATCATACCCCAAAGCAAAAATTGTTCTGTCGTTCTTTTCGCCATCTGGTTATGAGATTCGCAGAAAAAACCCCATTACGCCAATCGTAGTTTACCTTCCCTTGGACACTCAAAAAAATGTTGAGTCGTTTCTAAATATAACAAATCCGAAAATGGTTGTTTTTGTAAAATATGAACTTTGGCCAAATTATCTAGCAGCCCTTAAAACACATGCTGCAAAAGTATTTTTGATTTCTGCACTGTTCAGACCAGACCAGTATTTTTTTAAATCTTTTACAAAAAGATGGCGAGAACCGATCTTGTGTTTTGACTATATCTTTACACAAAATTTAGAATCTTTAAACTTGTTAAAAAGCGTTGGTTACACTAAGGCTAGCGTTTCAAAGGACAGTAGATTTGATCGGGTCTTGAATCAATTAGAACAAAACAACAACCTGCCCATTATCGATGCCTTTATCGATTCTAAAACTT
>JAYYCW010000058.1:0-5656 GCA_036161535.1 Bacteroidota bacterium | reverse complement strand
AGTCCCATCATTACACAATCCCCAGCCTTCATTGCTTTGACCGTATTTAAAGTTCCCCAAGGACTCAAAACTATTGACATCATAGATAAGCCCGCGGCCTTCTTTCCATGTCAATTGATATATTTTGTCGTTCAAGACCGTTAAACCTTCACCAAAATAGGATGAAGAGAGATCTATATTTTTAAGGACTGTATTATTTTTATAATCCAGCGCTCGGAGTTTGGACTCGCCATATTGCCCGGTGCTTTCATATAAAATACCCTTGTAAAATTCCAGCCCTTGGGTGTAGGAATTGATATCGTGGGGGTAGGTATTGACCAACTCATAGGTATAAAGCTTGGGAGTATTGCTATTGACCACAATAATTTTCAGCAGGGCGACTTCCCTTTTACCTTCAAAAAAAACAGTGGCTTTGATTATTTTTTCACCCAATGCAGTGTCTTTGAGCGCTATGTCATCAGTAATGCGGCGGTTGTTCATGCTAAACGCTACAGAATCAATTTTCTTGTTATTAGTGTTTAAAACAGACAGCTTTAGGGTGTCGGCATTGCTAATGATATTTTTAGCGGTATTGGACTGAATTGAAAAGTTGGACTTTAGGGCTTTGGAAGAATTTCCACAACTGTATATAGTAGCGCCAAGGGCAATGATTTTTAACTGTTTGAAGAAGGACATAGGCGATGCTGTATTTTTGGCAATTTATTTATTTATGTTCACTAAAAAAAATCATTAAAAGAATATTAAAACATTGTATCTTTGACCTAGGCAAGTTCTACACAACCAGCTCCTGTTGAATCCTCCAGGGCGGGAACGCAGCAAAGGTAAATGGTCGTAGCGGTGTGATGTAGGTCGCTTGCCTTTTTTTATGTTTATTAATTTCTTAAATCTTTCTATCTTTATTTTTTAAATACGACTCAATTATGCCAAAAACAGTATTTATTACCGGCGGATCTTCGGGGATTGGTAAAAGCATTGTGGATTATTTGACCCAAAAAGGTTTTGAGGTATATGGGAGCAGCCGCTTTCCTGAAAAATACAAAGACTCTAAATTTACAATTGTTGAACTAGATGTTACAAAACCGGAATCCATCCAAAAATGTATGGACAATTTGTTAAAAAAAACAAGGAAAATAGATGTGCTTATCAATAACGCTGGTGCAGGTATTACAGGACCACTAGAAGAAATTCCCATGGAAATGGTGAAAACTAATTTTGAAACCAATTTATTTGGACCTATAGCTGTGATCAATGCGGTTTTGCCCAGTATGCGTATGCATAATGCGGGACTTATCATTAATATCACTTCGATTGCAGCTTATATGGGCTTGCCATTTCGCGGGGTTTACAGCGCTAGTAAAGGAGCCTTAGAGCTTGTTACAGAGGCCTACCGTATGGAGTTAAAGCCTTTTAATGTGCAGATGACAAATGTGGCGCCTGCAGCTTTTTCAACCAATATTGCTGCGGGCCGCTACCACGCGCCAGAAAAAGCCGATTCGCCTTACAAATCCACTTATGGCCAAACCTTGAAATTGGTCAACGGTCATGTGAATGCAGGGCAAGACCCAATAGTTTTGGCCAAATTGATTTTTGGTATAATACAAACAAAACGGCCAAAAATTCATTACAAAGTAGGGGCCTTTTTACAAAAGTTTTCGATTGTTTTAAAACGGCTGTTACCAGACTGGATTTTCGAAAAACTTCTAATGTCTTTTTATAAACTATAGTACTAAGCAGGGCAATTTTTTTTATAATTATTTGAATTGTAGCTTGTTAAAGTAAGCTAAAGTTATATTTTTACATCACACTTTTTTAATACCTAATATTAGTTATGAAATTTTTTATTGATACTGCAAACCTCCAACAAATCAAAGAAGCACAAGACCTGGGTGTTTTGGATGGTGTGACCACCAATCCATCCTTAATGGCCAAAGAAGGCATTAAAGGAACCGAAAATATTCTTCAGCATTATAAAGATATCTGCGCTATTGTGGATGGCGATGTGTCTGCCGAAGTGATTGCTACAGATTTTGAAGGGATGGTGCAAGAAGGGGAAGCCTTGGCCGCCATAAACCCGCAAATTGTGGTGAAGCTGCCCATGATTAAGGCAGGGGTAAAGGCTTGTAAATATTTTAGTGACAAGGGCATTAAAACAAATATGACTTTAGTTTTTTCAATTGGTCAAGCCATCTTAGCTGCCAAAGCGGCTGCCACTTATGTGTCTCCATTTATTGGACGTTTAGACGATATTTCTACTGACGGTTTAGATCTTATTGCCGAGATTCGACATCTTTATGACAATTACGGCTATGAAACTGAAATTTTAGCTGCTTCTGTACGCCACACCATGCATGTCATCAACTGTGCTAAAATTGGCGCAGATGTGATGACAGGCCCATTGAGCTCTATTGAAGGACTTTTAAAGCACCCGCTTACCGACATTGGATTGGCCAAGTTTCTAGCTGATTTTAAAAAGGGGAATTAAACTTAAAGATTACAAATACCACCCCCGTTGAGTTCTATTTGACTAAGATCTTAATTGTATATTTTATGAATTATTGATTTAGATTAATCTTACCAATTCCTTTATATTTGGTTTCTTTAAAAAAAAATGTTTTTTTATTCTGATAATTTAAACACAACTAATTCCAAAATTAGATTATATCACAACATATAAATTTTCATCGAAATCTTTAGCCTTCTTCTTCAAGACATAGCCATGTAAAAAATAAAACTATGTTATTAATGTCCTAGAATAATTTTTTTTGTTTTTGAAAACGTTGGTGTCGTCATTTTACAAAAATACAAACCGCTTGAAAATTTAGTTAAATTAAAACTCATATCATGCTTACCAGCGGACTTGGACTCATTAACTAGGCTTAATATTTTTTTACCATTAATGTTAAAAATCTCAATTTTAACCTGTGTTTCTTGAGATAAGATATACTCAATTTGAGTACTCCAATTTGAATTACCCAAATAGTGCTGGTAAAGATTAAATTTATTCGATTTTGTTATTTCATCAGTGCTCAAACTAGATATATTCAAGAGATCGAACATTTCTGATTTGTGCCATTCCAACAATGATGATGTAGCGTTGTCTAAATCTGTAATCGCTAAATTATTCCATTCGTTTGGGTCATTTAAATGATCGTAAAATTCTTCTTCGCCGTCACTTGTAAGTGTATATCGATAACGAATTGAGCGTACAGAGTGATGATTTTCAACTATTGGAGATGGAACATTGTTAGCAGGATCGATATTTCCGTTTAGGTGGTTTAAAGCTACTGGAGGGCCGTTCCATGTCCCGTTTATTGGATTTTCCAAAAATGGTCTAAAACTATAACCATCTAGGGGGCACTCATTTCCTCCAACATTTGGGTTTTCCGGTAAACCAGATAAATCAATTAGCGTAGGATAAATATCAATAAGAGACACAGGATGAGCTACTTTTTCACCCGCAACTGAAACTCCTGGCGCATAAACGACTAGAGGAATGCGGGTCGATTCTTCCCAAATGGTTGTTTTTGACAGGAAGTTTTTTTCTCCCATGTGATATCCATGATCTGAAGTAAATATCACAATGGTGTTGTCTGCATATTGGCTGTTCTCTAAACTATCTAAAATTATACCTACCTGATGGTCTACAAATGCAACACAGGCTAAATATGATTGTACCCATTTTTTCCACCACATTTCACTACCAATATCCGTTTCTGCTGAATCCTCAAGAAATCGCGGTAGTGCGGAACTCTGATAAATATTTTCCCATAAAATAGAAGGTGTGTCATTTAAATCGTTTTCTAAATAAGGAGGTAAAATTATTGTTTCTAATGGAAACATATCAAAAAATTCTTTAGGGGCATATCTTGGTGTATGAGGACGGTTCATTCCCGCTACAATAAAAAATGGATTTTCATGAGTTTCATTTAGTTTTTCGCAGACCCAAGAAGTTGTAATTTCGTCGGGCATCAATTCCCTATCCATTTCGCTTACATATTGAAAATCCCAAGGCTCTTCCCAGTCTTTCATCCATCCAGTGTAATCACCAACAGTTGGAATTTCACTCAAAGGTGCAAATCCACCCCACTTGTTATCTCTTATATTTGGTGGCATAATGGAATGGCCAAAAGCTTGCGGTTTTCCCCAATTATGCATTGTAAAACCATCCCACGGAAAAGGGCCAAAACTTGATGGACCACCATTTAAAGGCTGATTAAAAACACTATTATCTTCATGGCCATTATGAAAGACTTTACCACTTCCATACAATTTATATCCATTGTTTTTGAAATGTTCCATGATGGTTATCGCATCTGTCAAAATTGGAAAATTACGCCATCTATTTTGTTGTTGATTATGGCCATAATATCCAGTTTTACTAGGATACATTCCTGTCCAAAGACTGGCTCTAGACGGTCCGCAAATTGGCGCATTAGCATGGGCGTTTGTAAATTGAACTCCCATATCAATTAGCCTATCAATATTCGGTGTTTGGGCTTGTACGTGTCCTCCCATTCCCTCAACAGAATCATTTAAATCATCACATATTATAAAAATGACATTGGTCATATCATTTTGACCACAGAGGGAAAAACTTATTAATATTGATGTGACAAATGCTGATATAAAATTGATGTATTTTATTTTTTTCACGTAATTAAAAGCCATTTAAAGTTGTTTTTTTGAAATAAAAAACATGATAATCTTTCATTTTATTCGTTTTTTGAGAAATTGATATCTAACAATTAAACACCTAAATATATCAATAAAATTTACATATTAATCGATATTTTTGAATCAACTCTAAAATAGTTCAATTTCATACTTCGAAACTCAACGTTATTATTCCCAAAATAAAATTATTTTAGTTATCAATTTTGTAATTAAAATTAATACAAAATATTTTTTCAATTGAAATATGCCGACAATTCTCTACTTTTGCAAAACTAAAACCTTAGTGCTATGCTTTCAGTTTCAAACTTATCCGTTCAATTTGGAAAGCGCGTATTATTTGACGATGTCAATATCACATTTAACAGCGGGAATTGCTATGGTATCATTGGTGCCAATGGGGCTGGTAAATCTACTTTTTTAAAAATATTATCTGGCAGTCAGGAAGCCACTTCTGGCCATGTGCATTTGGAACCCAGAAAACGCATGTCCGTATTTGAACAAAACCACAATTTATACGACGCCCACACGGTGCTTGAAACAGTCTTAATGGGTAACAAGCCACTATATGCCATAAAAACTGAAATAGACTCGCTTTACAACGATTATAATGACGCCAATGCTGATCGTATTGGAGAGCTACAAGTTCAATATGAAGAAATGAACGGCTGGAATGCAGAAAGTGATGCCGCGGCCATGCTTTCCAATTTAGATATCAAAGAAGCCCTACACCATACGGTTATGGCTGATTTAGATGGAAAACAAAAAGTACGAGTGTTGTTGGCACAGGCACTTTTTGGCAATCCTGACGTGCTCATTATGGATGAACCTACAAACGATTTGGATTATGAAACTATTGCCTGGTTAGAAACATTTTTAGCTAATTATGACAACTGCGTTATTGTGGTGTCTCACGACCGCCACTTTTTAGACGCCGTATGTACCCATATTTCGGATATCGACTTTAATAAAATCAATCATTTTT
>JAYYCW010000057.1:0-7034 GCA_036161535.1 Bacteroidota bacterium | reverse complement strand
GTCCATGTAAGTGTAATCGAACCGAAAGCCTCCCTCTGATTGTAATCGTTCATTTATTTTAAAATCTAAAACACCATAAATTCCAAAATCGTACTTATTATAATCGGGAATCAATCTTCTAATACCAGTATCGGGGTTTGCGAAATTATTTTGATAGCGACCCATGACACCTGTTTTAAAATCAAAACTTCCCAAAGCCCCTTTAAAATCCAATAAAGCTGTATGGGTATCCAATTCTAAATCTAGTGCAGGGGTGTCTCTGTCACTGCCAACACGAATATCATACTCAAAACGGTGATTTTTTTGATAATCGTATTGCAGGGATAACTTGCTTGAGTTGTTCAATTTTTTGAAAGCTTTGATTCTTACAAGATGATGTGAAACATCTTGCTTGGGATAGCCAATATCATAAGTGAAGTCCCTGACGACTAAGGGGACATTGCTGTTGATGGCTCTGATCTGATCTGCAGCTCCATGGGCATGAGAGGAGCGTAAAATCCCTATTTCTGTGCTGTAATAAGCATAATATGCTTCTAGTCCGTAATTAAATCGATTGACTCCCCATCTTAAAGAAAAATCTTTTTCCATTAATCCTGTATTGCTCATTACGTCCGATGACGACTCTAGGTCTCCGAATCGTTTGACGGTCCCTTGCAGGGCTCCATACCAACCATTTTTGGTACTTTTTGTTAATTGTGAAGTGAATACACCTCCGCGCCCATTGGAAGCTGCGGAGATTGAGGTCTTTCCAAAAAGGCTGTCTTTAACAGGTATTTTTAAACCTTCAGCAATGATAATACCCCCCATCGCATCTCCTCCATATTGTAAAGCACTGGCACTTTTGACAAGTGTTAGTTTTCCAACAGCATTCACATCAATATTGGGCGCATGCTCTTTTCCCCATTCTTGGTCCTGCATCCTAACTCCATTGTTAATCATAATGATTCGGCTGCTGTGTAAACCATTGATAATAGGTTTGACAATTCCATTTCCCTTGCTTAACGATGACACACCACTCAAGTTTTTTAAAGCATCTCCAAGTGAAGCGGTACTAAAGCGTTCTAAAATTTCAGTGGACAATTTATTTTCAAACACGGAGCTGCTTTGATTTTCGTAAGCTTTACCACTTACAATAATTTCATTGAGTTCCTCAATATGGTGTTCTAATTTGAAATCACGGTTTAAATTTCGAGACACTTTGAGTTTAAAAGTCATGGTTTCACAAGACGCGTGCATTACTTTAACAGAGTAGTTTTGCCCTTGACAGAGATCATTAAGTTTATAGGAACCGTCAAAATCAGAAAGTGTGCTTTGACCCGTTTCCAAAACCAATAAGGTGGCTCCAGACAACACAGAGCCATCGTGTAAGTCAGTGACTTTACCCGAGACTGAGTTTTTACAATTTTGAGAATTCACCATAAAGCTTTTCACAAGCAATACAGCTATTATATATTTGCGCATTTGGTTTTCTTTATCAGCGTTACAATAAAAGGACTGTTGCTAAGAAAACATCGGGGGCGCGCGTAATTGAGAATAATTTAAGTAAAATGAATGAAAATATGTATCGACAAAGAAATTATCTTGGATAACAAAAATTTCGTTTTTTTCTAGATTTGGTACTTTATTTGTTCTGTAATCAAATGTGAGAAGATTAAAATCACAAACTTTGCATTCAGTTTGTAATTGGTGCAAATGGGCTTTGTTTTCTTTACATTCAATGGATTTGTGAGAATCACATTGGTGAACTAAATTTAGAATTGATGGAAAGGTAAATACCCCCAACAACAATATGGCTAAAATAAATTTGATATTTTGATTGTTATTTTTCAAAAAAATTTGTTATAATTCAAAATTAGTAAAAAATAACATCCTTTTTAAAATTTCTTGAGCTAATTTTACAAGTGGCTGTTAAGTTTCATAAAAAAATTCAATAACACTCTGTATTGATTTTTATTTAAGGGATATTTTCTCAATTTATTGCAAATTAAAATCATAAAAAAACTGATTTTTTAGGATCATTAGTGTTTCTTTTTTTTTTTTTTGATAATCTAAAAAATGTTAAACTCTTGATTGTTTATATAGCAAAATGTTAAAATTTTAACCTTTATTTATAATTTTAGTAATTCCTATTGGACTTTTATACACTATATTTACGCCGTTAAACCCTCTTTATGGTTAACCAATTATACAATTAACATAAATAACTTGCCTTGAACAACAACGAAATTTTTTGGCATGTTTTAAGAGTCAAGCCACAACATGAATTGAAAGTCGTTTCAGACTTAAAAAAATTGGGTATGGACGCCTACACCCCCTTTGTAGAGCAATGGCACCGTTGGAGTGATCGAAAGAAAAAAATTAAAAAACCTCTAATTTCTCGGCATGTGTTTGTTCAGGTTTCTCCTGCACAGGACCGTTTAGTTTTTAACTCTCAAAGTGTCAATGGCTATTTGAATGTCCATGGACAACGAGCAAAGGTGTGGCCAAATGAAATTCAAAGACTTAAAGATTATTGCGTTCAGGCTTACAGACCTGACTATTTGAAAGAGGGCGCTGTGTTTAAAGCGCCGGTATTGGGGACCAATGCTCAGTTATTGAGTGTTGGTAAGAATAATATGTGCAGTGCCATTTCCAGTTGTGGTCGCTTCACCATAAAATTTAAACTGGCCAGCTAAAATGCTGGAGTTTTTTTGTATCGTCAGAGTGTCGTGTGACACCCTACGGCGGAGCCGTGTTTAAAATAAATTAGATTTATCATGAAAAAGAAAAAAGCAGTCATCGTCTCAGGATATTTTAACCCTATCCACAAGGGACATTTAGAGTATTTTAACAACGCCAAAGCCTTGGCAGACGAACTTTTTGTGATTGTTAATTCTGATCTTCAGCGACAATTAAAGGGAAGCAAGGAATTTCAAACGGAATCCGAGCGACTTTTGATCGTTTCCAACATAAAAGCCGTTGACAAAGCCATACTTTCCATCGACAAGGACCGCACCGTATGTATCACTCTTAAAAAAATAGCAAATGATTATGGCGATGCTTATGATTTGGTATTTGCCAACGGTGGAGATCAAAACAATGATACAATACCAGAACGATCGAGTTGCGATGCAGTTGGGATTGCCTTGGTTGATGGTTTGGGCGATAAAATTCAATCTAGTAGTTGGCTCCTAGAAAAACTTTAAATTCCCAAAATAGATAAAATAAAATCCTTTAAAACGAGTTTAAAAAATAAATAATAAGATTATGAGAGTAGGTATTACCTTTTCCACTTTTGATCTTTTGCATGCAGGCCATGTAAAAATGTTAGAAGAAGCCAAAAGTGTTTGTGATTATTTAATTGTTGGTCTGCAACTGGATCCCTCTATTGACCGAGCTGAAAAAAATGCGCCTACACAAACCATTATAGAGCGCTACATCCAACTCAAAGGTTGTATACATGTCGACGAAATTATCCCATATGTGACAGAAAATGATTTGTTGGATATCTTACAATCTTTTAAAATAGATGTTCGTATTGTTGGGGATGAATACATAGATAAGCAATACACTGGAAGGTCGTATTGTGAAGAAAAGGGGATTGATATCTATTACAATTCTAGGGACCACCGTTTTTCTTCTAGTGGGCTCAGAAAACAAGTCAAAATTGCTGAGGACAACAAATAATGGCTCTTGAGTTCTACAAAAACATCAATATTGAACTTCAAGGCTTGGGCTTCGAAGTTATAGACCAAGATCTAAACCGGCCCTGGGGAGGGTTTTTTTATATAAAGGAAAGTCAAGCCCAAAAATTTTCAGATCATTTTTTTGGAGGCTTAGATGTTAATATGCTAAAAATTGATGGCAAGCTCAGCCCAAAAATTTTGATGGTAAAACCCAATGTGAAATTGTCTTGGCAATACCACAACCGCCGTGCTGAAATTTGGCAGGTTTACAAGGGTAGAGTAGGGGTTGTTCAATCTGCTACAGACATTGAAACTCCTATGGTCTGCTATGAACCCGGGGATCAAATAAAACTCGATCAAGGGGTACGCCATAGATTAGTAGGATTAGAAGACTATGGCGTGGTGGCCGAGATTTGGCAGCATACCGATCCTTTGCCCTCAAACGAGGAAGATATTGTAAGACTTAAAGACGATTTTGGCCGCTAAAAATAAAATATTAATTACCGGGGGTGCGGGGTTCATAGGTTCGCATATTGTGAGGTACTTTGTGAATAATTATTCAAATTATCATATTTACAATCTTGACATCCTCAGCTATGCCGGAAATCTTGAAAATCTTAAAGATATTGAGCACAACGATCATTATACATTCCTCCGCGGCGATATTACCAATGATGTCTATATCAATACCATTTTTAACGCATATAAATTTGATGCTGTAATTCACTTGGCTGCAGAGTCTCATGTGGACCGCTCCATTAAAAATCCCTTGGGATTTGCAAAAACCAATATTTTGGGAACCATAGTTCTTTTGAATGCCTTTAAGTCATTGTGGAAAAAAGATTGGGAAGGTAAGCGCTTTTATCATATTAGCACAGACGAAGTTTATGGCTCTTTGGGTGCTTCAGGACTTTTTAAAGAAACAACGCCTTACAATCCAAATTCTCCCTACTCCGCTTCCAAGGCCAGCTCTGATCATTTCGTACGCGCCTTCGGGGAAACCTACGGAATTCCCTATGTCATCTCTAACTGTTCCAATAACTATGGTCCTAACCAGTTTCCAGAAAAACTAATTCCATTATTTATAAATAACATTATTAATAAAAAAACACTACCTGTATACGGGGATGGAAATCACACTCGAGACTGGTTGTACGTAAAAGATCATGCCATGGCCGTAGATTTGGTATTTCACAAGGGCAAAAACCATGAAACTTATAATATTGGTGGGTTTAATGAGTATAAAAATATTGATTTGGTAAGGTTTCTTTGTAAACAAATTGATAAAAAACTAGGACGTATTTCTGGTAGTAGTGAAAAACTCATAAAATTTATCAAAGACCGGCCCGGTCATGATTTGCGTTATGCCATTGACGCCTCCAAAATAAACAACGAATTGGGGTGGGCTCCAACACTAACTTTTGAAGCCGGACTCTCTGAGACCATTGATTGGTATCTAGATAATAAGGCCTGGCTTGAGAACATAACCTCTGGAGACTATATGAACTATTATACAAAACAATACGCTGATATATGAAAGGCATTGTTTTAGCGGGCGGATCTGGAACTAGATTGTATCCCATTACCAAGGGAACTTCTAAACAATTGTTACCCATCTATGACAAGCCCATGGTTTACTACCCGCTGTCGGTATTGATGCTTTCGGGTATAAGAGATATTTTAATTATTTCAACCCCCGAAGATTTACCAAATTTTGAACGTCTGTTAGGCGATGGTAAGAACTTAGGTATTTCATTGTTCTACAAAGAGCAACCTTCCCCAGAGGGTCTAGCACAAGCCTTTATTATCGGAGAAGAATTTATTGGTAATGAGGATGTTTGTTTGGTTTTAGGGGATAATATTTTTAACGGTCATGGTTTTTCGGATTTATTATCAAAATCCATTGCCAATGTAAAAGACAAAAAGATGGCTACTGTCTTTGGTTATTATATGAGTGATGCAAAGCGTTACGGAGTTGTAGAATTTGATAGCAAAGCCAATATACTCTCAATTGAAGAAAAACCTCAAAATCCAAAAGGAAATCATGCTGTGGTTGGTTTGTATTTCTACCCCAACTCGGTAGTGGAAATTGCTAAAAATATCCGGCCAAGTCAAAGGGGTGAACTTGAAATTACAGCAGTCAATCAAGAATATTTAAAACGCGGTGAACTAAAGGTTGAGCTTATGGGCCGTGGTTTTGCATGGCTGGATACCGGTACTCATGAGTCTTTGATTGAGGCCTCTAATTATATCAAAACCATTGAAACTAGACAAGGTCTTAAAGTGGCATGTTTGGAAGTCATTGCATGTCAAATGGGTTATATTTCCAAAGATCAATTATTAAAGCTGGCGGAACCCTTAAAAAATAATGGCTATGGACAGTACCTGATTAAACGTGCCAAAGAATTTTAATGAAGTTTACAAGATTAGAAATACCAGACGTTATTTTATGTGAGCCAAAGCTTTGTAAGGATGAACGTGGGTATTTTACAGAAATCTACAGGCAGGACCAACTAGAAACATTTTTAGGGCATCCTATCAATTTTTGTCAAGAAAATGAGTCTAAATCATCCTATGGTATTTTAAGAGGACTGCATTACCAATTAGAACCCTATGCACAGACTAAATTGGTAAGGGTAATTCATGGATCTGTATTAGATGTTGCGGTTGACTTGAGAAGAAATTCTTCTACTTTTGGTCAGCACATATCCCTAGAACTAACTGCTGAGAATAAAAAACAGCTATTTATTCCCAAAGGATTTGCACATGGCTTTGTAGTTTTGAGCAAAACCGCTTTTGTAACCTATAAATTGGATCGTTTTTATAAACCCAAATTTGAAAGAGGAATTGCTTGTGACGATCCAAGTTTAAGAATTGATTGGGGCTTAAAATTTGATGAAATCAAACGCTCAAGTAAAGACATATTACTGCCGCTATTTAAAGATGCTGAATACTTCGAACTCTCAAATATCACATAGGAATAATATACTTGTTACAGGCTCAGGGGGTCAGCTAGGCTCAGAACTAAGAATAATTGCTTTAAACTTTCCAAATCATAATTTATTATTTACAAATCGTAATAATTTAGACATTACTGATTATAAAGCGGTTAAAAACTTTATAAAAATTAATAAAATTAATGCTATAATCAACTGTGCTGCCTACACAGCACTTGATAAAGCAGAGACAGAACCAACATTGGCAGATGCAATAAACCATTTGGCGGTAGCAAATTTTGCCAAACTTTCAAAAGAAAACAACATCAAACTCATCCATATCTCTTCGGATTATGTGTTTGATGGCAACAGCCAGGAGCCTTACACAGAGACAGATACTCCAAATCCGCAGTCTGTCTATGGTCAGACAAAA
>JAYYCW010000056.1:0-33882 GCA_036161535.1 Bacteroidota bacterium | reverse complement strand
GCATTGGCCACTGCCGTATTTACTTTTTTAATGCGTCAAACTCTAATCAACGTATCTAGATATATCGAATTTGATTTAAAAAATGAAATCTACAACCACTATCAATTCCTATGTCTACCCTTTTACAAACAAAACAGAACTGGAGATTTGATGAATCGAATCACAGAGGATGTTGGAAAAGTACGAATGTATGTTGGACCAGCATTGATGTATACCATTAACACAATAACACTTTTTTTTGTAGCAGTCATTTATATGTACAGCAAGTCTCCATCGCTCACACTGTATACCATTCTACCCCTACCCATCCTCTCTGTTTCGATTTATTTTCTAAGTAAATTTATCCACAAGCGCAGTACCATCGTCCAAGCACATCTATCAACATTATCCTCTGCAATTCAAGAAATATTCAGTGGAATTTCAATTGCAAAGGCTTACACACTCGAAGAGCGAACAAAAAATGATTTTACCCAACTTTCTAACAGCCAACGTATAAAACGACTAGATCTCACCAAAATTCAAGCCTTTTTCTATCCCCTTATGCTATTGCTGATTGGGACCAGTAATTTGATTGTTATTTACGTAGGTGGAATGCAGTATATCGATGGTCAAATTAAAGAGCTTGGAACCATTGCCGAGTTTATCATATATGTCAATATGTTGACCTGGCCCGTTGCCTCGGTAGGATGGGTTACATCTCTCATACAAGAGGCAGAGGCCTCACAGAAGCGGATAAATGATTTTTTGAAAAGCCAGCCAACGGTTGTTAATACCAACCAATTTAACACAAAGATTTTAGGTAAGATTTCTTTTAAGGATGTGCATTTAAATTATGTTGATACAGGTATTGAAGCCTTGAAAGGTATTAGCTTTGAAGTTGAGAATGGTAAAACACTGGCTATTATTGGAAAAACAGGAAGTGGTAAATCAACCATCTTGGAATTGATTGGTCGTATGTACAATTGCTCTCATGGGGTTATAGAAATTGATGACAAAGACATTCAAAAGCTCAATTTATACGATTTAAGAAACAGTATTGGATATGTCCCACAAGAACCTTTTTTGTTCTCTGATACTATCAATAACAATATTAAATTTGGCAAGGAAGATACTAGCGATGAAGCTGTTATTGAAGCTGCTAAAAGTGCCGTTGTACACAGAAATATATTAAATTTTAGTCAGGGTTACTCGACTTTTTTGGGCGAGCGTGGTATTACTCTATCAGGTGGACAAAAGCAACGTATTTCAATGGCCCGTGCTTTCATTAAAACGCCACGGATTTTGTTGTTAGATGACTGTTTGTCAGCTGTAGACACCGAAACCGAGAAAGAAATTTTAAACAACCTCAACAAAATTACAAAAAACCGAACAACGCTTATTGTGAGTCATAGAATCTCGTCTGTAAAAAATGCCGATCATATTATAGTACTTGAACTTGGAAAAATTATTCAACAAGGAACACACAATCAATTAATTAGTAAAGATGGCTACTACAAAGCCCTTTATGAGAAACAGTTGCAGGAATCTACAAACTAGAAACTACATTTGATGGGTCGCCTAAATTATCATTACTAAAAAGTTGGCGAGTTCATAATTTTTTTTCATTTTTGATCCTAAATCACATATCTTCTAATAACTAAATATGTACGAAAAAGAACAGGAAATCTTGTCAAAGGCCTTGAGAGCTGGAAGAAGAACTTATTTTTTTGACGTTAAAGCCACGAAAGCTGAAGACTACTACTTAACCATAACCGAAAGTAAAAAGTTCACAAACGAAGACGGTTCATTCCATTTTAAAAAGCATAAAATTTATCTCTACAAAGAAGATTTCAATGCGTTTAAATCCATCCTTGAGGAAATGACAAGCTTTATTTTTGAGAAAAAGGGAGAGGAAATAATCAATGATCACAATACAGATTAAAAATTTAAAATTCTCGCATAACAAACTTATAAAAAGCGGTTTTAATTTGAAGTTTTTTTGAGTTGAATGGACTGGGCTATTGAACAACGGAGCCATTTGGAACCTCTATTGATGGGTTTAACAAAATCACTTTGTCTTTGTCTACCGCCCCCAAAATCAAACATTGGCTTTTAAAATTTGCGATTTGCTTTTCTGCAAAATTGACGTTTGCAATTATTTGTTTGCCTACCAAAGCCTCCTTCCTGTAGAGTGCTGTGATTTGAGCTGAAGATTTTTTGATTCCCAAGGGACCAAAATCAATGCTTAATTTATAAGCGGGCTTTAGTGCTTTTGGGAAATCTTGAACCGCTACAATGGTCCCCACTCTTAAGTCGATTTTTTGAAAATCTTCAAATACAATTTCAGACATTTAATGCTTAACTTTACCGCGTAAAGATATAATTAAAATTACAATACCATGGCTAGAACACCCTCAAATATGTTACCCCTTGGCACCAAAGCCCCAAGCTTCGATTTATTAGACACAAAAAGTGATACCTATAAAACATTAGATATCCTTAAAGGCAGTGAAGGCACACTGATTGCCTTTATTTGTAACCACTGTCCCTTTGTAATTCACATCAATCACACCCTTGTTGCAATTGCCAATGACTACCAAGCTCGAGGAATAAATTTTATTGCAATCTCGAGTAATGATATTGAAAATTACCCACAGGACGGTCCAGATAAAATGAAATTACAAGCCCAAAATATAGGCTATCCATTTCCATATTTATACGATAAAACACAAGAAACTGCAAAAGCCTATGACGCCGCTTGCACACCAGACTTTTATTTGTTTGACAGAAACCTAGAGCTGATTTATCGCGGTCAAATGGATTCCTCCAGGCCTGGTAATGGGCTGGATGTGAATGCTGAGGATTTAAAACACGCCATGGATTGCTTGTTAACTCATACTCCAAATAAGATACCACAAAAACCCAGTATTGGATGTAATATTAAATGGAAGACTTAATCCTCCATTTTGAGTATGAATAAATCTTGGTATTTTAATATATAAGCCGATTGGTTAATAAAACCACCGCTTTGGGGTTGAGCATATTTGAACTTGTTTTCTAAATACTTTGTTTGGTTGTTTGTCAATTCCTCATAACAGGATTCAAATGCTGCCAGTCTAAGTAATAGATCAAGAGCTAAATCAAAACCTCGCGTAGCGTAACGGCTGGGGTAATTTCCATAACGGGAATTGTAGTTTTTACCAAAATCACTCAAACCCTCTTTATAGTTGTAGACCGACGGGAATTGGAAATTTAAATTAGATAAATCGCTATTTGATATGTGACTGCCTTTAAAAGCCTTGTTGTGATTAGTTGTCATTAGTATAAGCTCGCGCTCAACCTCAATCTCGACTTCCTCTTCAGCGTCATTTTCGGCTTCTTGTAATTCTAATGTAAGGCCGTTTAAACCATTAAGCATACTTGTGACATTGGAGGCAAAGCTCTCATTATTGGTTTCCAAAAATACCAGTGTCCTGCCTGGTGAAAGCGCTTTTTGGACCGATTCAAATTCGATATAATATTGTTCTTTCCCTTCAATGTCGCGTTTAGATGTCAAAATTTTTAAATCTGGATAGGCATTACGTATTTTGGCAACCCGATCCATAGACTTAGAATCTGAAATGACGACTGTTTGATGTGGAATACTGTCTTTTTTTGCATATGTCAATAATTTATCAGCCATCCATTGGTCATCGGGAATGCTCTGTATAAGATTAGAACTTCTCTTGTCAAATTTTACGAATGGGGAGACCACAGGTGTATTGGTCGTTTTTAAAGATTCTGCAACCAATTGGCAATTTTTTAAGGTCATTGGACCAAGAACAAGATCATATTTTGAAAAGTCCTCGGAACTCAGTAATCGACTGGTTTTGTTGGGGTTGGCCTCTGTGTCAAAGACGTCTAAATTTGTTGAGATCCCCAGTGCTTTTGCAGAGTCCAAAGCCATTTCAACTCCAGCGTAAAACTCCGTGGCAATTCGAATGTAACCATCTCGCTGAATCTGCTGTTTGGCCAATTGAATAGAATCAAAATCGATAGAATTGGACTTAAAAGGTAACAGTAAAGCAATTTTTTTGGGACTTAAATATTTTATTTGTTTACTGAGGTCAGTGCTGTATAAATCCACTCCTTCTGTGCTTGCTTTGGGAACTTTTAATACCATTCCTTGTTTTAGGCCTGTTTGTTTTAAGACGGGGTTGAGTTGTTCCAAACTGTCTTGACTAATACCTAATTTTTTATACAAGCGATAGTATCCTTCTTTTGGTAATACTTTGTAAAAATCAAAACCCGCCTCTGTAACAGTTTGTTCTTCTGCAGCTTCAATATTGGGAACAAACAGAGTTTGCCCCAGTTCCAAGTCCGGTCCCATATTTGGATTTAAAGCTTCCAGTTCTAGAACTGAAATTCCAAACTTATAGGCAATACGCCATTTTCCTTCCTTTGGTTTTACCTTATATACGCGAAGGGCTTTGGGGGTCACAACAACGGTTTGCATTTTAAATTTTGGAATGTAAATTTTATCTTTGAACTTAAGCGGCGCTTCAAAAAGTTGTTGGTTGTTGTCTTTTATGGCCTCAACTGTCACATTGTACTTTTTTGCGATGCTGTGCAAGGTTTCTTTCTTCTTAACGCGGTGAACTTTGTAAGAAATGACTTTTTGAATCTCTTTTGTCTTAAAAACTTTCTTTTGTATGGGGTTAGGAATGACCAATAATTTCCCAGGATTAAGTTGGGCCTTAGCTTCGGGATTCAAAAGAACTATATCTTCTTGGAGAACCCCATAACGTTGAGCAATACTTTCTAAAGTATCTTGGGCATCCACACGGTGCTGACGCAATACTTGGGCGGAAACCAGATTGATAAAAAGAATGAAGATGCTGCTAAAAATAAATTTATTCATGCTGTTGAGTGGGTTCTTAGGCATCTTAAAACTAATGCCTCAGGTCGAGATATGCAAATCTTATTCCCATTCAATGGTTGCAGGTGGTTTAGAACTGATGTCATAAACAACCCGATTGACACCTTTGACTTTATTGATAATGGCATTGGAAGTTTTTTGTAAAAATTCGTAAGGTAAATTGACCCAATCAGCAGTCATCCCATCCGTACTTTCCACGGCTCTGAGTGCAACGCATTTTTCATAGGTTCGCTCATCGCCCATGACCCCAACACTGTTAACGGGAAGTAACATGGCACCTGCCTGCCATACCTTGTCATATAAATCCCATTCGCGTAAGCCATTGATGAAAATGGCATCGACCTCTTGTAAGATGCGCACTTTTTCAGCGGTAATATTTCCCAATATTCTGATGGCCAATCCAGGACCAGGAAAAGGGTGTCTTCCTAGTAGTTCTCGATCTATTTCCAAGGAAGCGCCGACACGACGGACTTCGTCTTTGAACAGCGCTTTTAGGGGCTCAACAACTTTTAATTTCATGAAATCTGGTAAGCCACCGACATTGTGATGGCTCTTGATAGTGGCACTGGGCCCACCAGTGGCCGAAACACTTTCAATGACATCTGGATAGATGGTGCCTTGTGCCAACCACTTGACGTCTTTTATCAGCTGGGCCTCGTCATCGAAGACCTCAATAAAGACACGGCCAATGGTTTTTCGTTTTTTTTCAGGGTCATCAACACCCTCTAAAGCCTCCAAAAAACGTTGAGAAGCGTCCACCCCCTTGACATTAAGACCCATGCCCTCATACTGTTTTAATACGCTGGAAAATTCATTTTTACGCAACAATCCATTGTTGACAAAAACACAATACAAATTATTTCCAATGGCCTTGTTTAGTAAAATAGCAGCAACCGTGGAATCCACCCCGCCAGAAAGGCCTAATACCACTTTATCGCTGTTTATTTTAGATTTCAAATCGGCTACTGTTTCTTCAACAAAAGAATCTGGTGTCCAGTCTTGTCGCAATCCTGCAATATGAACTAAAAAATTTTTTAAAATTTTTTTTCCATCTTTTGAATGGTAGACCTCAGGATGAAATTGAATGGCATAAGTGATCTCGCCATTGATTTTATAAGCGGCATTTTTAACATCGTGGGTGCTAGCCAACAACACTCCATTGGTCGGTAGGGTTTTAATGGTATCGCTGTGACTCATCCAGACTTGACTGCCCTTGGGGACCCCCTTAAAAAATAAGTCTTGACTTTCAACATATGACAAATTTGCCCTGCCGTATTCTCTGGTATTGGAGGGAGCGACATTGCCACCAGAAAAATGGGCTAGATATTGGGCACCATAGCAAACAGCCAACAGCGGTTTTTTAGAACGAATTTCGGATAAATCGGGATGCAAAGCATCTGCTGCACGTACAGATTGTGGACTGCCTGAAAGCACTACAGCTTTGTAACTTTCTATTTGAGTTGGAATCTTATTAAAGGGATGGATTTCACAATAAATATTCAGCTCTCTAACACGGCGTGCAATTAGCTGGGTGTATTGAGATCCAAAATCGAGAATTAATACCTTGTCATGCTGCATAATCAAAAGTACCACTTATCTGTAAATTCTAAATAAATTTTTTGTAAAAACTTATAAAGAAAGTATGTAAAAGCCTTGTTGAAAAGGCTGAAAACCATCCCTCAGGGATTTTAAAAAAGTAGGACCATACAAGCTGTAAAAGGAAGAGAAATTACTGTGGCGCTCTTGTAGTGTATTTTGGGGAAACAAAGCTGCTTTGAGTTTGAGAGCTTTTTCAAGCTGGACAGCGTGTTTCCTTTTTTCCGCCTTTAAAAGTCTTTTTTCTAGATTTGAAAGGCCTTTGATTTGCTTCTGTTCTTGGGCCGCTACGGCTCCATAAAAGGAAGCATCTGTTTGATTTGCAATTTTGTAAAGGTTTTGAAACTGCTCCTTTAAATGGTTTTTTTGAGGGGTAAAGTCTATTGATATTTGAGTGAGAGTGTTTGTTACTTTAGCAGTCAATTCATCATCAGATAGAAATAAATCGCAGGCAGACAGTCCTAAAACGTCTAAAGTTTTCTGTTGTTTTTCTGTTATCAACAAAGCCGAATTTCGATGCATTAGAATGGGAAAATCAACTTTAGAATTTTTAAAATAAGACTTTAACTGCAGCCAATAGGCCAATTCTCCGCCGCCGCCCGTGTAACTTAAGTTTGGCAGGATTGTTTCTTGGTACAGTGGACGCATCAGAACATTGGGCGAAAAGCGTTCGGGGTGTTGATCTATTTCGTTAAGAATTGATTTTAAGCCAAACTCCATCTCAGTGTTTTTAACCTGAAAAATACCATTTTCTTCTACAATTCGTTCCCGCAATCCATCCAAAATGTAAAATAGGTTGAGCTCACGTGGATTGGATTGAATTTTAAACCCAAAATCAATACTTTTTAATTCCTTATTAGTCGAAGATACCGATTTGAAAAGAAGCGCCGTCTCCAGTTCGTTTTTTAGCTGTGGAATAAACATGCGCTTGAGCTCAGGGTCGTCTCCGTCAACTACAATAACGCCGTCCTGACCAAACAATTGATGCAGCAAGCTTCGAGTCGCATCGGCCAGATTGGTCTGTAAAAGATATGCGGTTTTAAAAATCTTCTTTAATGAATTAGCCGCAGGGTCATTACCGACAGTCTTAGAAAAATTTTCAAACATTGAATCCAAGCCCTTTGTTGAGAGCCTGCCAACAGGGCCCGCAGCATCTAAATCCCATTCAAAACACTCATCCTTGTGATAGAAATGATTAATTTCTTTAAAATCGTGATCCTCTGAAGCCATCCAAAAAACAGGAATAAATCTATTGTTTGGATATTTTTTGCTCAGAGCCTTAGATAAATTAACAACCGAAATAATTTTATAAATAAAATACAGTGGACCTCCCATTAAATTGAGCTGATGGCCTGTTGTGACACAAAAGGTCGAAGTTGATTTCAGAGCATTTATCTGAGACTGAATTAAAGGATCTGGAGCTAAAGTCTTATATTGATGCTGTAAGCAATCGGCTAACAACTGCCGCTTTTCTACTGAGTACTGAAGGGATTTAGCGGCCATTTGGGCTTCAAAATTGTCAAGTTTTGGGGCGCGTCCATAAAAATCGGCCAAGACAGGATTCTCCTCCAAAAACGCTTGAAGGAGTTTAGACAGTGTCTTGGTTTCTGCATATGAAATATACGGCCCAGTCATCAAATAATTTTATGGTTGGTAAAGATACTTTAATAAATTAGATAGAAAAAACCTAAACCACCTCAGCATAAAGATCAAAATCAGAAGCATCTGTAATGCGCACTGTGGTGTACTCACCGGTTTTTACATATACTTTTGAAGCATCAATAAGCACTTCATTGTCCACATCAGGAGAATCAAATTCACTGCGACCAATAAAGTATTGTCCTTCTTTCCGATCAATCACTACAGCCATGGTCTGTCCTATTTTAGCTTGATTTAACTCCCACGAAATTTGTGATTGTAAGGCCATAATTTCATTAGCACGAGCCTGTTTAACTTCTGCAGGAACATCATCTACAAGCTTGTAAGCATGGGTATTTTCTTCATGGGAATAGGTGAAACAACCCAGGCGCTCAAAGCGCATGGCTTCAACCCATTTTTTTAAGATTTGGAAGTCTGCTTCGGTTTCACCTGGATAGCCAACAATAAGGGTGGTTCTAATTGCCATCTGAGGGATAGCATTGCGAAATGCTTGAAGCAATTTGGTGGTTTTCTCTTTTGTTGTACCACGGCGCATGCTCTTGAGAATCTTATTGGAAATATGCTGCAATGGAATGTCTAAATAGTTACAAATTTTAGGCTGCTCTTTCATGACATCCAAAACCTCCATGGGAAAACCCGTAGGAAAGGCATAATGTAAGCGAATCCATTGTATACCCTCGACTTTGACCAAAGCCCTTAGCAATTCTGCAAGACTTCGTTTTTTGTAAAGATCCAAGCCATAATAAGTTAAATCTTGGGCAATTAATATGAGTTCTTTGACCCCATTAGCCGCCAACTTTTTGGCCTCAGTCACCAAACCTTCAATGGGTGTGGAGCGGTGTTTTCCTCGCATCAGTGGGATGGCACAAAAACTACAAGGACGGTCGCAACCTTCTGCAATTTTTAAATATGCATAATTTTTGGGGGTGGTAGTCAAACGTTCTCCTATTAGTTCATGTTTGTAATTAGCACCTAAAGCTTCAAGCAATTGAGGGAGTTCAGTGGTGCCGAAATATTGATCTACGTCTGGTATTTCTTTAATTAAATCCGGTTTATAACGTTCACTAAGGCATCCCGTTACAAAAACTTTATCCACTTCTCCAGCTTCTTTTTTTTGAACGAAATCCAAGATAGTATTGACACTTTCTTCTTTGGCATTGTCAATAAATCCACAGGTATTGATAACCACAATATTGCCATCCTCTTGATGATCAACCGCTTTGCCATTGGCTTTGAGTTGACCCATCAGTACCTCGCTGTCATATACGTTTTTACTACAGCCCAGGGTAACAACATTGATCTTATTGGTCTTGCGGGATTTTGTTCTCATTAAAATATTTAATTATAATGTTTGGGACTGGGACGTGGTTGAGCGGCCTTTTCGTAATGATATCCCCAGTTGTAGAGATCGGCCTCACAAAAGGGTTTTGCAATAAAAGTAAGTCCTTTTGGTTCCGAATTCAAAGAAAGCCCCATAGGAACAGTTAGTGCTGGGTATTCGGCCACTGCAGCATAGCCAGCGTGATAGTTGTTTATGGATAAAATACCATCGAGCTGATGGGCCTTCATCATCTGCTCAAAATAGGCGCGTCCATTGGCTTTGAGAATATTTTTTATTTCTTCAAACTCCTTTTTTGTGGCTATATCAGACACAATACCCTGGAAAATTTTTTGCCCGTATGGCGCCCTGCTCAGGCTGTCTACATTGTTAAAATCAATAATGGATTGAACCCCGTTGAAATTATTATTTTTAGAACTAAAATTCTCAAAATACAAAGGCAGATCAGCTTGCATGTCTAAATTTAAAAGTCTTAAAAATCCTGGAAGTGCTTGATCTTTTGGATCAACAATAATAATTTCTGCACCCTTTGTTTTTATGAGATCCACTGCAGCATTGTATAGCGAATCATCCAGAAATCTTCGAATTGCTCCAAAACGCTTGCCTTTGTATGTAGAATTCTTGAGTACTTCCAAATCAATTTTGGGCACTACTTCAGATTTAAAATCATTTGAATCTTTTCCGATTAAGGCATTGTACACTAATACATTGTCGATGATATACTGAGTGATAGGTCCACCAGTATCGAGTGTGGATGAGATCGGTACGATGCCGCTTCGACTTATAGCACCTACTGTCGGTTTAAGACCAACCACTGCATTTTGACTTTAAGGCGATAAGATAGAGCCTGAAGTTTCACTGCCAATAGCGGCAGCACAGAAGTTAGCCGCAACAGCCACAGCACTACCAGAACTTGAACCACCAGTATCCAATGTTTTTCGTCCAAAAGGATTGAATGTTTGACCCCCAACCGCACTGTATCCACTTGGGCAATCGCCACAAAAGAAATAGGCCCATTCGCTCAAATTTGCTTTTCCCAAAATCAAGGCCCCCGAAGCTTTCAATCGCTCTGTCACAAAGGCATCATCTGTAACATTGTCTAACAATGCAACGGCCCCGGCAGTAGTCACCATACCCTGGCAATTAATATTGTCTTTTAAAAGCAGCGGCATTCCATATAAGGAAAAGTTAGAAAGATTTTTGGGTCTGTTATTGTCTTTTTCCTTGGCTTGTTTGACAATCCTTGTATTTAGCGAAATGACTGAATTAAGTGATTTATCGTTCTTGCGATCTAATGATTTAATTCGGTATAAATAAAATTTCACTAGTAACTCGTAGCTCAGTCTGCCCTGGTCAATGTGTTGCTGAAGTGTTGGAATATCTTGGTCTAAAATAATTGGTTTTAAACTGTTATAGATGGGGTCAGAAAAGTTGTAAAGTGCAGTCTGAAATGGTGCCCACAAAGAGTCTAAATCAATAAATTTTGAATCTTCAACCTTAAAGGTTTTATAAGATTTTTCAGAAATACCTCCTAGAATGGTTTCTGAATCTTTGCCCTCATTTTTACATCCAAAAAAAGCAAATAACAAAAAAAGAAGTGAGGTTTTTTTCATCAGCGCTTATTTAAAGAATGAATCTACAAACTCAATTTTATTAAAAACTTGGAGATCTTCTATCCCTTCCCCTACGCCGATATACTTTACTGGAATCTTAAATTGGTCACTGATGCCAATAACTACGCCGCCTTTGGCTGTGCCATCTAACTTGGTTACAGCCAAAGCGTTCACATCAGTGGCAGCTGTAAATTGTTTGGCTTGTTCAAAGGCATTTTGACCTGTAGAACCATCGAGAACCAATAAAATTTCATGGGGCGCATTGGGCACTACTTTTTGCATGACACGCTTAATCTTAGTCAGCTCATTCATCAAATTTACTTTGTTGTGCAAACGACCAGCAGTGTCTATGATGACCACGTCGGCCTTTGAACTCACAGCACTCTCAAGCGTGTCAAACGCAACGGAGGCAGGGTCGCTTCCCATGTTTTGTTTCACAATTGGGATGTTGACACGCTCGGCCCAAACCTGCAATTGATCAATAGCCGCAGCTCTAAATGTATCTGCAGCCCCCAAAACTACTTCTAAGTCTTGTTTTTTTAACTGATACGCCAACTTTCCAATAGTGGTTGTTTTTCCTGCACCATTGACGCCAACAACCATTATAACATAGGGCTTAGTCTGAGAATTAACCAAAAATTCTGTGGCATTCCCCGAATCAGTTTCAGAAAGCAAAGCAGCAATTTCTTCTCTCAGAATAAGATTTAATTCTTCTGTTCCCAAGTATTTGTCTTTTGCAACACGTGTTTCAACACGTTCAATAATTTTAAGCGTGGTTTGTACACCGACATCGCTGGTAACCAAGGCCTCTTCTAGTTTGTCTAGAACGTGGTCATCAACTTTGGATTTACCAGCAACCGCTTTGCTTAGTTTTTCAAAAAAACTGGATTTAGTCTTCTCCAAACCCTTATCAAGGGTTGCTTTTTTTTCTGAAGAAAAGATCTTTTTAAAAAAACTCATAATTTAAAAACGGTATCACTTTAAAATATTATGCAAGTTAGTGAAAAATAAAAAGCTGCTTTGTAGTAAAGCAGCTTTTAGTTATTACAAAATGTGTAATTTATTTCTTACTTAGAAATTCATTGACTCGGTCTGGAGACATAATGGATTCCACAAACGTATAAGCCCCTGTTTTGGGGGACTTTACCATTTTGATGACTTTTGTCAAACGTTTAGAGCCTGTTTGTAAGGTTGCAACTGATTTCTTTGCCATAACTAGATTATTTAATTTCTTTGTGAACCGTCATTCGCTTTAAAATGGGATTAAATTTTTTTATTTCGAGGCGGTCAGGTGTATTTTTTTTATTTTTTGTTGTGATGTATCTCGAGGTACCTGGCTGACCAGATTCTTTATGCTCTGTACACTCTAAAATCACTTGAATTCTATTGCCTTTTTTAGCCATGATCCTCTAACTTTTACTTAGATTATTTAAAAAATCCTTTTGATTTTGCTTCTTTAATGGCTGCAGAGATACCAATTTTATTGATTGTTTTTAATGCAGCAGCAGACACTTTAAGAGTGACCCACTTATCTTCCTCAGGGATGTAAAAACGCTTTTTGAAAAGGTTGGCGTTAAATTTACGCTTAGTTCTGTTTAGAGCCTTTGAAACATTGTTTCCAACCATTGCCTTTTTTCCCGTAAGTTCAC
Source organism: Bacteroidota bacterium (assembly GCA_036161535.1). Classification (GTDB taxonomy): domain Bacteria; phylum Bacteroidota; class Bacteroidia; order Flavobacteriales; family Flavobacteriaceae; genus UBA3537. Next base: position 21,129 of record JAYYCW010000056.1, on the reverse strand, counting down.
AAATTCTAGACATGCGCTTTGTTTTGTTTATTTTATTTTTTTAAAAGCGAGGTGCAAAAATACGAAAACTTGCTAAGTTCACAAATTTTGTAACTCAATTTTTAAAAATTTCTTTTTGAAAGAGTGTCAAAGCCATATTTAATGACTTTATCAAAACGCGATGCCGTTCTTTTCCAAAGCTAAAACTTTGGGCATAAACTTGATTTGGAGTGGCTATGGCAATGCAAACCGTTCCAAGATCGGCATTAGAATCTCCTTTTGCAGGACCAGCATTACCTGTTGTGGCAATTGCATAATCAGAGTCCAATAGTTTTTGAACCCCCAAAGCCATGGCTTTTGCGACTTCTGTACTCACCACGGAATGTTGTGTAATAAGCTGTTTTTGAACCCCCAAAACTGTAATTTTTACATTGGTATCATAGGCCACCACACCTCCTTTAAAAAAACCTGAAGCCCCTGAATGTGCAGTAAACTGAGCGGCTATTTTACCTCCTGTACAACTTTCAGCCAGGGCAAGGGTTTTTCCAGTTTCAAGCAGTTTGGCCCCAATGATTTGTTCGATTGATGTATCTTCCTCAAACCCTACAAAAACGTCAGCGATTAAAGGTATAAGTGTTTGGATTTCTTTGGCCATAGTGCTCTCTATAAGCGCTTTATTAAACCCTTTGGAAGACAGCCGCAAGCGAACACGGCCCAGGTTTGGTAGATAAGCCAACTTAATGGATTTGGGAAGCTTGGATTCCCAATTTGATATGCGGTCGGCAATAATGCTTTCTCCCAGACCACAGGTTAAAAGCGTTTTGTGTAAAATAAAAGGCAATTCATAGGTTTCAGACAGCCGTGGCAATACTTCGTTTTGTAGCAGCGCTTTCATTTCAAAAGGAACCCCAGGAAGAGCAATAAAAACGCTGCTTTCTTTTTCCATCCACAAGCCAGGTGCTGTTCCAGAAGCATTCATGAGAACGGTGGCCTTTGAAGGTACCAAAGCTTGGTCTAAATTAACTTGCAGGAGCGGTTGCTTAATGTACTTTTTCCAAATGTCCTTGATGTGGGCCAATACCGCAGGATCTGTGATGAGCTGATCTTCAAAAAATTCAATAAATGTTTGTTTTGTAATATCGTCCTTAGTAGGGCCCAAGCCCCCCGTTAAAAGCACCAAATCAGAATTGGCCTTAGCATTTTTCAAAGCGTGTAAAATATGTGCTTTCTCATCCTGAACAGAAGTGATTTGAGATACAGAAATACCAATCTTATTAAGAGAATTAGCGATAAAAGTAGAATTTGTATCAACAATTTGTCCAATCAGTATTTCATCCCCTATGGTTATGATTTCAGCTTTCACTTACTTTATTTTAACAGAAAAAAATTCTTCTTTCTCAATATATCCGGTTAAAGTATCACCCGCTGCCACTGCACCCACCCCAGCGGGTGTACCTGTAAAAATCACGTCTCCAATTTTTAAAGTAAAGTATTGGGATACATAAGCAATAAGCTCGTCGATGTTCCACAACATTTGTTGGCTATTTCCAGACTGAACCAAACGACCGTTCTTTTTTAAACCAAATGACAATTGATCAATATTCTTAAAATTTGATTTAGAAACCCAATTTCCGATGACCGCAGAGCCGTCAAAGGCTTTGGCTTTTTCCCAAGGCAAACCTTTTTGCTTTAGGTCCTGTTGTAAATCTCTGGCAGTAAAGTCAATACCCAAGCCAATTTGATCATAGTACTTGGCAGCGTAATCAGGAGAAATGTACTTACCGACTCTGTTGATCTTTACAATCAGCTCCACTTCGTAATGAATATTATCAGAGAATTCTGGGATAAAAAAAGGTTGATTTTTTAGAAGTATGGCAGAATCAGGCTTTAAAAAAACAAGTGGGTTATGGGGCCTTTTATTTTGAAGCTCTGCAATGTGATTGTTGTAATTACGGCCGACGCAAATTAGTTTCATCTATAATAATTTTTGATTAAAAGCCCGAAATTTTATGGCCGTTAAAACCTTTTTGGTGAAAAGGGGGAAATCTGCATCTAGCAACCAACCAAAATAACCGGGTTCCTTTTTTAATATTTCAGTAACTTTTTTTCCTTTGTGTTTACCAAATGAAAAACACTCCTCTCCGTCTTCATCAAAACGAATAAATCCTGCAAAATCAGCAAATTTTTGACGGGTACTGAACTGCGCTAAAAACTTGGTGTTGTTTTCAAGGCCTTCATAGCGGTCCAATTGGGCTTTTAAAACCTCGTAAGTGGCAATGGTATCAGCTTCGGCACTATGCGCATTTTCTAGATTTTTATCACAATAAAATTTATAGGCAGCAGTTAAAGTACGCTGCTCCATTTTATGAAAAATGGTTTGAACATCAACAGATTGCCTGTTCTTCATATCAAAATCTATTCCTGCACGAAGCATTTCTTCAGCCAGAATTGGAATGTCAAAACGATTGGAATTAAAGCCGCCCAAATCGGCATCTAAAATCCAAGAGTTAATTTCTTTGGCAAGCATTTTAAAGGTTGGTGCATCGGCGACCTTTTCATTTGAAATTCCGTGAATGGCAGTGGATTGAGGAGGTATAGGTATCTCTGGGTTAATCAACCATGTCTTTTTTTCTTCTTTTCCACTAGGAAAGACTTTTAAAATAGAAATTTCAACAATTTTATCAGAGGTGATGCTGATGCCTGTTGTCTCCAAATCAAAGAAACAAATTGGTTTGTTTAAATTTAGTTGCATTTGATTAAATTGATCTGTTTTCGTCCCAAGCTTCTAAAAGATCTTTGACGGTTTTGAGAAATTGCCCCCCCAATGCGCCATTCACAACTCTGTGATCATAGGAATGAGATAAAAACATTTTTTGACGAATGCCAATGTAATCCCCTTCATTTGTTTCAATTACTGCAGGGACTTTTCTTATGGCACCAAGTGCTAAAATTCCAACTTGTGGTTGGTTGATAATGGGTGTACCCATAATGCTGCCAAACCCACCAACATTGGTAACTGTGTAAGTACCGTCTTGTACATCGTCTGGACTGAGCTGATTGTTTCTCGCTCTGGATGCTAAATCATTGACATGTTTGGTCATGCCCATTAAATTAAGTTGATCGGCTTGTTTGATAACCGGAACTATTAGATTACCATCAGCCAGGGCGGTAGCCATTCCAAGATTTATTGATTTGTGCTTTATAATTTGATCGCCCTCAACTGAAATATTAAGCATTGGATGAAGTCTCAATGCTTTAGCAACAGCCTCCATAAAAATGGGTGTAAATGTAATTTTCATGGCATAACTTTCTTGAAATTTTACCTTGATTTTTTCACGCCAGTTCCAAACTTTAGTAACATCTACTTCTATAAAAGATTGCACATGTGCAGAAATTTGAAGAGAGTTTAGCATGTGTTTGGAAATCATTTTCCCCATGCGAGTCATCTCTACAATTTCGTCATCAGAACCATGGCTGTTAAAACTTGCTGAAGCCATGGTATCGGATTCAATATTTATAAAATTAGAAGGGGTGGATACAATTGGATTTGCTACTGCAGGCTTTTTTTCTATGGGTGGGGTTTGAACGTTTTTCCTATTGTTTAAGTATTCAATAATATCCGTTTTGGTAACCCGACCTTTTTTTCCGCTACCTGTAATTTGATCTAATTGGATTTGGGAAATCCCTTCTTTTTTGGCGATATTCTTGACAAGGGGGGAATAGAATCGAGTTCCATTGGAACTTAGGGGTGTGGTAAAAGATTTTGCGGCAGTCACGGTGGCCTCAACTTTCTCTAACTCGTCAATAGACTGAGAATTATCAGACTCAAAAGCCTTTAAATTCTCTTTTTCAAAGTTGCTTTCAGCTGCAGCTATTGATATATTTTGGTCGGTTTCAATGACCGCAAAGGTTTGGCCTACTTCAACAACAGCGTCTGTCTCAAACTTTTTTTCAAGTAAAATACCACTGACCTCACTAGGGACATCGCTGTCAACCTTATCAGTAGAAATTTCAACAACAGATTCATCGACCTCAACCCGGTCACCAACATCTTTTAACCAAGTATTTATAGTCGCCTCTGCAACACTCTCTCCCATTTTGGGAAGCTTGAGCTCAAATTTTGCCATAATTGCTATTTATGATGAGGACAATTCGCACTGCAAAATTAACGAAAAATGCGGATATAATCAATTATTTAAAATGATGTTCGAGATTCAGGTTTACCGAAAACAACAACTTCTCCACGCTGTTTTGAAGTATCACTTCCCACACAATAGTCACTATTTTTGGGCCAAAACTTAAAGCTGATATGACTTGAATCAATAGCGTCAATTTTTTCTACGATTTCAAGAAATGAATCTGATTGGGTATCAAACACAACATCTGATGGAGTGTCTTTGGGCAAAGCCATAATATCTTTTATAACAATTGGATTAGTTAAGCTTTTAAGTGGGGCTTTGGAGCGAGGGTTTAAAAATACCATTTGCTTGGACTCAGAACTGTGGCCTTTTTGGCTTGGAATAAAGTAGGGGGCCAAATTAGTTGCTGTATCAACAAGCCGGCGCAGAAGAGAATTTGTTTTGAAGTGTTTGTTGTGAAATAACTGCATGGCTTTGTAAAACCGCTTATAATAAAGCTTATTTTTTGGAGAACTCTCCCCTTTAAAATGCATTGTAGTGGCAGCCCCATAATAGTAGTTCTCAAAATTCATTTTTAAAGCCCTGTAACTCAAATCAATATCCTCTCCGTACATAAAAAAATCCTCATCAAACCCTTCTAAGTCTATAAAAAGATCGCGGCGCATCCACATAAATGCCCCTGTAAGAACACTGACTTTAGCGATGGCTTTTTCACCAACTGAGTTGGCATAGTAATTTTGGCCATTTCCTAAAAGTTTAGCAATTGCTGTACTGAGACTAGGAACACTCCTTTTACACTCGGGTAAAAAATTTCCAGAACCATCAATAAATCGACTGCCTACAATCCCCAAATTTGATTTGTGTTCTGAAAATTTTAAAAGTTTATCAAATGTGTCTTCAGTAAGAACAGTGTCTGGATTGAGAATGCAGATATACTCTCCCTGAGCTAGCTTAACAGCTTTATTATTGGCTTTAGAAAATCCAATATTTTCTTGGTTTCGAATAAGTTTGACTTGAGGAAATAAAGATTCGACCATCGCACAACTACCGTCGCTAGAATGGTTATCAACAACAATGATTTCTGAGGATATGGCAGTCAGAGCAGCTTCAACACTTTGCAAACACAACTCTAAAAAATAGCGGACGTTATAATTGAGAATGACAACAGAAATTTTCAAAATAATTAGGATTTAAACGAAATCTCAAAGGGAAGTCTATTGGTAATACTTCTGGCCAAAGTGACTTCATCTGCGTATTCTAGTTCATCCCCAACTGAGATACCACGAGCTATTGTTGATATGACAACGCCTGAGTCTTGGATTTGTTTGTATATGTAAAAGTTAGTGGTATCCCCTTCCATTGTGGAACTCAAGGCAAAAATAATTTCTTTAACAACTCCAGATTCCACTTTTTGGACCAGACTTTTGATATTTATATCGCTTGGACCTACCCCGTCCATTGGGGAAATTTTTCCACCCAGTACGTGATAAATACCCTTAAAACTAGCAGTGCCTTCAATCGCTAAAACATCCCGAATGTCCTCAACCACACAAATAACAGAGGGGTTTCGGTTCGGATTTGAACAAATATCACATACGGCCGCATCTGAAATGTTATGACACGAATTACAAAAATTTATTTGCTCACGCATGTCATTCAAAGCTTTTGTTAGTTGGATCGTTTGCGACTCGGGTTGACGCATTAAATGCAATACAAGCCGCAAAGCCGTACGGCGGCCTATTCCAGGAAGTTGAGCAACTTCACGAACAGCATTTTGTAATAATTTTGAAGAGAATTCCATCTAAGGGTTCCTTGTTATAATTTAAAAAACATGCATCTCATTTTTCAGATGAAAATTTCTAAAAAAACCTTTAATATTCTGTCAGGTTGCCTTAGAAAATTATACATTTGAGGTAGGTCTCAAATGAAATTGTTAAGCACTACAAATATAAATTTATTAAGTTGAAAGGACAACACATTCTACTTCTCACTTTTATTTATTTTGTTTTTCTGGTCATTATTGCAAGAATGACTGGGAAAAATGACAGCAATTCGGATTTTTTTAAAGCTGGAAAACAATCGCCTTGGTATTTGGTGGCCTTTGGAATGATTGGCGCCTCACTTTCAGGAGTTACCTTTATTTCAGTACCTGGTTGGGTTGAAGCATCAGAGTTTAGTTATTTTCAAGTGTGTCTTGGATATATCGCTGGTTATATGATAGTGGCTTTTTTATTATTGCCCATTTACTATAAATTAAACCTTACCTCAATTTATGAATATTTATTAAAACGCTTTGGGAGTGTAAGTCATAAAACAGGGGCATTTTTCTTTTTTATTTCAAGAGTACTGGGGGCTGCTTTTAGAATGTACCTTATGGCTATTGTATTGCAACAATTTGTGTTTGAACAATGGAAAATTCCTTTTGAAATGACAGTGGTATTATCAATTCTTTTAATTTGGGTTTACACAAACAAAGGCGGTATTAAAACCATTGTTTGGACCGATACCTTGCAAACACTTTTTATGCTGTCGGCCGTCATACTTTCAATTTATATGATAACAGATGTTTTGGGTTGGAGTTTTACTGAGTTTTTAAGCTCTGATGAATTAAAACAATACAGCACAATCTTTAAAACAGAGAGCATTATGACCAAAGATCATTTCCTGAAATCATTTTTTGGGGGAATGTTTATTACAATTTGTATGACTGGCCTAGACCAAGATATGATGCAGAAAAATTTGAGTTGTAAAACTCTCAAAGACGCTCAAAAAAATATGTTTTGGTTTAGCCTTATTTTGACCGTTGTAACTTTCGCATTCTTGTTATTAGGGGCATTGTTATTTATTTATTCCAAACGCTTTGATGTAGCCCTTCCTTTAATGGACGGAACTCCCAAAACAGATTTATTATTTCCAGAAATTGCACTAAATTCTGGCTTGGGACTGACCTTGGCTTCAGTTTTTGTACTTGGCTTGATTGCAGCTGCCTACAGCAGTGCCGACAGTGCATTGACTTCCCTTACAACCTCTTTTTGTATCGATATTTTAGATTTCAAAAATCATTCTGAAATTGAAAAAAAACGAATTCGAAAAAAAACACACATTGGCATGAGTATCCTTTTGATTTTGGTTATAATTGCCTTTAAACAGCTGTTAAACTCCAATGTGATTGACAGTCTACTCAGCGTTGCAGGTTATACCTATGGACCGCTTTTAGGTCTTTTTGCTTTCGGAATTTTCACTAACTACAAAGTCAAAGATCAATGGGTTTGGATCATAGCATTGCTCTCTGTTTTGACAGTGTATGGTTTGGGTCAAATTTCTGCAGTTTATTTGGGAGGTTATGAGATTGGTTATGAGCTTCTACCACTCAACGGACTGCTGACTTTTTTTGGATTATTATTGATTCGTAGATAGTAATGCAACACTGTCTTTTTTTGGGACTAAGTTACAAGTTTGGAAACACAAAGCACACAGCACTTTCTCGCAAAAGAAGGTCCAACAACAAAGCCTCTGGTCAGATTTTTTATAAATTACACCCATTTTAGAATCACACTGCCCCAAGTAAAACCACTACCAAAAGCAGCTAAAACAACGTTATCTCCACTTTTAATTTTACCCTTTGCACATGCCTCACTAAGCGCGATTGGAATGGATGCAGCTGTTGTATTCCCATAGTGTTCAATGTTATTGAAAACCTGATCATCTGAGAGTTGAAACTTTTTTTGGATGTATTTAGAAATTCTCAAATTGGCTTGGTGTGGTACCAGCATGTCAATGTCAGAAACTTCTAAATTATTGGTTTTCAATCCTTCGTTAATAACTTCACAAAAACGTCTAATGGCATTTTTAAAAACAAACTGACCATTCATATAGGGCCTGTAGCTCATGTCGTCAGAGTTGTTATCAACAATAATATCAGTGACCCAGCGCTTACCCATCCCAGGAGCTTCTGCAGCAAGCTCTAGCGCATGAGCTCCTTCTGAGTGCAAATGGGAAGATAGAATTCCTTTTGTTGTATCATTTTCACGGCTGAGAATTGCGGCGCCAGCACCGTCTCCAAAAATGACTGAAATACTGCGCCCTCTGTTGGATATATCAATACCGCGAGACTGCAGTTCACTTCCAATAACCAATATATTTTTATACATCCCTGTTTTGATAAATTGGTCGGCAACCGACAGCCCATAGATAAAACCAGAGCATTGATTTCTAATATCCAAAGCGCCCACAGTGTCAATTTCAAGGGCCTCTTGAATTTGAACCCCAGGACCTGGAAAATAATAGTCGGGACTCAAAGTTGCAAAAACAATAAAATCAATTGATTCCTTATTAATCCTCGCATTTTTAATGGCATTGAATGCGGCCTTTAGACCCATGCTAAAGGTGGTATTTCCATCGCCTTTTACGGCCCAGCGGCGTTGATTAATCCCGGTGCGCTCTTGGATCCACTCATCCGTTGTCTCCATCAATTGTGATAAGTCCTTATTGGTTACAATATTTTCAGGAACGTAATGTCCCATCCCTGTAATTTTTGAATTATACATAAACTGGTTTTTATTTACAAAACAAATATAACCTTTATAAAGTGTCAGTTTGTCATATTTAACACATTGGTACTCTTTTTGAACGAAACAATCAAACTAATAAACAAATAAAATACGAAATCATGAGCAAAGGAACAATAAACGTCTCTGTAGAAAATATTTTTCCACTGATTAAAAAGTTTTTATATAGCGACCATGAAATCTTTTTACGAGAGCTAATTAGCAATGCAACAGATGCCACTTTAAAACTTAAGCACCTTACCAATATTGGAGAGGCTAAAGTAGACTACGGGAGTCCAAAAATTGAGATCAAAATAGATAAAAAAGCAAAAAAACTCCACATTATTGATCAGGGTATTGGGATGACCTCAGAAGAAGTTCAAAAATACATCAATGAAGTGGCTTTTTCAGGTGCCGAGGAGTTTTTAGATAAATACAAAGATAAAGTTGAAGATGCTGGTATAATAGGTCATTTTGGATTGGGGTTCTACTCTGCTTTTATGGTGGCCAAAAAAGTTGAAATTATTACGAAATCATACAAAAAAGCTGACGCTGCTCATTGGGTTTGCGATGGTAGTCCCGAATACAGCCTCAAAAAATCCGATAAAAAAGAGAGAGGCACGGAAATTATATTGCATATTTCCAAAGATTCCAAAGAGTTTTTAGAGGAGAGCCGAATTACTGAATTGTTAAAAAAGTATAATAAGTTTATGCCCATTCCTATAAAGTTTGGAACAAAACAAATCAACGACCCTGACCATACTCCAAAAACAACTACTGATAAAGACGGAAAAGAATCAACAGAACCACACCGTCAAATATCCGTGGATAATATCATAAACAACCCTGACCCAGCCTGGACCAAAACACCAACAGATTTAAAAGACGAAGACTACAAAGATTTTTACAGAGAGTTGTATCCCATGCAGTTTGAAGAGCCTTTGTTTAACATTCACTTAAATGTTGATTATCCATTTAATTTGACAGGGATCTTATATTTTCCAAAGATATCCAACGACATGAATATTCAAAAAGACCGGATACAGTTGTATCAAAACCAGGTTTTTGTTACTGATAACGTCGAGGGAATTGTGCCGGAATTTTTAACGATGCTGCGAGGTGTTATTGATTCTCCAGACATTCCATTAAATGTTTCGCGATCATATCTACAAGCTGATGGAGCTGTTAAAAAAATCTCTTCTTACATTACGAAAAAAGTTGCCGATAAATTAAAGTCATTATTTAAGGCCAATCGTGAGGAATTTGAAGCCAAATGGAACGATATCAAAATTGTTATTGAATATGGCATGCTTTCTGAAGAAAAGTTCTTTGAAAAAGCGGAAACATTTGCTTTGTATCCAACGGTGAGTGGAAGCTTTTACACTTACGAGGAATTACACAATAGAATCAAGGCAAATCAAACTGACAAGGACGATAAATTAGTAATTTTATACGCATCAAATACAGAAGAACAACATAGTTATATTGAGGCCGCCAAAGCCAAAGGCTATGAAGTCTTATTATTAGACTCACCCATCGTTTCTCACCTGATTCAAAAACTTGAAAGTAGTAAGGATAAAATTTCATTTAGCCGTGTAGATGCCGATCATTTGGACAAACTTATTCAAAAAGAAGAACGTTCAATATCAAAACTGAACGACGAGGAAAAAGAAAAATTAAATGATCAGCTAAAAGAGGTTATTTCTTCAAAGAGATTCATCATACAACTAGAAGCCATGGATAGCAATGCTGCACCTTTTATCATTACGCAGCCTGAGTTTATGCGCCGAATGAAAGAAATGCAACAAACTGGCGGTGGTGGTGGCATGTTTGGAATGGGTAATATGCCTGAAATGTACAATTTAGTTGTCAATACTAATTCGGACTTGGTTAATCAAATTCTAAATACGAAAACAGCTAAGAAAAGAGAACGATTGATAAATCAGAGCTTGGATTTAGCCCAGCTTTCTCAGGGTTTACTTAAAGGTGAAGCGCTCACAAACTTTATTAAGCGTAGTTACGAGATCATTAAATAAATTCATACAAATTTAAAAAAGGCGGTTCTAAATGTACCGCCTTTTTTTGTTTGAATATTCAATATGTATTAACTTAGATAAAATCATTATTGTGCTTTTTGAATCCAGAAAACCTGTGACCATCCCGCTCAAAGACGGTGAAGTTTTTTACGACCCTTGTTTTTTTAAAAACAAAGAAGCCAACAATTACTTCGAAATTTTAAAAAAAGAAATAGAATGGCAGCAAGACGATATCAAAATTTTTGGAAAGGTATATGCACAGCCCAGACTTACAGCTCTTTATGCAAACAACGACAACCCCTACCGATATTCAAATATTACAATGCATCCTAAAAAATTTTCTCCTACCCTCATCAAAATAAAATCTGTGGTTGAAAACTCTGGCTGCCTAGAGTTTTCAAGTTGCTTGCTGAACTTGTACCGGGATGGTCAAGACAGCAACGGTTGGCATGCCGACAATGAAAAGGAACTGGGAATAAATCCAGTAATTGCCTCATTAAGCTTTGGAGCCGAGCGAATGTTTCACATGAAACATCGCAGATATAGAAGCCATAAATTAAAACTAAAGCTCGAACACGGAAGTTTATTAGTTATGCGAGGAAGCTTACAGCACCACTGGCTGCATCAAATACCGAAAACAAAGAAAACAGTTGGGGAACGGATCAATCTTACCTTTAGGAATATAAAGTAAAGGATTACATGAAGCCCACAAGGGACTTTGTTAAAGCAAAAAAGCACCAGTTAACGGTGCTTTTTACTACTAACCAACCAAGTGTATTATTAAATACAATCTTTATTCTATAAAAATACAATGAATTGATTTTACAATGAGAAGGTTTAACATTAATTTCACAAAAAGGAAAAAGCATCATTTAAATGATGCTTTAACCACTAACCAACCAAAATATATTACTAACAAAAAAATTAAATAATATATTACTAAGTTACAAGTACCGTGCCACAGTTTGGTTTGCTTGAAGAAAATGTTAATAACTAGAAACTAAAGTTAAAGTTTATTTAATTTTTCAATTAAGGCATTCCTCTTTGTCTCTAGCTCAGAAACAATGGCCTTAAAGTGAGTTTTTGGACTTCCAATATTTTTGGCATTGACTTTTTCTATCAATGAGTCAAATGTACCAATGGCCTCATCAATAATGACCTCACTGTCTATGACATTTTTATCAGGGTTTGCTGTTTCCCAAACATAAACCGCTTCAATAATATCGCCTAAAACGTAATTGATGTCCTTTTTTAAATTTCTGATATTTGCCATAATTGAATTATTTTTTGCAATTTACACCAATTATGGGGATAAAATACGGTTGTAAATTATTTCCCAGAATAAGAGACAAAATTTCTTGGAGTCTCGTAAAGCGTAACCTCTATGTCGAGGTGGGGGTCTAATACAAGCTTAAGTTTATTGTAAATAACAATGGCAATGTTTTCGGCGGTTGGGTTTTTCTCTTTAAATTCAGGAACTTCAAGATTGAGATTTTTATGATCAAAGGCATCTTCAACTTCCGACTTTATATAGTCTTTTAAAATTTTAACGTCTACTACATAGCCTGTTTCAGGGTCCACCTCTCCAGTCACACTTACAATTAATTCATAGTTGTGACCGTGAAAGTGGGGGTTGTTACACTTTCCAAAAATGGCTTCATTCTTTTCGGTACTCCATTGGGGTCGGTATAAGCGATGGGCGGCATTAAAATGAGCTCGGCGGCTGACAGTTACTCTCATGGTTTGGTATTTAGATGTTTATAAAATTTATCAAATATGATTTTAAACCAAGCTGTATACAATTCAGGTTGGATGGCGATGTCTTTTTTTACAGTCTCTAGAGGCATCCATTTCCAAGATTCAACTTCCTTCCTGTTAATGGTTGGACGGTTTTCATAATGCCCAACCATCACATGGTCAAATTCATATTCTGTGAGACCATTATCAAATGGGGCTTTATAAATGAAAGAGGTGACTTCCTTAAGGGGAGTTGTAAAACCCATTTCTTCTTTTAAACGTCTAGTTCCAGCTTCAATATTGGACTCCCCATCGCGCTGATGGCTACAACAAGTGTTGGTCCACAAAAGAGGAGAATGGTATTTGTGTGCTGCGCGTTGTTGCAGCATCAATTCATTTTTAGAGTTAAAAATAAAAACAGAGAAAGCTCGGTGCAAAACTGCTTTTTCATGAGCTTCCATTTTAGGCATCAACCCTATCTTTTCATCCTTTTCATTGACAAGTATTACCCGTTCTTCAATCATACAGCTAAATTATCAACTATATTATCATATTATATTAATTAAATGCTAAAATAAAAGAACGATTTCAAATCCTATAATTAACTCATATACAGATTGGATTTAAATATTTAACGGCTTTTGATTTCTAAAAAGGGCTAGAACAAACTACAATTTACAAGTCTGTGAAACTTCTTATATAAAGACATTCAACTTTGCGAATAATCAAGCTACGGACATCTTTTCATAAGCATAAACAATAGATAAAATTTGAGCCATAGGATAAAAAACTTCATCGATAAAAAGTGTTGACAACTTTCACAAGATTTGTCTTTGAATTAAGACAAGAAAACAGGACAAAAATATTTCAATTTAAAATATTCACAGCCTCAAACATTGAATTTACTATCGGCCTAAATTTGTAAATTTCGTCACTAGATAATGGTATATTTACAAAAAATTATTTTAATGTCCTTTAGAAGCGAAATTCAGCGTCGGCGCACCTTTGGAATCGTATCTCATCCAGATGCTGGTAAAACAACACTGACCGAAAAACTACTGCTTTTCGGTGGAGCAATAAAAGAAGCAGGTGCCGTTAAAAGTAATAAAATTAAAAAAGGTACCACCAGTGATTTTATGGAAATTGAACGGCAGCGTGGAATTTCTGTGGCTACCTCAGTTTTGGCTTTTGAATACAACGGGATTAAAATCAATATACTAGACACCCCTGGGCACAAAGATTTTGCGGAGGATACCTATAGAACATTGACCGCAGTAGACAGTGTAATTGTAGTGATTGATGTAGCTAAAGGAGTTGAGGAGCAAACTGAAAAATTAGTACAAGTCTGCCGAATGCGAAACATTCCTATTATTGTTTTTATCAACAAATTGGACCGTGAAGGAAAGGATGCTTTTGATCTCTTAGATGAAGTAGAGCAAAAATTAGGGCTTAAAGTCACACCGCTGAGTTTTCCCATTGGGATGGGCTATGATTTACGTGGAATTTACAATCTTTGGAAAAAGAACATCAATCTTTTTACTGCTGACAGTAAAAAAGACATCAATGAGACCGTAGAGGTATCTAATTTAAAAGACCAGATACTAAACAAGCTTATTGGAGAATCAGCAGCAGAAACGCTAAAGGAAGAAATTGAAATGGTTGAAGGCATTTATCCAAATTTTGACAGATCCGCTTATTTAGAGGGGGAGTTACAACCAGTATTTTTTGGATCAGCACTCAATAATTTTGGGGTCAAAGAACTTCTTGATTGTTTTATTGACATTGCACCTACACCACGTCCAATGCCCAGCGAGGAGCGCTTGGTAAAACCAAATGAGGATAAATTCTCTGGCTTTATTTTTAAAATCCATGCCAATATGGATCCAAAGCACCGCGACCGCTTGGCCTTTGTAAAAATAGTCTCAGGTACATTTAAGCGGAATACTACTTATTTACATGTTCGCCACAAAAAAAAATTAAAGTTCTCCAGTCCAAATGCTTTTTTTGCTGAAAAAAAGGCCATAATAGACATCTCTTATCCCGGTGATATTGTGGGGCTTCACGATACAGGAAATTTTAAAATTGGGGACACATTAACTGAAGGCGAGACTTTGAATTATAAAGGCATACCTAGTTTTTCTCCTGAGCATTTTAGGTATATAAACAACGCCGATCCCATGAAAGCCAAACAACTCTACAAAGGCATCGACCAGTTGATGGACGAGGGGGTGGCACAATTATTTACTCTAGAACTCAATGGCCGTAAACTTATTGGAACGGTAGGTGCGCTGCAATACGAGGTAATTCAGTACCGTTTGGAACACGAATATGGAGCCAAATGCAGCTATGAAAATTTAAATGTTCACAAAGCAGCTTGGGTAGAACCTGAAAACGAAAAAAGTCAAGAATTTGAAGACTTCAAGCGTGTCAAACAACGCTTTTTGGCCAAAGACAAGCAAGGGCAATTGGTGTATTTAGCCGATTCAAAATTTTCATTACAAATGACAAAACAGAAATACCCTTCTATCAAATTTCATTTGACTTCGGAATTTTAGACTAAAATTTAAATCTGATAAAAAAAGCCCGCTCTATAGAGTGGGCTTTTTTTATTTATGCCTGACCAGTAGGCCCAAAATTAAGGGGCATCGGCGGCTGTTCGTAGTCTTTGATCTCACCGTGTGCTTGTTCAAAACGTTTGACATTGTCACCCAAGGCTTTTGTGAGTCTTTTGGCGTGTTGTGGTGTCAGAATAATGCGGGACTTTACCTTGTTTTTTGGAACCCCAGGCATGATATTGACAAAATCCACAACAAACTCAGAAACAGAATGGTTGATGATTGCCAAATTCGAATAAATACCTTCGGCAATTGCGGCGTCTAGCTCTATATTGATTTGACCTTTCTGACCTTTCTTTGGTTCGCTCATAACTTAAATATTAAATGTTTGCTTTTCCTCTTTGGCTTTCATAAGGCTCTCTAGTTCTTCGCTAGAACCGACAATCATATTGTCATACTTGCGAAGTCCTGTTCCCGCTGGTATTCTGTGTCCAACAATCACATTTTCTTTTAGGCCTTCTAAAGAATCTACTTTACCATTGACCGCAGCTTCATTCAGCACTTTGGTTGTTTCCTGGAAGGAAGCGGCTGAGATAAAGGATTTGGTCTGCAGTGAAGCACGTGTGATTCCTTGTAAGATTGGTGTCGCCGTAGCTGGGCGCGCATCGCGTGCAGAAACCACTGTTTTATCTTCGCGTTTCAAAATGGAGTTCTCATCTCTGAGTTCACGGGCCGTTACAATCTGCCCCGCCTTAAGTGTTGCTGAATCACCAGCATCTTCTATGACTTTTTTGCCAAATATTTCATCGTTTTCGTCAATAAAATCCGATTTGTGAACCAATTGATTTTCTAGGAAAATTGTATCCCCAGAGTCTTGAATTCGAACCTTCCGCATCATCTGACGCACCACTACTTCAAAGTGTTTATCATTGATTTTCACCCCTTGCAAACGATACACTTCTTGAACTTCGTTCACCAAGTATTGTTGTACAGCCGATGGGCCTTTAATGTTCAAGATGTCGTTTGGAGTAACAGATCCGTCAGACAACGGCATACCAGCTTTGACAAAATCGTTCTCTTGCACCAGAATCTGATTGGAGAGTTTTACCAAGTACTTTTTGATAGCCCCTGTTTTTGATTCAATGATAATTTCTCTGTTACCGCGTTTAATTTTACCAAATGAAACCACACCGTCAATCTCACTCACAACCGCAGGGTTAGAGGGATTTCGCGCTTCGAATAATTCGGTAACACGAGGTAGACCCCCAGTGATATCTCCAGCTTTAGATGATTTTCTTGGTATTTTGACCAAAATCTTACCTATGGAAATTTTCTCTTTATCCTCAATCATCAAGTGAGCGCCAACTGGTAGGTTATAAGATCGAATGACTCCGCCTTTTCCATCTTCGATATGAAGAGTTGGAATCAGTTTCTTGTTTCTAGATTCAGAAATCACTTTTTCTTGGAATCCAGTTTGTTCGTCAATTTCTACTTGATAGGTAACACCCTGTTCTATATTTTCAAAACGCACGTTACCAGAGAATTCAGAAATGATTACCCCGTTGTAAGGGTCCCATTGACAGACAACAGTTCCTTTTTTAAGTTTTTGTCCATTTTTAACAAAAATGGTAGAACCATAAGGAATGTTATTGGTACTGAGTACAATACCTGTTTTCTTATCAACTAATTTTATCTCAGAGGTTCTGGAAATAACAATATTTGCATCATTCCCATCATTATCCTTGCCTTTGACTGTTTTTAAATCCTCGATTTCAGCCACACCATCAAATTTGACAGCAAAGCTGTTCTCTTCAGAAATGTTACCGGCAATACCTCCAACGTGGAAGGTACGCAAGGTCAGCTGTGTTCCTGGCTCACCGATGGATTGGGCAGCAACCACCCCCACAGCTTCTCCTATTTGAACCATTTTGCCAGTGGCAAGATTACGACCGTAACAAAGGGCACAAATTCCTGTTTTGGCCTCACATGTCAAAGGAGATCTCACCTCAACTGACTCAATGGCAGAAAGTTCAATTTTTCTTGCAACGGCCTCATCGATGTGATCGCCTGCAGCGGCCAAGAGTGCTTCTGTAATAGGATCGTAAACATCATTTAGTGAGGTACGGCCAACAATCCGTTCTTCAAGTGTTTCTACAACTTCTTCGTTTTTCTTTAATGCCTCAACGGAAATACCTCGCAAGGTGCCACAATCATGAGAATTGACAATCACATCTTGAGAAACATCTACCAATCGACGGGTCAAATATCCAGCATCGGCAGTTTTTAAGGCAGTATCTGCCAATCCTTTACGAGCCCCGTGTGTGGAAATAAAATATTCCAAAATCGACAGTCCTTCTTTAAAGTTAGAAAGAATCGGATTTTCAATAATTTCTCCACCACCAGCATTGGATTTTTTAGGCTTGGCCATCAAACCACGCATTCCTGTTAATTGACGAATTTGCTCTTTAGAACCACGAGCGCCAGAATCAAGCATCATATAAACAGAATTAAATCCTTGTTGATCTTCGCGTATGCGCTTCATAGAAAGTTCTGTAAGCTCCGCATTTGTGGAGGTCCAGATATCAATGACTTGATTATAGCGTTCGTTATTGGTAATCAATCCCATATTATAGTTGGCCATAATACCGTCCACATGCTTGTTTGCAGCGGCAATCATGCTGTGCTTTTCTTGTGGGATGATGATGTCTCCTAAACTAAAAGACAATCCACCTTTGAAAGCAAAATTATAGCCCAAAGATTTGATTTCATCTAGAAAGCTTGCAGTTTCAGGAACCGATGTAGCCTTTAAAATACTATGAATGATATCACGCAATGATTTTTTTGTCAAAACCTTATTGATGTAACCAGCGGCGGCAGGTACTTTTTCGTTAAAGAGCACACGTCCAACAGTGGTCTCAATTATTTGGGTTTCCAATACACCATCAGCATTGAAATCTTCTGTTCTTACACGAATTTGCGCATTTAAGTCAACTCGCTTTTCATTGTAAGCAATGATGACTTCTTCAGAAGAGTAAAAAGTGAGACCTTCGCCTAAAATTTTAACTTCTTTTGTTGACTTGCGCAACTTGGTCATATAATATAGACCCAGTACCATATCCTGAGAAGGAACGGTCACAGGTGAGCCATTGGCAGGGTTCAAGATGTTATGAGATGCAAGCATTAATAATTGTGATTCTAATATGGCTTCAGGCCCCAATGGTAAGTGAACAGCCATCTGGTCTCCATCGAAATCCGCATTAAAAGCGGTACATACCAAGGGGTGTAATTGGATGGCTTTTCCTTCAATTAACTTTGGTTGAAATGCCTGAATTCCCAAACGGTGAAGCGTTGGCGCACGGTTCAAAAGTACTGGATGTCCCTTGAGAACATTTTCCAGAATGTCCCAAACCACTGGCTCTTTTTTGTCAATAATTTTCTTTGCAGATTTTACTGTTTTTACAATCCCTCTTTCAATTAGTTTTCGAACGATAAAAGGCTTGTATAATTCAGCTGCCATATTTTTTGGCAGTCCACATTCAAATAATTTTAGCTCTGGTCCAACAACAATTACAGAACGAGCAGAATAATCAACACGCTTTCCAAGTAAGTTTTGACGGAAACGCCCTTGTTTTCCTTTGAGGGAATCCGAAAGCGATTTCAAAGGTCTATTGGAATCTGTTTTGACTGCTGAAGATTTGCGAGTGTTGTCGAAAAGAGAATCCACAGATTCTTGTAGCATTCGCTTTTCATTTCTCAAAATCACCTCTGGCGCCTTAATTTCAACCAAACGCTTCAACCTGTTGTTTCTAATGATCACACGTCTGTATAAATCATTTAAATCGGAAGTAGCAAAACGACCCCCGTCAAGAGGTACCAATGGACGTAGCTCTGGTGGAATGACTGGGATGGCTTTCATAATCATCCATTCCGGTCTGTTCT
Source organism: Bacteroidota bacterium (assembly GCA_036161535.1). Lineage (GTDB taxonomy): Bacteria > Bacteroidota > Bacteroidia > Flavobacteriales > Flavobacteriaceae > UBA3537. The sequence continues at coordinate 2,197 of JAYYCW010000056.1, read as the reverse complement.
CTCGGTTCTGATTGCCGTCCTTGAGGGCTTCAACCACTTGTAGGCGCTTTAAAGCTTCGGTTTTTCGTTGTTTGGAAGTTTCGGTATTGGCCTTGTGACGAAGTTCAAAAGAAAGCGCATCTAGGTCGATGCGAGACAGCAACTCAATCAAACACTCTGCCCCCATCTTGGCGATGAATTTATTGGGATCAGAATCGTCTAAATATTGGTTTTCCTGTGGAAGGGTTTCAGCAATATTAAGGAATTCTTCTTCAGTTAAGAAATCCATTTTCTTGACAGTTTCACCGTCAGCATTGACAGCAATTCCTGGCTGGATTACCACATAACGCTCATAATAAATGATCATGTCTAATTTCTTCGAAGGAAGTCCAAGTAGATACCCTATTTTATTGGGTAAGGACCTAAAATACCATATGTGCGCAACAGGTACCACCAAATTGATGTGACCCACGCGTTCACGACGTACTTTTTTCTCCGTTACCTCAACGCCACAGCGATCACAAATTATCCCTTTGTAGCGGATGCGCTTGTACTTTCCACAAGCACATTCGTAGTCTTTTACTGGGCCAAAGATGCGTTCACAAAACAGACCGTCTCGTTCGGGTTTATGTGTTCTGTAATTGATGGTTTCTGGTTTCAATACTTCCCCTCTAGAATCGGCTAAAATAGACTCAGGCGAAGCCAATCCTATAGAGATTTTATTGAACTTTTTTTGCGTTGTATTATCTTGATTTCTTGCCATTTTATATGGTATATGATACTAAAATTATTCTTCTAATCTAATGTCTAATCCTAAGCCCTTCAATTCGTGCATAAGTACGTTGAAAGATTCTGGTAATCCCGGTTCTGGCATGGGTTCTCCTTTTACGATTGCTTCGTAAGTCTTAGCCCTTCCAATAACGTCATCGGATTTAACCGTCAAGATTTCTCTAAGTGTACTTGAGGCGCCATAAGCCTCCAAAGCCCAAACTTCCATTTCTCCAAAACGCTGACCCCCAAACTGAGCTTTACCACCCAAAGGTTGCTGAGTAATTAAAGAATACGGTCCAATAGAACGCGCGTGCATTTTGTCATCAACCATATGTCCTAATTTTAACATATAGATGACACCAACTGTAGCTGGTTGATCGAATCGATCCCCAGTTCCACCATCATAAAGATAAGTGTGACCAAATCTTGGAATACCAGCTTCATCTGTGAATTTATTAATTTGGTCCAAGGTAGCGCCATCAAAGATTGGAGTTGCAAAAGTGCGTCCCAAATCTTTTCCAGCCCATCCAAGTACAGTTTCATAGATCTGTCCAATATTCATTCGAGACGGTACACCCAATGGGTTGAGAACAATATCAACAGGGGTTCCATCTTCGAGGAAAGGCATATCTTCTTGTCTGACAATCCTTGCTACAATGCCTTTGTTACCGTGACGCCCAGCCATTTTATCACCAACCTTTAATTTTCGCTTTTTAGCAATATAAACCTTGGCAAGTTTGATAATTCCTGCTGGTAACTCGTCACCAACAGAGATGGTAAATTTCTCACGCCTCAAAGAGCCTTGAAGGTCATTTTCTTTGATCTTGTAATTGTGAATCAACTCTTTGACCAATTTGTTAAGCTTGGCATCCGTTGTCCACTTTCCGCCAACAAGGTGGGCATAATCGTCCACCGCATTAAGCATTTTAAGGGTATATTTTTTTCCTTTGGGAAACACTTCTTCGCCCAAATCATTAAAGATACCTTGGGCAGTTTTTCCACCAACAATCGAAAAGAGTTTTTGTACCAAAACAGATTTTAAATCGTCAAATTTGATATCGAAAGCATCTTCCAAGGCTGCGATATCTTCTTTGTCTTGGGCGCGTTTGCGTTTGTCTTTGACAGCTCTTGAAAAAAGTTTCTTATCGATTACAACGCCGTGTAATGACGGAGAAGCTTTCAAAGAAGCATCTTTTACATCACCTGCCTTATCACCGAATATGGCTCTTAAAAGTTTCTCTTCAGGAGTTGGATCACTCTCACCTTTAGGGGTTATTTTACCGATGAGAATATCTCCGGGCTTAATTTCTGCACCGATGCGAATCATCCCATTTTCGTCCAAGTCGCTTGTAGCTTCCTCTGAAACATTTGGAATGTCATTTGTAAGTTCCTCGTTTCCGAGCTTAGTATCTCGAACCTCTAAAGAGTACTCATCAACATGAATGGA
>JAYYCW010000055.1:0-6841 GCA_036161535.1 Bacteroidota bacterium | reverse complement strand
AGAAAAGAATCGATGTGATGAGCGGCTTGTCTACCCTCTGAAATTGCCCATACGATTAAAGATTGACCTCTGCGGATGTCTCCGGCAGCAAAAACTCCAGGCACATTGGTCTTGTAATCTTTGGTTGTTGCCTTTATATTGGTTCGAAAATCGGTATCCAAACCAAGTTGATCTATGAGTGCGCTGCCAGGTCCCGTAAAGCCAAGGGCTAGCAGTGCAAGATCACATGGCCAAATTTTATCCGTGTTGGGAATCAGCTTGAGTTGAGGTCGCTCGCCTTCTTTGAAAATCCATTCCACCTCACATGTTAAAATACCCGTTAAATTTCCATTTTCATCCCCTATAAATTCTTTGGTTGAAATGCTCCAAAAACGTTCAACACCTTCCTGATGTGAAGAACTAGTCTTGATTTTCATAGGCCAAAAAGGCCATGGTTGATTGGCAGGTCTTCCCTTTGTTGGTTTGCTAAGTATTTCGAAATTGGTGACAGAAATAGCACCATGGCGATTGGAAGTCCCAATACAATCCGAGCCTGTATCTCCTCCTCCAATAACAACCACATTTTTGTCTTTTGCAGAAATAACGTCTTTAAAATTCTTTAATCCGTCCACATATTCGTTGTTGAGCTTTAAAAAGTCCATGGCTTGAACCACTCCTTTTAAATCAGCACCTTTGATGGGAAGGCTGCGCTTGGCAGTGGCGCCTCCACATAGCAAAATAACATCAAAATCAGACCTCAAAGTTTCAACAGAAACATCTTCACCAACATTGGTATTGGTTTTGAATACAATCCCTTCTTGCTCTAAAATCTCAACTCGGCGGTCAATTACTTGTTTTTCTAGTTTAAAGTCTGGAATCCCATATCTTAAAAGACCCCCAATTTTTGAGTCTCTTTCAAAAACTGTTACCAAATGCCCTGCTCTATTGAGTTGTTGTGCAGCGGCTAAACCAGAGGGTCCAGAGCCCACAACAGCAATAGTCTTACCAGTTCTATTCTCTGGCTTACAGGCTTTTATCCACCCCTTATCAAAAGCAATTTCTACAATATTTTTTTCAATATTTTCAATGGAAACAGGGTCGGCATTGATCCCCAACACACAAGCTTGTTCGCAAGGTGCAGGACAAAGACGTCCCGTAAACTCTGGAAAATTATTGGTTGAGTGTAGTATCTTAGCAGCTTTTTCCCAGTTCCCCAAATAAACATTGTCATTGAAATCTGGAATTAAATTCCCCAAAGGACAGCCACTGTGACAAAATGGAATACCACAGTCCATACAGCGGGCTCCCTGATTCTTAATAGTATTTTCGTCAAGTGGGATGGTAAACTCCTTATAGTTTTTAAGGCGATTTTCAACAGTATCATAGGATTCAACGACGCGTTTATATTCCATAAAACCACTCACCTTTCCCATAGCGTTATTTTTTTACTAAATTTTCTTTTTCTAATCTAATCAGTGCTTGCTTATATTCCTCAGGAAAGACCCTAACAAACTGTTTTTGTGCAGTTTCCCACTGTTCTAGTATGCGTTGTGCCAAGGGACTTAAAGTAGCATTGTAGTGATTTTCTATCAATTGCTTCAATTCCTCAACTTCGGAATTTAGAAAAAGTGGATCTAAATTTAAGCCCTCCTTATTACAGCGCTTTTTAAATGTTTTATAGGGGTCGTAGGCGTAAGCAATTCCACCACTCATACCAGCACCAAAATTTCGTCCAACTTCACCCAAAATAACGGCGACTCCACCTGTCATATATTCACAACCGTGATCTCCAATACCTTCGACAACGGCCTTGGCACCAGAATTTCTAACACAAAAACGCTCACCGGCTTTTCCGTTGATGTAGGCTTCACCAGATGTAGCACCGTACAAAGCAACATTGCCAATGATAATGTTTTCTTCAGGGACTATTGTAGATTCATCGGGTACGCGAATTGTCAGCCTGGCACCTGAAAGTCCTTTTCCAAGATAATCATTGGTATTTCCAATAACGTTTAGGGTTAATCCTTTGGTTGCAAATGCACCGAAACTTTGACCTGCTGAGCCAGTAAAATTAATTTTCAATGTATTTTCAGGAAGTCCTTGAGCGCCATAGATTTTAGAAATTTCATTACTCAAAATAGCGCCAACAGCTCTATTTTCATTATTAATTGTTAAATCTAAAACAGTAGGCTCTTTTCTAAAGATTGCAGGATGCGCCATATTAATGATTTCAAAATCCAATGCTTTCTCAAGTTGATGGTCTTGAGTGGATGTATTTAAAAGGGGTACATCATCACTCACCTCAACTTTGTGAAGAATTGGAGTTAGGTCAATACCTCTTGATTTGAAGTGCTGGATGGCATTATTTCGATCTAACTTTTCAACTTTACCAACCATTTCATCAACTGTTCTAAAGCCCAGTTTTGCCATGATTTCTCTCAATTCTTGAGCCACAAAATACATAAAGTTGACGACGTGTTCTGGTTTGCCCTTGAACTTTTTACGAAGTTCAGGATTTTGAGTTGCAATCCCTACGGGACATGTATTAAGGTGACAAGCTCGCATCATGATACAGCCAGATGCTACGAGCGGTGCAGTCGCAAAACCAAATTCCTCCGCGCCCAATAAACAAGCCACGGCAACATCGCGACCCGTTTTTAGCTGACCGTCGCATTCGACAACAATTCTACTTCTCAAGTCATTCATTACCAAAGTTTGCTGAACCTCTGCAAGCCCCAGCTCCCATGGTAAACCAGCATGCTTTAATGAAGTCAATGGTGAGGCCCCTGTACCCCCATCAAATCCAGAGATAAGGACCACATCTGCTTTGGCTTTGGCCACTCCGGCAGCTACAGTACCGACCCCGACCTCAGAGACTAATTTGACATTAATTCTCGCCTCGCGATTCGCAGATTTTAAATCGTAAATTAATTGTGATAAATCTTCAATCGAATATATATCGTGATGTGGTGGTGGAGAAATAAGACCTACATAAGGAGTTGAGTTTCTAGTTTTGGCAATGTCTGGGTTGACTTTAGGTCCTGGTAATTGTCCTCCTTCACCTGGTTTTGCGCCTTGTGCCATTTTAATTTGAATTTCCTCAGCGTTGGTGAGATAATTTGAAGTAACTCCAAAACGCCCTGAGGCAACTTGTTTGATGGCACTGTTTTTCCAATCCCCATTAGCGTCTTTGTAAAAGCGCTCTTGATCTTCTCCCCCTTCACCAGAATTGCTTCTTCCACCAATGCGGTTCATGGCGATAGCCAGATTTTCATGGGCTTCTTTACTTATAGAACCATAAGACATGGCACCGGTTTTAAAACGTTTTACGATATTGGTCCAAGGCTCAACCTCATCAATAGAAATAGGATCATAGTTTGTAAATTCAAACAGACCACGAATGGTCATCAGCTGTTTGGACTGGTTGTTAATTATTTCGGAGTATTCTTTGTATTTGTGTGGTTTATTGGTTCGAACAGAGTCTTGTAATTTGGCAATAGACAAGGGGTTAAAAAGGTGATGCTCTCCATTGCGTCTCCAGCGGTACTGTCCTCCCATTTCTAATTCCAAATTTGCATCGATTGTTTTTTTAACATAAGCACGTTTGTAACGTTTGGAAATTTCTTTTTCAAGTTGATGCAAATCAACCCCTTGAATTCTTGTCACTGTTTTTGGGAAGTAAGTGTCCACCACTTGTGTATTGATTCCAATGCATTCAAACAGCTGAGATCCTCTGTATGAATTTAGAGTGGATATCCCAATCTTGTTCATGACCTTTAAAATCCCCTTACCAACCGCTTTGTTGTAATTGCGGATTGCAGCTTCAGTATCGGCATCGGGATCTATTGTAATGACTTCATTTTCGATGATTTCATTGACCATATAAGGATTGATCGCACTTGCGCCATAGCCAAACAAAAGAGCAAAATGGTGAACTTCGCGGGGTTCAGCAGACTCAATAATGATACTTATTTTGGAACGTTTTCCTAATTTTTGCAAACCGCTGTTTATAAAGGAGCAAGCCAATAACGCTGGGATTGGCGCCAAGTCTTTACTGACATTCCTATCTGAAATGATTAGGATATTGGTACCTTCATCTACTTTGTTTGTAGCTGTATCAAGAAGATCTTGCAGTGCGTCTTCAAGTCCGTTGTGTCCCTTTTCAATATTATAGAGCATCGGAATGGAACTGATCTTAAAGTTGGGGTGATCGAAACTTTTTATTTTATCCAAATCTTGTTTTGAGATAACTGGATTTTGAATTTTTAATTTTTTACAGTGAGAAGAATCTATGTCAAAAATATTAAAATCACTACCCAAAGTAAGACTTATATCAGTGATTAATTCCTCGCGTATCCCATCTAATGGGGGATTGGTAACCTGGGCAAATAACTGTTTAAAGTAATTGTAAATAAGCTGAGGGCGTTCAGAGAGCAAAGCCAGAGGCGTATCACTTCCCATAGATCCTATGGGCTCTTTGGCTTGATTGGCCATAGGAAGGATTATGGTTTTGATGTCTTCTTGAGTGTAGCCATACAAGACCTTGCGTCTTTCTAGGGTTTCTTGGTTGAGGAAGACAGGGCAATCGTTGTATGGTATTTCTTTCAGATAAACCAAATTTTTTTTCAACCACTTTTGATAAGGATGCTTTTTTGCGATGGCTTCTTTTATTTCTTCATCGTTAATGATGCGCCCCTCATTCATATTGACCAAAAACATCTTTCCAGGCTCTAAACGACCGTGATATTCTACGTTATTAGGTGCAATTTCTATGACTCCTATTTCAGAAGACATAATGACATATCCATCTTTGGTCACAGAATAGCGTGAGGGTCTCAAACCATTGCGATCCAGAACTGCACCAATGTAGTTTCCGTCCGTAAATGGAACTGAGGCAGGCCCATCCCATGGTTCCATAAGGCAAGAGTTGTACTCATAGAATGCTCTTTTGGTAGCCGACATTTCATCATTTTTTTCCCATGCTTCAGGGATCAACATCATCATTACCTCGGGGAGTGAACGGCCTGTCATTAAAAGCAATTCGACTACCATATCCATAGACGCTGAATCTGATTTATTGGGAAGCACAACTGGAATAATAGATTTGATATCTGCCCCAAACCAGCCGCTTTCGAACAAGGCTTCACGAGACATCATCCTAGATACATTACCTCGTAATGTATTGATTTCACCGTTGTGGCACATATATCTAAAAGGCTGGGCCAAATCCCAGGTTGGAAATGTATTGGTTGAAAAGCGCTGGTGAACAAGTGCCAGTCGCGTGACAAAAAGGGGATTGGTCAAATCTTTGTAATAAAGCTTAATGTCTTCAGGAATTAACAGGCCTTTGTATATAATTATTTTTGTGGACAAACTCGGGAGGTAAAAGAAATTTGATTCTGAAACTTTCGAATTGTAAATTTCGTGTTCTGTTTTCTTTCGAGCAATGTATAATTTTAAATTAAATTCGAAGTCTTCTTGATCTTTAGTTGATTTAGAAACAAAAATTTGTTTGACGAAGGGCTCTGTTTTTTTTGCTATAGTGCCCAATACAGAGGGGTCTACAGGGAGGGTTCTCCAACCCAACAACTTCAAACCTTGGTCATTAAGGTGGCGTTCAAAAACAGATTCACAGAAAGAACGCTGATTGGCTTTTCGAGGTAAAAAAACATTTCCAACAGCATAATCTCCAAATTCAGGAATCTCAAATGAGCAAGCTTTGGAGAAAAGCTCGTGTGGTATGTCAGTCAATATACCAGCGCCATCGCCAGTTTTACCATCCGCACTGACTGCACCTCTGTGTTCTAAACATTCTAAAATTTGAAGAGCCTTGTCTATGATGTCATTGGATTTTTTTCCTTCAAGGCTGCAAATAAAACCGGCACCACAATTGTCGTGCTCAAATTCTGGTAAATACATGCCTTGTTTTTTCAACATAAATTTTTGTTTGATTAAAATCTTGGTATAGCACCCCAATATAACAACAAATACACTATTACTTATGAGACTGGAGTCATTATTGTGAGATATTTAATATTAGACAAAAAAAATTATTAAAACTTATTTTAGGGACTTGATTTTTATTGAATTAACAATTTTATTTTGCAGCTCATGAACAGCTTAACTTTTTACAAAACAATCAGAAAGTTCATTATAAAATTCATAATTATTGATTATTTTTTTTAACCCATAAATACATTGAGTCATTTTTGTTTAAGTAATAAAAACTAGATATGCCCCCCTTTTTTTAGGGGTTTACTTTGTTTTCCATATTTTCGACTTGATCAATCAAAAATAATTAACAATCAAATTAGGAAAAAGATTTTAATATTATAATTTAATTTTGTTGGTGATTAGAAAAAGCTTGAGAGAGGCCCTGGCTGTCAAGTTTTTTTTGTCCTAAAATCTATGCAGAGTTTCGACTGGCATTGATAATACCATAGAGTGTACGCGTTACAATCTTTTCAAAAACTTCGATCTGCTCACGACCGTTTGTTTTTTGTTTATGTAATGCTTGTAATTTTCTTAGGGCGTATTGTTGGATGGTCAAAAGTGGCAACACAATAGACTCACGAACATCAATGGAGGCTTTTCCACTGGGTTCATTTTCCATCAGTGTCTTGTAACCCGTTATTTTTAAAAGCAGTGCAAGCGTCAATTTGTATTCTTTGTAGATAAGGGTCCAAAATTCGCCAAACTCTTCGTCTTCAGCCATATATTTTGTCAGCGGGAAGAAGGATTTACTTAAAGACATCATACTGTTTTCAAGCAGTGTTTTAAAAAAACTCGAGTTGTTATAAAGAGAAATCACTTTGTACAATTCCCCGCTAGATTCATAAGCCTGAATGGCAGTACCAACACC
>JAYYCW010000054.1:0-3160 GCA_036161535.1 Bacteroidota bacterium | reverse complement strand
AAGTGAAAACAACCAATGAAAAAGCTAAAATGATAAAAAAGTAATGCTTGAATTCCATAATATTGTATTTGGAGTTACAAGATACAATTTTATAGTATTTTTGCTGAAAAGAACACATTGTTTTAAAAAAAAATGAGAATTGACAAGTTTTTGTGGTGCGTCCGCTATTTTAAGACTCGAGCACAAGCTACCAGCGCATGTAAAAAAGGCCATGTTAAAGTAAATGGTCAAGTTGCCAAGCCAAGTCGTGAAGTTTATGCGACCGAAAAACTTACTGTGAGAATTCAACAAATCAATTATCAATTGACCATTTTGGAACTTCCAAAAAATAGATTAGGAGCTAGGTTAATTGATATGTACAGGATTGACACCACACCAAAATCTGAGTTTGAGAGCAAAGAACTTTTAAAATATTCAGCAGATTATTACAGAAAAAAAGGAGAAGGACGGCCCACCAAAAAAGACAGAAGAGATATTGAAGGTTACTTAGATTTTGATGATAATTAAATAAAACTCCTTAATCTCTTTTTATATTTGAAAAAAGAAATGTTATGACACTGAAACAAAATTGCATTCTGAAAAATCAAGAAATTGATCATAAAATTCGCAGAATTGCCTACCAAATTTACGAATCCAATATGGCCCAAAAAGAAATCATTCTTGCCGGAATTGAGAGCAACGGTTATATTTTGGCTCAAAAAATCAAATTGAAACTTGACGAAATTTCCGATATCAAAAGTATTCTGTGCAAAGTCAAAATCAATAAAAATAGACCCACAGAATCTATTGAAACATCGATTACCAAGGATCAATACAGCCATAAATCCTTGGTTTTGGTTGACGATGTTTTACATTCGGGTACAACACTTATTTACGCAGTAAAACACTTTCTTGAAACTCCTTTAAAGCAATTCAAAACAGCAGTACTGGTCAATAGAAATCACAAAAAATACCCTGTCAAAGCAGATTTCAAAGGGATTTCACTTTCAACCTCAATCAATGAGCACGTACATGTGATATTTAAAGGGAATTCGGCAAAAGTTGTCTTAGTTTAATTCAATTTTAATTGCATCGACAATTTGATTTAAATTCATGCTGTCAGTGTTAATAGTAAGTTGTGATTGTCTGTAAAACTTTGTACGCTCAAATAAATGTTTTGCAATATACTCTAAAAGCTTTTCGTCTGCAATATCAGCAATTAATGGCCGCTGAGATTTTTCCTTAATCAAGCGCTCGTTTAAAGTCTCTACAGATGCCTTTAAGTAAATCGTAACTATATTTGGGTGCCCCATCAAAAATGGCATGGTATCTCCGTAACATGGAGTGCCACCTCCAGCGGCCAATACGGTATCGTTGTGGTTGCTGCATATTTCTCGAACGGCTTTGGCCTCAATTTTACGAAATTGAATGGGACCGCTGTCTTTAAATAAAGCCGAAATTGATGTGTTTTGTTGAACTTCAATATAATGGTCTAAATCGATAAAATTGTTCTGAAGTCTATCGGCCAAGGCTTTTCCAACCACAGATTTTCCAGAGCCCATATATCCTAATAAAATAATTACCACAATTGATTTTTAGAATTATTAAGCGATTAAAATATGTTACAAAAAAAACAAAAAAATATTGAAAAAAAAAGATTGAAATATTAATTAAACACTTTATCTTTGCCCCCGCATTATGCATACCATCAAGACTTGGTAGCTCAGTTGGTAGAGCATCTCCCTTTTAAGGAGAGGGTCCTGGGTTCGAGCCCCAGCCAAGTCACTAAGAGTTAAGCATTGTCTTAACTTTTTTTAATCTAATCAACTGCGCACGTGGCGGAATTGGTAGACGCGCTAGCTTGAGGGGCTAGTGGGAGTTATTCCCGTGGAAGTTCGAGCCTTCTCGTGCGCACAACCTTTTTGTTTTTTTTTCAATTTTTCTTCTTCAAAATTGTAGTCCCAAATTTATTTAAAAACTAACACTTTTGAGGCAGTCTTTAGCATAAAAGACTTAGAAAATATTTTATGTTATCAAAGCCCACACCATTCGCAGATTTGAAAACAATGCAATCTAATAAAACCTAAACGCTGGGATGCTAACATTCTGTAATATAACCTTGAAAATTTAAAAAATAACTCATCGAAAGTTTTTTCAAATAACAATGGTTTAAAGATTTAGTTAAAGATTTGTAAAAAATCTCTTTATGAGACTTTTCTGAGGGTGCTTTTCACTAATTTAGTGCGAATATGGAAAAGTCTATAATCATCATTGGATCAGGATTTTCATCACTCGCCGCTTCTTGTTATTTAGCGAAAGCTGGTTGTAAAGTATCCGTTTTTGAAAAAAACAGAAGCGTCGGTGGTCGAGCCAGACAATTAAAAAAACAGGGGTTTACTTTTGATATTGGTCCCTCTTGGTACTGGATGCCAGATGTTTTTGAGCGCTTCTTCAAAGACTTTGGAAAAAAAACTTCAAATTACTATAAAATTGACAAGCTCGACCCAGCTTATAAAATATTCTTTGAAGATGAAATCATCACGATCGGTGATTCCATGGAAAAAATCTGTACCGAATTTGAACGCATTGAAAAAGGAAGTGGAAAGAAACTTAAAATATTTATTAGAAAAGCACAAGAGAACTATGGAATAGCCGTTAACAAAATTCTATACAATGCCCCAGGAATAACACCCACAGAGCTGTTTAGCAAAGACACCATTTTAAGAATTGATCAATTTTTCAAAACGATCAGTCAAGAAGTCAGAAAGAACTTTAAGAATCCAAAACTAATATCAGTACTAGAGTTCCCTTCCCTATTTTTGGGGGCCAAACCAAGTAAAACCCCCTCATTTTTTAATTTTATGAATTTTGCGGATTTTGGGTTAGGAACCTGGCACCCCAGAGGGGGTATGTATGAAATCATCAAAGGGATGGAATCTTTGGCCACAGAGCTTGGAGTTAAAATATACACTAAACATGCCATTGATAAAATAGTGGTTGAAAACGCTGTTGTAAAAGGAGTGGTATCAAAAGGAGATATGATAAAATCAGACATCGTTCTCAGCGGCGCAGATTACCACCATACTGAGACCCTTTTAGATAACAAATATCGCCAACATTCCGAGGCCTATTGGGACAAAAAAGTCTTTGCACCATCCTCTTTGCTTTTTTATATAGGATT
>JAYYCW010000053.1:0-21846 GCA_036161535.1 Bacteroidota bacterium | reverse complement strand
GAAGCAAAGGCTCTGACCCCAGTTTTGGTGATACGACAGCTGGTTTTGGGGTAATTTTTTCAAAACTTTTTTGTAATGGATATATAATTATTTTCGAAAAGTCTTTTTTAGCTGAATGCTCAAATTGCCTTCAGTGCTTTTGGTCATTTTTTTGAGATAATTAAAGTCATATGAGTCTATCTTTACCAAAATAGACATCACCATCAGTCGAATGGGATTGGGCAATAATTTATCTAGTGCCTAAAACATTTATTTTTTTAATAAAGAGATAAACCCTGGATAAAGAGCCCTGAAAAAGCAGCAATTGCATTTACCAACAATGGGTTTAACTCGGGTTTTATGCTTAGTAAAATACTGCAAATGAGCACCAAAGCCTCCCGATGACTAGCGGCTTAAACCTTATTATAAATGCACTGACAAGTAAAACAATGCCCCAAAAATAAAATTCACTGTAGTGGGTTTGAGTTGTGCCCTGGTATTATTAACGGCGTCATTGATAAGTTGAAGTTGATCTGAAGGATTTATAATAAAGTGTTTTAGATTTAGTGAAACATAAACAGGTTTATTTTTTAAACCAAATAATGCGCTCATTTATTTTAAGTAAAATATTTGTGCAAACAAAGTTTTGTTCTAAATTTGCAACCTCATTATGAGATTGGCCCATGGTGTAACTGGCAACACGTCTGGTTTTGGTCCAGAAGAGTCTAGGTTCGAGCCCTAGTGGGCCAACAAAAAAGCTTTAACCTGGGTTAAGGCTTTTTAATTTTCAGGATTTATTTAAATAAACCCCAAAAAAAACTTGTTTTAATTCCATACAATCCCTTATATTTGCTGTGGAGATAGAAAAAATAAATAAGTGAGGGGACAGAAAGTCCCCTCTTTTTTTACCAATGTTTAAAGATACAGTTGCGGAATTATTAGAACAAAGCCTTCAAAAGAGATCAGATTTATTTCTGATTGATTTTGAAATTTTAGATGGTAATAAGATTCGGATTGTGATTGACGGGGACTCTGGTGTTTTGGTTGAGGATTGTATGTATGTGAGCCGTGCCATAGAACACAATTTGGACAGAGAAGAACAGGATTTTTCTTTGGAGGTTTCCTCCGCAGGTGCTACGACCCCTTTGAAAGAAAAGCGGCAGTTTAAGAAACACATCGGTCGCAGCCTTGTTGTTTCAACATTTGAAAAACAAAAATATGAAGCAGTCCTCGCGGCTGCTGATGATCTAAACATTGTTTTGGAATGGAAGGCAAGAGAGCCAAAACCCATTGGGAAAGGAAAAGTTACCGTAAACAAAACGGCTATGATTTCTTATCAAGACATTGAAAAGGCACAAATAAAACTAGTATTTTAAGAAAAAATAGAAGTATGGAAAATTTAGCACTCATTGAATCATTTTCTGAGTTTAAAGACGATAAACTTATCGATCGTGTGACCCTTATGACCATTTTAGAAGATGTTTTTAGAAATGCATTGAAAAAGAAATTTGGAGATGATGACAATTTTGATATTATTATCAATCCCGACAAAGGTGATTTGGAAATTTGGCGCAACAGGATTGTGGTCGCCGATGATGCAGTTGAAAACGAAAATCAAGAAATTTCACTTTCTGAAGCTCAAAAAATTGAGCCTGACTTTGAGGTTGGTGAAGACGTTTCGGAAGAGGTCAAGTTGTTTGATTTGGGAAGGCGTTCAATACAGGCGCTTAGACAAAATCTAATTGCAAAGATTCAAGAACACGACAACACCAATATCTATAAGCAGTTTAAGGACTTAGAGGGGGAAATCTACACTGCTGAAGTTCATCACATTCGCCACAGGGCGGTCATACTTTTAGACGATGAAGGCAATGAATTGATCTTGCCGAAAGACAAGCAAATTCCTTCAGATTTTTTTAGAAAGGGGGACAACGTGCGCGGAATTATTGAAAGTGTTGAATTAAAAGGCAACAAGCCAAATATTGTCATGTCTAGAACTGCTCCAGCATTTTTAGAAAAGTTATTTGAACAAGAAATCCCCGAGGTTTTTGATGGTCTTATCAGCATCAAAAATGTGGTTAGAATTCCTGGGGAGAAAGCCAAAGTCGCAGTTGATTCATACGATGATAGAATTGACCCGGTAGGGGCATGTGTGGGAATGAAAGGTTCACGGATTCACGGCATCGTCCGCGAATTGGGTAATGAAAATATTGACGTTATCAATTATACCAACAACCTTCAACTTTATATCACAAGATCTTTGAGCCCTGCTCGTGTAACGTCTGTTAAAATAGACGAAGAAACCAAACGAGTTGAGGTTATTTTAAAGCCTGAAGAAGTCAGCAAGGCCATCGGTCGAGGTGGCCATAACATTCGTTTGGCAGGACGCCTCACGGGCTATGAAATTGACGTTTTTAGAGAGGGTGTAGAAGAAGATGTTGAGTTGTCCGAATTCTCTGATGAAATTGAATCTTGGATTATTCAAGAGTTTTCTAAAGTTGGTTTGGATACCGCTAAAAGCATTTTAGAACAAGACGTCAACGATCTCGTTAAGCGTACGGATTTAGAAGAGGAAACAATTGAAGACGTGCTTCGAATTTTAAAAGAGGAATTTGAAGAATAATAAAATAATTATATTGAGGTCAGGAATTAATTATTTCTTTGTCAACAAAGTGGTTAGAAATAAATAGAGCAATTTATGGCGGATAACGTTAGATTAAGTAAAGTATTAAGAGAGTTGAATATTTCAATTGACCGTGCAGTCGACTTTTTGGAATCCAAAAAGATTGAAATTGAAAAGCGCCCCACTACTAAAATTTCAGCGGAAGTTTACGAATTGCTTTCTGGTGAATTTCAAACCGATGCTACAAAAAAAGTCGCTTCTAAGGAGCTTGGCGCTGCCAAGCTAAAGGAAAAGGAAGCACTTCGTATCAAACGGGAGCAAGAGCTTGAAGAGAAACTAAAAAAAGAAGCTGAAGCCAAAAAAATTATTAAGGCAAAAACATCTGTTGAAGGTCCAAAGACAGTTGGAAAAATAGAATTAAACATCGAGAATGAATCTATAGTAAAAGAATCTAAGCCACTGTCAGCCCCAAAGAGCAAAGAGGATAAAGAACAAGCCGCAAAAGTGATTTCCAAAAAAACCCAAACGACTGTGGACAAAAGCGAAGCTCAGAACGCAGCATCTGAAACATCCACAACCGCTAATACAGGGAAAGTAGAAACCAATTACGCTAAGTTGTCAGGACCCAAATCAACTGGTGAAACCATCGATCTGTCTAAATTTAACAAATCCATGAAAGCGGCTCTATCAGAGTCAGCAGATTCTGCTAAGAACACCGCCAAAAGAAAACGCCGTCGAATCAGTAAAGTAAACGGTAACAACAGCCCGAAATCTCGTCCAAATAAAGCCAGAAACCAATCAAGAAGTCAAACTACAAAGTTGGAGCCTACCGCTGAAGAGGTTCAAAAACAAGTGCGCGAGACTTTGGAGAAATTACAAGGGAAATCTTCGAAAGGAAAAGGCGCTAAGTATAGAAGGGATAAGAGAGATCAACACCGCCAACAAACGGAGAAGGAAATTGAACAGCAAGCCATTGAAAGTAAAACTTTAAAAGTTACGGAGTTTGTAACAGCTAATGAAGTTGCTAGTATGATGGGTGTCTCAGTCACGGAAATAATCTCGGCTTGTATGTCATTGGGGATGATGGTCACTATGAATCAAAGGTTAGATGCCGAGACCCTTACAATTGTTGCGGAAGAATTTGGTTATACTGTCGATTTTGTGACGGCTGACATTGATGAATCTATTGAAGAAGTTTTAGACAATGCGGAAGATTTATCAGAACGCGCTCCCATTGTTACAGTCATGGGACATGTAGATCACGGTAAAACCTCTCTATTAGATTATATCAGAGAGGAAAATGTTATAGCCGGAGAATCTGGAGGCATTACACAGCACATAGGAGCCTATGGTGTCTCACTGCCAAGTGGACAAAAAATAACATTTTTAGACACGCCTGGACACGAGGCTTTTACCGCTATGCGAGCTAGAGGGGCACAAGTTACTGATATAGCCATCATTGTAATCGCGGCCGACGATGACATAAAGCCTCAAACAAAGGAGGCTATTTCTCACGCTCAAGCTGCGGGAGTTCCAATCGTTTTTGCTATCAACAAGGTGGATCTTCCTACTGCAAATCCTGATAAAATCAAGGAGAGCTTAGCCAACATGAATCTTATGGTTGAGGACTGGGGAGGAAAAATACAATCCCATGATATCTCTGCAAAAAATGGGGATGGTATCCCTGAACTCTTAGAAAAAGTATTGTTGGAAGCGGAGTTGTTAGAACTCAAGGCCAATCCAGCCAAAGCGGCTGTTGGCACAATTGTAGAAGCGTTTTTGGACAAGGGCCGCGGCTATGTATCAACAGTGCTTGTACAAGCTGGGACGCTAAGAGTTGGCGACTATGTTTTGGCAGGTAAAAACAGTGGTAAAGTTAAGGCCATGCAAGACGAGAGGGGACAAGAGACCAAGGAAGCTGGCCCATCAACACCCATTTCAATTTTAGGATTGGATGGCGCACCACAAGCGGGGGATAAATTTAATGTCTTTAAGGACGAGCGAGAGGCCAAACAAATTGCGGCCAAGCGCACCCAATTGCAGCGAGAACAATCGGTAAGAACCCAACGCCATATCACACTAGATGAAATTGGCAGACGCATTGCTTTAGGAGAATTTAAAGAATTGAACATCATTCTCAAAGGGGATGTAGACGGCTCCGTAGAAGCATTAACGGATTCTTTTCAAAAACTTTCAACAGACGAAATACAAGTCAATATCATTCATAAGGCTGTTGGGGCTATTACTGAAAGCGATGTGCTTTTGGCCTCTGCATCAGATGCCATTATCATTGGTTTTAACGTGCGTCCCATGGGGAACGCCCGTCAAATAGCTGAGAAAGAAGAAATAGACATTCGAATGTATTCCATAATTTATGATGCGATCAATGATTTAAAAGATGCCATGGAAGGTATGTTGTCTCCAGAATTTAAAGAAGAAATCACAGGCTCTGCTGAAATTAGAGAAACTTTCAAAATTTCAAAAATCGGAACCATTGCAGGTTGTATGGTTACCAATGGTAAAATTTACAGAAGTTCAAAAATTCGTGTTATTAGAGAAGGTGTTGTAACATATGCAGGAGAATTGGCCTCATTAAAGCGATTCAAGGACGATGCCAAGGAGGTTTCTAAGGGATACGATTGTGGAATGCAGGTCAAAAACTACAACGACATCCAAATAGGAGATGTTTTGGAGGCATTCCAAGAAGTGGCTGTCAAAAAGAAATTGTAGAAAGTCTCTCAAGGCTGTGGCTGCTTTGGCCTAAAAGAAAAGGCTTCTTTGTAAATTTTCCGAATTTTGATCAATGCCCTATCTGCCTCCAACTGTGTTCTAAAATCTCCAGACCATATTTTATAGTTTGGAGTTTCATAAACCATTACAGTTGAAATTTCTGGAAAGTCTAAATTAAATTGCATCAATTTGGCTTCTGCATTTCTTCGGCTGCCGCTGAAGATTTGAATTTTAATACTGCTTTGAGCTTTGTGAATTTCCTTTTTTATGGCCATAAGTCGTGATACGTTTTTATCCACATTGACACTTACTTTTCCATCTTGGGCCATCACAAATGCTGAAAAAGATAGCATTAAGGCGGTTGTTTTCCATAAATTCGAAGGCATACTCAGAAATTTTATAATTCAGCAAAGTAATAAATATTTTTGTGTGTCCTATTAATTTTTAAGACAATTAAAAATTTAGTGCTAAATTTCGATGCAAACAAAGCGTATCAATACTATATAATTTTAAAAAAAAATAATTTTTCATTACAGAGTTTTTTAGACCCAAGGATTTCCTTATTTAGAATGTTTATAAATTAAAAATTTAGCAATATTTATCATTTCTATAATCGTCAATATGTCGTATTTTTGTGCAATCATTTTTAAGACATTTTAACTGATTTAAATCTCTATTTAAAAAAGTCCCAATAATCGATATGAGACAAAAGATTATCCAAAATTTAGGTTTATTATTTTTCGGAGTACTTTTATCTTTACAAACACTCACTTCATTAAATGCTCAAGACGGTGATGCCGTAAAGGGTAAGGCCTTGTTTAATGCCAATTGTGCTGCTTGTCATCAACTTGACAAAAAAATGACTGGGCCAGCGCTTCGTTATGTTGAAAAACGACTAATTGAGGAGGAGGGCTTAGACCGAAAATGGCTCAATGCTTGGATTCGAAACAGTTCTTCCTTAATCAAGTCTGGGGATGCCTATGCTAATAAAATTTACAGCGAATACAATGGCGCTGCCATGACGGCCTTTCCTCAGTTTTCCGACGAAGATATATCCAACATATTGGCCTATACAGCGCAAGACAAAGCCGTACCGCCTGCCGCTGTAGCTACAGTTGTTACAACCCAGCCCTCAAATGATCAAAGTGATTTTTCAAAAATACTTGTCCTCGTCGCTCTGGCCACTCTTTTTGGACTCCTTGCAATAGGGCTGTTTTTGGTCAATAAAACATTGCGACGTTTTGCAGTTGCCAACGAAGTCGAAATTCAAGAAGCCGTCAAACGACCTTCTTTGTGGAAAGCTTTTGTAGAAAATCAATTTTTAATCCTCGTTACGGCAGTCTTCTTTTTGCTTTCAAGCGCCTATTTCGTCTACGGATACCTTTCACAAGTGGGCGTAGATCAAGGCTACGAGCCCATTCAGCCAATTCACTACTCGCACAGAATTCATGCTGGAGACAACGGTATTGATTGTAAGTACTGCCATTCGTCCGCTAGGGTCAGCAAGCATTCTGGGATTCCTTCTCTAAATGTTTGTATGAATTGTCACAAGTCAATTTATGAGGTTGCAGAATCCACAGCAACAGAAGATTACAGCAAGGAATTTTACGATGCAGAAATTCAAAAACTTTATAAGGCTGTTGGCTGGGATGATGCCGAGCAACAATACACTGGTAAGACCAATGCTGTCAAATGGATTCGGATTCACAATTTACCTGATTTTGCATATTTTAACCATTCACAACACGTGACTGTTGCGGGGGTTGAATGTCAAACTTGTCACGGACCAGTGGAAGAAATGGAAATTATGTACCAGCACTCACCACTGACTATGGGTTGGTGTATCAATTGTCACAGAGAAACAAATGTGAAAGTTGAAGACAACGGCTATTATGAAAAGATTCACGAAGCACTCTCAAAAAAATATGGTGTTGATAAATTAACGGCGGCTCAAATGGGTGGTTTAGAATGTGGGAAATGCCATTATTAAATGATTACAAAGTAACAGATACCTATGTCATCAAATAAAAAATACTGGAAACATGTGGAGGAGCTTAGCCCGGGTCAAGAGGCTGCTGTTACATCTTTGAAGCACAAGGAATTTGTCCAAGAGATTCCCGTAGATGAGTTTTTA
The DNA here is from genome assembly GCA_036161535.1 of Bacteroidota bacterium. GTDB lineage: Bacteria > Bacteroidota > Bacteroidia > Flavobacteriales > Flavobacteriaceae > UBA3537. The sequence goes on along the minus strand of JAYYCW010000053.1, from coordinate 14,380 downwards.
GGTGATAAAGACACTTTAGAATCCTCATCTACCACACGCCGTGATTTTTTAAAATATGTCGGTTTCAGTACTGCTGCGGCCTCTTTGGCAGCCTGTGAAGGTCCGGTCATAAAATCTATACCCTATGTAGTTCAACCCGAACAAATTATTCCTGGCGTTGCCAATTATTATGCAACAGCCATTGCAAACGGATATGATTTTGCCAGTCTTTTGATCAAAACTAGAGAAGGCCGTCCTATTAAAATTGAGTGTAACTCTTTGGCAGGGGAAAACGGAACTACCAACGCTAGAGTTCAAGCGTCTGTTCTAGATCTTTATGACAATCAACGCCTTTCAGGCCCGCTTAAAGACGGGGGGCGTATCTCTTGGGATGCGTTTTACAAGGAGATGGGCCAAAAACTAGAAGCGGTTCAAGATCAAAACAAAGCCATTGTTTTGCTAACCCAAACCTTTGCAAGCCCGACTACCTCGAAACTAATTTCGGACTTTAAAAAGAAATATAAAAATGTTGAGCATATCGTCTATGACGCGATCTCTGAATCTGTCGCAGCAGACGCTTATCAAGTAAAGTATGGAAGAAGAGGGCTTGCAAATTACGATTTTTCCAAAGCAAAAACCATTGTCTCTTTTGGGGCTGATTTTCTGGGAGATTGGCAAGGAGGTGGCTTTGACTCAGCCTATGCAAAAGCCCGTGTTCCAAAAAATGGAACCATGTCGCGTCACATTCAGTTTGAGTCCAATATGTCTCTTTCTGGTGCCAATGCAGACCTGCGCATCCCGCTTAAACCTTCGCAACAAAAATTAGCCTTGGCTAGGCTCTATGGTAAATTAAGCGGCACTTCTATCAATGTGACCTTGCCTGCTGCCATTGAAGCTGCAGTAGATGCCGCCGCCAAGGAAGTTTCCAAAGCCGGCGCCAACGCCGTTGTATTAACAGGGATCCAAGATTTAAATGCTCAAGGCTTGATCTTAGAAATCAATGCGTTAATTAAGAGTGATGCTTTTGACCCAGACACCCTTGTGCTGACACGCCAGGGGGATGACAAGGCTGTTTCAAAGCTCCTAAAAGACATGAACTCTGGCAATGTCGGGGCTGTGATTATGTCAGGTGTCAACCCGGTTTATACACTTCCCAATGCTTCAGCATTTGTAGAAGGACTAAAGAAAACAGTTTTATCAGTGTGCTTTTCAATGAAAAATGATGAAACAGCCTCCAAAACACAATACGTTGGCGCAGCCCCACATTACCTAGAGTCTTGGGGAGACTTGGAAGCCAAGTCCGGATTTTACGGATTGATGCAACCTACCATTCGCCCGCTTTTTGACACCCAGCAATTTCAAGAGGCCTTATTGGTATTGAATGGTACTGCAACAAATTACCACGATTATCTCAAATCTTTTTGGGAATCAAACATATTGTCAGGCGAGACTTGGAATCAAGCCCTTCACGATGGAGTTTATAAAGGTGCACCCTTAGCGACACTAGAGACAGCTTCTAAAACCCAATTAAAAGACTTTAACTTATCCAAAGCGATTTCAAGCTTATCCGCCGAAAAATCTTTTGACTACGAGCTTACTTTGTATCCAAAAATTGGAATGGGAGATGGTCAACAGGCCAACAACCCTTGGCTTCAAGAATTCCCAGATCCATTGACACGAACCACATGGGACAACTACTTGACTGTTTCTGAACATGATGCAAAAGAATTGGGTTTATATTTAGATCCTAGTAACTTTTTCAATCAGAGTAGCCACGATGCGACTGGAGGCCTCAATGGCACCTATGCCAATGTTACAGTGGACGGAGTAACCGTTAAAGCACCCGTGATCATTCAACCTGGTCAGGCACGAGGAACTGTTGGTCTGTCCTTTGGATATGGTCGCACCAATGGACTTAAAGCCGAAATGCAAACAGGTGTTAATGCCTATCTGCTTTACAAAAACTTTAATCCAACTCCTGCTGTGGTTATCGCTGCTGCAGGTGGTAAACACGAATTTGCTTGTGTCCAATTACACAACACCCTTATGGGTCGTGGAGATATCATTAAAGAGACAACCCTAGAAGTCTTTAATACAAAAGATGCAGAACATTGGAATCCAACACCTGTCGTTTCGCTGAACCACCAAGAGACCCCTGTAAGTTCTCCAGATGTTGATCTTTGGGATGAGTTTGACCGTTCTATAGGTCACCATTTTAACCTATCTATTGATTTAAATTCATGTACCGGGTGTGGAGCTTGCGTCATTGCCTGTCATGCAGAAAATAATGTTCCTGTGGTTGGAAAAGAAGAAATTCGCCGCAGTCGTGACATGCATTGGCTTAGAATTGATCGCTACTATTCTTCAGAAGAAAATTTTGAAGGAGACAACACTACTAAAGATGATATTAGTGGATTGGGAAGCTCATTGAGTACTTTTGGAGAAATGGAGTTTCCGTCCGAAAATCCTCAAGTTGCTTTCCAGCCGATTATGTGCCAGCATTGTAACCATGCGCCTTGTGAGACAGTTTGTCCAGTGGCTGCAAGTTCTCATGGTAGGCAAGGTCAAAATCACATGGCTTACAACCGCTGTGTAGGAACGCGTTATTGTGCCAATAATTGTCCCTACAAGGTGCGTCGATTCAATTGGTTTCTTTACAACGGAAACGATGAGTTTGACTATCACATGAACAATGATCTTGGCCGCATGGTTATCAACCCAGATGTAACCGTCAGGTCTCGTGGGGTCATGGAAAAATGTTCTTTTTGTATTCAAACCACCCAAGCGGTCATACTGAAAGCGAAGCGTGAAGGCCGCCCTGTAGCTGCGGGAGAGTTTAACGATGCTTGTGCTTGTTCTGCGGCTTGTAGTAGTGGTGCAATGCGATTTGGAGACATTAATGAAAAGGGAAGTCCAATTTCTAAACTTGTGGAGGACGATAGAGCCTACTACCTTTTAGAACATGTTGGGACTAAACCAAATGTGGTTTATCAAGTTAAAGTAAGAAATATTAACGAAGTGTAATTAATTAAAAACTATGGGCTCTCATTACGAAGCACCGATTAGAAGACCACTCGTAACAGGTGAAAAATCCTATCACGACGTCACTTTGGATGTAGCTGCACCCATCGAGGGAAAGGCCAACACGCTTTGGTGGTTCGTTTTTTCTATTGCATTAGCTGCCTTTCTTTATGGTTTGGGTCTTATGGTTTACACTGTTTCCACTGGCATTGGCACTTGGGGTCTAAACAAAACTGTTGGTTGGGCTTGGGACATAACAAACTTTGTTTGGTGGGTAGGAATTGGACATGCTGGGACATTGATTTCTGCAGTACTTCTATTATTTAGACAAAAATGGCGTATGGCGATTAACCGATCCGCAGAAGCCATGACAATTTTCTCTGTTGTTCAGGCCGGTTTATTTCCTATCATTCATATGGGCCGCCCTTGGCTTGCTTATTGGGTACTTCCAATTCCCAACCAGTATGGATCTCTTTGGGTAAACTTTAATTCCCCTTTGCTCTGGGATGTCTTTGCGATCTCCACCTATTTATCAGTATCGCTGGTGTTTTGGTGGACGGGACTTCTTCCTGATTTTGCAATGATTCGCGACCGAGCCGTTCGCCCATTTCAAAAGAAAATTTATTCACTTTTAAGCTTTGGTTGGTCAGGAAGGGCTAAGGACTGGCAGCGTTTTGAGGAAGTTTCTCTTGTCTTGGCTGGATTGGCAACACCTTTAGTATTGTCCGTTCACACCATTGTATCCTTTGATTTTGCAACTTCCGTTATTCCAGGCTGGCATACCACCATTTTCCCACCTTATTTTGTGGCTGGAGCTATTTTCTCAGGGTTTGCCATGGTAAACACCTTGCTTATCATCATGCGAAAAGTATGTCATTTAGAGGACTATATTACAGTACAGCACATTGAATTGATGAACATCGTTATAATGATCACTGGTTCCATTGTGGGTGTGGCTTATATCACTGAACTTTTTATTGCATGGTACTCCGGCGTTGAGTACGAGCAATATGCCTTTTTAAACAGAGCCACAGGACCTTATGCTTGGGCTTATTGGTCCATGATGACATGCAACGTCTTCTCGCCTCAATTTATGTGGTTTAAAAAACTTAGGACAAGTATTATGTTCTCATTCTTTATATCCATTGTTGTAAATGTTGGGATGTGGTTTGAGCGTTTTGTCATTATTGTAACATCTCTACATAGAGATTATCTACCGTCTTCTTGGACTATGTTTTCACCCACCTTTGTAGACATTGGAATTTTTATCGGAACGATTGGATTTTTCTTTGTTTTATTTTTATTGTACTCAAGGACTTTCCCTGTCATTGCTCAGGCTGAAGTCAAAACAATATTAAAATCATCAGGAGAACGTTACAAAAACATTAGAGAAGCGGGTGGAAGTTTATCTGGAACTGGTGCAGATAAACGAACTTCACAAAAGCCTAACTCTAAAAAGAAAAAAGAATAAGTATGGGATCGTCTAAAGTTATTCATGCCTTGTACACTGATGATGACGTGCTGATGTCTGCTGCTAAAGCGGTCAAAGCCGAAAAGCATTATATTGAAGAGATATACACACCGTTTCCTGTCCACGGTTTGGACAAAGTTATGGGCCTTGCACCAACTCGAATTGCGATTGCTGCTTTCTTATATGGCTGTGTAGGATTGGCGGTTGCCACAGTCATGATGAACTTTATAATGATTGAAGATTGGCCTCAAAATATTGGCGGAAAACCAAGTTTTAGCTACATTGAAAATATGCCTGCATTTGTACCTATTATGTTTGAGCTTACCGTCTTTTTTGCAGCCCATTTAATGGTTATAACTTTTTATTTAAGAAGTAGAATGTGGCCTTATAAAAAAGCCGAAAATCCAGACCCGAGGACTACAGATGATTATTTTTTAATGGAAATCCCCATTCAAGACAATGAAAAACAACTCAAAACGCTGCTTGCTAAAACCGGTGCTGTTGAGTTATACGTAATAGAAAAAGATGCGCATTAGAACCATGAAAAGTATAATTAATAGACTTGTTTTAATCTTGATTTTGGGAAGCCTTTGGTCTTGTCAAGACAAGAGACGGCCTAATTATCAGTTTTTCCCAAATATGTATGCACCTGTGGGGTATGAAGCTTATGGGGAGTATGTTATTTTTCCAAACAGTCAAGAGGCACTGTTACCCCCAAAGAGCACCATTGCTCGAGGGCATACACTTTATGCTTTTGAAAACACAAATGAAGGTTATGATGCCGCTTTAAAAACATTAAAATCCCCTCTGATTAGTTCGGAAATCGATCTAAAAAAAGGGAAAGAATTGTATGAAATTTACTGTGGTATATGTCACGGAAATAAAGGTGCAGGTCAAGGAAAGCTTGTAAAAAGAGAAAAAATCTTGGGTGTCCCAAGTTATGCGGACCGTGCCATTACCACCGGAAGTATCTACCACGTAATATATTATGGCAAAAACTCCATGGGTTCTTATGCCAATTTTCTAAATGAAAAGGAGCGATGGCTAGTCACCGCTTACGTTGAATCCCTCCGGTCAGAATTATTAAAACAAGAAAAGTAAAACATAAATAAAAGATGTACACGCTTTCAAAAAGATTAAAAATAACTGCCATTTCTCTGATGATTCTTGGGGCCATGGGATGGGTCTTCAGTTACACAGATTCGCATCATCTCACTTTAGAGGATGTGAAAGCGATTCTTGCGGAAGAGGCTGCCCATCACGGTGTCGCCCATGGCAATGGCGGAAACCATTCTCAAGGCAATCATGCTTCAAATGAAGCATTTCACAACCAAGGGGAGGCCCATGCACCCGTGATTCACTCTAAGCACAAGCAAGAGGTACATCCCACATTAACAGATGATCCGCACAGTCAAGGCGGCCACAATGGTACAGAACATCACGAAGAAGCAAGCCAGCACGAAAATGAACATGCCACGCATGTCTTACATCAATTGCACAACCGTCCATATGCTGCATTATATGTCGCCGCATTCTTTTTTATGATGATTTCATTGGGTGTCTTGGCATTTTACAGCATACAATACGCTGCTCAGGCAGGATGGTCCCCAGTTCTTTTTAGGGTCATGGAAGCCATTACATATTACCTTTTACCGGGGGCACTTATTGTGCTGGGGATTGGGCTTTGGGCTGGAGACCATATCTTTATTTGGATGGATCCAGAGGTCGTTGCAGAGGACAAGCTCATCCAAGGCAAATCTTCATGGCTCAACAAAACATGGTTTGCCATTAGAGGTCTTATTTTTATAACTGGCTGGAGTTTGTACCGCTATTTTTCGAGAAAATTTTCTTTGGCACAAGACCTTGCAGATGTAAATGACAACAGTAATTTTAAGAAAAACTTTCGCATCTCTGCGGCCTTCCTCGTTTTTTATATTTACACGGAGTCTATGATGTCTTGGGATTGGATTATGAGTGTGGATCCCCATTGGTTTAGCACCCTCTTTGGATGGTATGTGTTTGCGAGCATGTTTGTCAGTGGAATTACGGTCATTGCCTTAATTACTATATATCTAAAGGCCAAAGGCCTTATGGAATTTGTCAATGATAGTCATTTACATGATTTGGCAAAATTTATGTTTGGTATCAGTGTTTTCTGGACCTATTTATGGTTTTCACAATTTATGCTTATATGGTATGCGAATATCCCTGAAGAAGTCACTTATTTTGTGACGCGTATAGAAGATTATAAATTACCTTTCTTTGGGATGTTGATTCTCAATTTTATCTTCCCGTTTTTGGTGTTGATGAACAGCGATTATAAGCGGGTACCTTGGTTTATTGTCATGGCTGGGATTGTAATATTAATAGGTCATTATATAGATGTTTTCAATATGATCATGCCCGCTACTGTTGGAGACCGTTGGTTTATCGGTCTTTCTGAGCTCAGTGCCGTAGCATTATTTTTAGGACTGTTCCTTTTGGTTGTATTTTATGCACTTTCAAAAGCACCACTATTGCCCAAAGGGAACCCATTTATCAAAGAAAGTGAACAGTTTCATTATTAGTTAAATTCAAAAAGAGCGTAAAGAAGAATGACTGGTTTATTAACATTATTAATTTTATTGGGAATCGCCATTGCGATTTGGCAGATGGTCAAAATTTTTGATTTGACCCAAGGCAAACGCGATACAACTCAAATTGCTAACGACAAAGACAATTCTGTAAATGGCTATTTAATGCTTGGTTTTCTAGGGTTTATTTATCTTATAACCATCATTTCTTTTGCAATGTGGGGCGATCTGCCATTGGTTTCTAATTCCGCTTCCGATCACGGTCCAGAAATTGACCGTTTGATGGTCATTTCTATGGTTGTTATTTTTATTGTCCAAATCATTACCCAATTTTTACTTCATTATTTTGCCTTTAAGTACAAGGGTGAAAAGGGGGCTAAAGCCTTTTTCTATGCAGACAATGACAAATTAGAATTTATTTGGACTATCATTCCGGTCTTTGTATTGGCTGCTCTTATTTCTTATGGTTTATTCACTTGGAACGATATTATGATGATTGATGAAGAAGAAGACCCCATTGTCGTTGAGTTGTACGCACAACAATTTAATTGGAAGGCTCGATATGCTGGTAAGGACAATGTCCTTGGAGAAGCCAATGTGCGACTGATCGATCTAGACAATGCCAATATTTTAGGGCTTGACGAATCAGATCCCAATGCTCAAGACGATATCATTACTACCGAGCTTCACTTGCCCGTTGGAAGACCTATTTTATTTAAAATGCGCTCTCAAGATGTATTGCACTCTGCTTATATGCCGCACTTTAGAGCCCAAATGAATTGCGTTCCAGGGATGATCACTCAATTCTCTTTCACACCTGTGGTCACAACTGAGGAGATGCGCCTTAACCCGGAAATTTACGACAAGGTTTCAAACATCAACAAAATTCGAAATGATAAAAGTAAAAAGCTTCAAGCTAAGGGGGAGGAGCCTTTAGATCGTTACGAATTTGACTACTTACTGCTCTGTAATAAAATTTGTGGAAAGTCTCATTACAATATGCAAATGAAAATTATTGTTGAAACGGAAGACGAGTACAACCAATGGTTACAAGAACAGAGATTATTTAAGAATTCATTAGTTCAAAACTAATTACTAATTTTGCAATAGATAAAGATTATGTCAGCAAACGTAGACACCCATACACACGATAGCGATCACGGTCATCACCACAAAGAGACTTTTGTAACAAAGTACATTTTTAGTCAGGATCACAAGATGATCGCAAAGCAATATTTGGTTACTGGTCTCATTATGGGGATCATAGGAATTTTAATGTCCTTACTCATGCGAATGCAAATCGCATGGCCAGAGAAACCCAACATCCTATTTCAAGCCTTGTTAGGAAAATGGGCTGAAGGTGGTGTTATGGATGCCGATATTTATTTAGCATTGGTTACGATTCACGGAACCATCATGGTTTTCTTTGTACTAACGGCTGGCTTGAGTGGAACTTTTAGCAACCTTTTGATTCCATTACAAATTGGAGCAAGGGATATGGCCTCTGGTTTTTTAAACATGGTTTCCTACTGGCTTTTCTTTTTATCGAGTGTGATTATGGTTAGTTCATTCTTTGTCGAAGCTGGTCCCGCAGCAGCGGGTTGGACCATCTACCCCCCTCTGAGCGCTTTGCCAATGGCACAAGGTGGTTCTGGTGCCGGGATGACTCTATGGCTTATATCCATGGCGATTTTTATAGCTTCCTCTTTGTTGGGGTCTCTAAATTATATTGTGACTGTAATAAACTTAAGGACCAAAGGCATGTCCATGACAAGGTTGCCACTGACCATATGGGCTTTCTTTATCACGGCAGTCATTGGGGTGATTTCATTTCCTGTTTTACTCTCTGCGGCATTACTCCTTATAATGGACAGAAGCTTTGGCACTTCTTTTTTTCTTTCCGATATATTTATTCAGGGGGAAGTCCTTCATTACCAAGGGGGTTCACCAGTATTATTTGAGCACCTATTTTGGTTTTTGGGGCATCCGGAAGTGTATATTGTATTGTTGCCTGCCTTGGGTATTACTTCTGAAGTGATCGCCACCAATTCACGTAAACCTATTTTTGGTTATCGCGCCATGGTTGCCTCTATCATTGCCATCGCATTTCTCTCAACAATTGTTTGGGGACACCACATGTTTATCTCTGGAATGAATCCATTTTTAGGGTCTGTTTTTACTTTTACAACCCTACTGATTGCGATTCCGTCTGCTGTAAAGGCGTTCAATTATATCACCACACTTTGGAAAGGAAATCTCCAATTTAATCCAGCGATGTTGTTCTCAATAGGCTTGGTCTCTACTTTCATCACTGGGGGATTGACCGGTATCATCCTTGGAGACAGTGCCTTAGACATCAATGTACATGACACCTATTTTGTGGTGGCTCACTTCCATTTGGTAATGGGAATCTCTGCACTGTATGGATTGTTTGCAGGCGTTTACCATTGGTTTCCTAAGATGTTTGGGCGCATGCTGAACAAAAACTTGGGATATATTCATTTTTGGGTTACGGCGGTTTGTGCTTATGGAGTATTTTTTCCAATGCATTTTATTGGAATGGCTGGGCTTCCAAGGCGCTATTACACCAACAGTAACTTTCCACTTTTTGACGACACTCAAGACGTGCAAGTTCTTATTACAATCTTTGCTTTGGTTGCTGGATTGGTACAATTGGTTTTTCTTTATAATTTTGTTCACAGCATGTTTTATGGCAAAAAAGCCGAACAAAATCCATGGCGTTCCAATACGCTTGAATGGACCGCACCTGTTGAGCATATGCATGGCAATTGGCCAGGTAAGATTCCTTTCGTTCACCGTTGGGCTTACGACTACAGCAAACCGGGTTATGAAGACGATTTTGTTCCTCAAAATATTCCACTTAAAAAAGGAGAAGAAGAACTACAGCACTAGTTGTTAGTTACTTCCTTAAAGTTTTAGAAAGCCTTTCCCGAACGCGAAAGGCTTTTTCTTTATATTTGTTATTATGAATGAGTATCTTGACCCAACAGACGAAAATTTTTCCTCAGAAGAACAAGACATTGAAAAGGCCTTAAGGCCATTGACCTTTGAGGACTTTTTGGGTCAAGAACAAGTACTGGAAAACCTTCAAATTTTTGTCAAAGCAGCAGTTGAAAGAGAAGAGGCATTAGATCACACGCTTTTCCATGGCCCCCCAGGACTGGGCAAAACAACTTTAGCACATATTTTAGCAAACGAACTCAGCGTGGGTATTAAAGTTACCTCTGGACCGGTTTTAGACAAGCCCGGAGACCTTGCGGGTTTACTGACGAATTTAGAGACGCGCGATGTTTTGTTTATAGACGAAATACACCGTTTAAGCCCCATTGTAGAGGAATATTTATATTCTGCCATGGAGGATTATAAGATTGATATTATGATTGAATCGGGGCCGAATGCTCGCACAGTTCAAATCAATCTCAACCCCTTTACTTTAGTGGGGGCGACCACCCGATCGGGACTGCTTACCGCTCCGATGCGTGCCCGTTTTGGCATCAGTAGCCGATTGGAATATTATTCAACAGAACTGCTGTCATCCATCGTACAACGCAGCGCACAAATTTTAAAGGTTCCAATAAGTTTTGAAGCGGCCATAGAAATTGCTGGACGCAGCCGCGGAACACCGAGAATTGCCAATGCCTTACTCAGACGTGTTCGAGATTTTGCTCAAATTAAAGGCAATGGAAATATCGATATTGAGATCGCCAAATTTGGTTTAAAAGCCCTCAATGTAGACGCTCATGGTTTGGACGATATGGACAATAAAATATTGACAACAATTATTGATAAATTTAAAGGAGGTCCTGTTGGAATTACCACCATAGCCACGGCCGTAAGCGAAAGTCCTGAGACTATCGAAGAGGTTTACGAGCCCTTCCTCATCCAGCAAGGCTTTATCATGCGCACACCCAGAGGCCGAGAAGTCACAGAATTGGCCTATAAACACCTCGGTCGCCAAAGAGGGGATTATCAAAAAGGTTTGTTTTAGGCATGTCAAACAAAGAGCAGTATGCTAAAATTATCAAAGCTGAGGCCAAGCGCCTTGGGTTTTTATCCTGCGGAATCAGTAAAGCAGAATTTTTGGAAGAAGAGGCCCCACGGCTTGAGCACTGGTTGCACAACAATATGCATGGCAATATGTATTATATGGAAAATCATTTTGACAAGCGCCTAGATCCAACCTTATTGGTTGAAGGTTCAAAAAGTGTCATTTCACTCACCTATAATTACTATACAGATGCTGTTCAACAAGACGCTGATGCCCCTAAAATAAGCAAGTATGCATATGGAGTGGATTACCACTATGTCATCAAAGATAAATTAAACCAACTTCTGGAATATATTAAAGACGAAATTGGTGATGTTCCTGGCCGTGCCTTTGTAGATTCTGCACCCATCATGGAAAAAGCCTGGGCCAAAAAATCAGGGCTGGGCTGGATTGGTAAGCACAGTAATTTAATAACTCAAAAAGTGGGCTCTTACTACTTTATAGCAGAGCTTATAGTCGATTTAGACTTGGAGGTTGATCATGCGGTCACTGACCATTGTGGCAGTTGTACAGCTTGTATCGATGCCTGTCCCACACAGGCCATTACCGAACCCTACAAAGTGGATGGCAGTAAGTGTATTTCTTATTTTACCATCGAGTTAAAGGAGAACATTCCCAGTGAAATGAAGGGACAGCTTGACCACTGGATGTTTGGTTGCGATGTTTGCCAAGAGGTCTGTCCCTGGAACCGCTTTTCCAAAAACCACAGTGAACCCCTTTTCAACCCCAATCCCAAACTGTTGTCTATGTCAAAAAAAGATTGGGAAGAAATTACTCAAGAGACCTTTAACAAGGTCTTTAAGAAGTCCGCTGTAAAAAGGACTAAATACGTTGGTTTGAAGCGAAATATTAGATTTTTAAATGAATAAGCACTATTTTCTTATGCGACATTTACACCTAAGTTTGTATCTTTAATAACTAAAATTTTATTATGTCAAAACGCACAAGACATGAGTTGGAAGCTTTGGCCTATCACGCCAAGCCCAACCCTGGAAAAATTCAAGTCGTTCCCACAAAAAAATATGCCACCCAGCGCGATTTGTCCTTGGCATATTCACCTGGGGTTGCAGCCCCTTGTCTTGAGATTCAAAAAGATCCATCCGAAGCCTACAAATATACCTCCAAAGGAAACTTGGTAGCGGTAATCTCCAATGGAACCGCTGTTTTAGGTCTTGGAAATATAGGCCCAGAAGCCTCAAAACCAGTGATGGAAGGCAAAGGTTTACTGTTTAAGATCTTTGCAGACATAGATGTCTTTGATATTGAAGTGGACACCGAAGATATCGATGCATTCATTGAGACTGTTAAAAATATAGCCCCGACTTTTGGTGGGATTAATTTAGAAGATATCAAAGCACCAGAAGCTTTTGAAATTGAACGACGTTTAAAAGAAGAGTTAAATATTCCAGTGATGCACGACGATCAACACGGCACTGCTATCATATCTGCCGCGGCGCTTTTAAATGCTCTTGAATTGGCTGAAAAGAAAATTGAAGAGGCTCAAATTGTTGTGAGTGGCGCTGGGGCAGCTGCAATTTCATGCACTCGCCTTTACAGATCCTTTGGTGCCAAATGCGAAAATATAGTCATGTTAGACAGCAAGGGAGTGATTCGTCAAGACCGAGAAAATTTAAGTGTCCAAAAGGCGGAATTTGCTACTGCAAAAAAAATAAATTCACTCGACCAAGCAATGGTTGGAGCGGATGTTTTTATTGGCTTATCGATTTCTGATTTGGTGACCCCAAAAATGCTGAAATCCATGGCTTCAAAACCCATTGTATTTGCCATGGCCAATCCTGACCCAGAAATCAAATATAATTTGGCTGTAAAAACCAGAGATGATATCATTATGGCGACGGGTCGCAGTGACAACCCTAACCAAGTGAACAACGTATTGGGATTCCCTTTTATTTTTCGTGGTGCTCTTGACGTTAGAGCTACCACGATTAATGAAACGATGAAAAAAGCTGCTGTCGTCGCATTGGCAGAACTGGCCAAAGAACCAGTCCCTGAACAAGTCAATATTGCTTACGGAGAAATGCGTATCGCTTTTGGTAGTGACTACATCATCCCCAAGCCCTTTGATCCGCGGCTGATTGCCAAAATACCTCCAGCAGTTGCCAAAGCAGCCATGGAAAGTGGTGTGGCACAATCCCCTATTTTAGATTGGGAAAAATATGAGGAAAAGTTACTAGACCGCATGAATGCTGACAATAAAATTGTGCGCTTATTGTTTGACCGTGCCAAATCGAATCCCAAGCGGGTGGTCTTTGCTGAGGCCGATCAATTAGACGTTCTAAAAGCAGCTCAAATTGTTTATGAAGAGGGCATTGCTCAGCCAATCTTATTGGGCAATAAAAAGCAAATTGAAGCTTTAAAAAGCGAACTTGAGTTTGATGCCAATGTACCCATTATTGACCCCAAAGATGAGGTCCATGTCGATCAAAAGAACAAATATGGAGCGGTGTTTTGGAAGCAACAACGCCGTCGTGGACAAACACTTTTTTCGGCTCAAAAACTCATGCGAGAGCGAAATTACTTCGCAGCCATGATGGTCAATGAAGGGGATGCAGATGCCTTGATAACAGGCTATTCAAGGAATTATCCCTCCATTGTAAAACCGATGCTAGATTTGATTGGACTGGCACCAGGGTCCACTAGGATTGCAACGACCAATGTAATGATTACCCAGCGTGGGCCTATGTTTTTAAGCGACACAGCCATTAATATCAACCCAACTGCTCACGATTTGATTAAAATCACACAAATGACTTCAGGAGTTATGAAAATGTTTGGGATCAACCCTATTATGGCCATGTTGTCGTATTCAAATTTCGGATCTTCCAAAGACCATACCGCTACAAAAGTGAGGGAAGCTGTTGCTTATTTACACCGCCGCCATCCCGACTTATCAGTAGATGGAGAATTGCAAACAGATTTTGCCCTAAACAGTGAAATGCTTAAGTCTAATTTTCCTTTTTCGAAACTCGCCAATAAAAAAGTAAATGCTTTGATATTTCCAAATTTAGAATCGGCTAACATCACATATAAACTACTCAAAGAACTCAACAAGGCTGAGTCCATTGGCCCTATTATGATGGGACTTAAAAAACCTGTACACATCATACAGTTTGGTGCCAGCGTAGATGAAATTGTCAATATGACTGCAGTGGCGGTGATCGATGCCCAGCAAAAAGGAAAACTATAAAACATTAACCCTTTGATTTTCATCTAAAAATGTATGATAATTTTAGTACATTTGGGATT
>JAYYCW010000052.1:0-6312 GCA_036161535.1 Bacteroidota bacterium | reverse complement strand
CAAAGCCTATGAGTGGGACTTCGTTGTCAAGTAATTCTTTGGTTGCTGTAATGGCTTTGTAAACATAATCAAGTTCTGCTTTAACATCTGGAACAACAGCATTGTCAACGTCTTTTTGAGTTCGAATCGGATGGGGTAAGTAGGGCCCGAAGTCGGGTTTCATTTCGACCTCAATGTTCATGGCTTGCGGGATGACTAAAATATCACAGAACAAAATGGCTGCGTCCATCCCAAAACGCCGAATGGGTTGCATGGTAATCTCACTGGCCAATTCTGGTGTTCTACAGCGCGTGAAAAAATCATACTTGTCTTTTATGGCCATAAATTCTGGCAAATAACGCCCCGCTTGTCGCATTATCCATACTGGTGGTCGCGACACGACTTCCCCTTTAAGGGCTTTTAAAAATAAATCGTTTTTAATCATTTTTTAAAGGGCTTAGGATCTGTTGTTCATTGACCAATTCGATGACACTTTCAACCGTTGGAATTTTTGCGGTATAAACTGCTTTAAAGTATTTTTGAGCTTCTTTAGCGGTTGATTCTCCTATACAGTATGCCACGCAATTGGGGCGATTTTTTAACAAGAAACTTTGGATTGTTGATGGGCTGTAAAACATCACACCTTTTACAGAATCAGGGAATTTAGGCGCCTCGAGTTTTGTGCTATAGGCCACCACTTCATTTACAGTTATATTATTTTCTCTTAAAATTGCAGGCAATTCATCCATCCGAATGTCGCTGCAAAAATAACTCACTTCTGTCCCCTCTAAAAATTCAACCAAGTAATTGGCAAGTGCTTCAGAATTTTTGGCACTGTGGGTGACAGGGCCAATTTTTTGTTCAATGAGTTTTTTGGTGCGACGCCCGACACAATAAATCTTTTTAAAGTCTAATTCTTCAACAAGGCAATTGTTTAAAAGGGCTTCAACACCATTTTTAGAGGTGATGACTACATTTTTATGGGTTGATTTTAGCAAAGCAGGTTTGATTCTATTGGGTGCGGTTTTGATAAAATCGAGACTTTCAACGTTAATGGATTCATCAAATAAAGCCAACTGTCCTGCACTCAGTGTTTTCGAAGATACCACCGTTGTGGCTTGTTTTTTGAAAGCTGATTTACCGATTAAATTTTTCCCACCACGCTCCACAACAAACGCCAGGCATTCTTTGACCAGAGATTGGTGTTTCCCAAGTGGTGCACTTCGTTTGGTTTCTACTTTTTTACTGCCATCCTCACTTAAAATAATTCCATGAAAATGGACTTCTTCATTTTTTATAAATGCTAATGCACCAATGGGTGCGCTACAGCCGCCTTCTAGTTCTTTTTGAAATAAGCGTTCCATATTGGTACATATTTCTGTTTCTTCATGATTTAGTGTACCGCATGCTTCTAATACCTCTGTTTCTGATTCTAAGCATGTCATCACAATAGCGCCCTGTGCCGGTGCCGGCACCATCCATTCTAAATTAACAGCATTCTCAGGTGTCAATCCGATACGACCAAGTCCAGCGGCTGCAAAAATAGCGCCATTCCATGTTTTGGAATCTGATAATTTCTGTAGTCTGGTGTTGACGTTACCCCTTATGCCTTCAATGCTGTGCGTGGGATAGCGGTTGAGCCATTGTGCTTTGCGTCTTAAGCTTCCAGTGGCAATCACGGCTTGTCTTTGGGCTAAGAATTCCTCATTGTTTTTAAAGACCAAAGTGTCTCTGACATTGCCGCGTTTTAATACAGCAGCTTGTACAATTCCTTTAGGAAGTGTCGTAGGAACATCTTTTAGGGAGTGTACAGCAATGTCTATTTCCTCATTGAGTAGTGCAATGTCAAGCGTTCTGGTAAAAACGCCGCTGATGCCTAGTTCATAAATGGGCTTGTTAAGCGCCAAATCTCCAGTGGACTTTACGGCCACCAATGCAGTTTCATGTCCAAGGCTTTTCAGTTGAGATTGAACCCTTTTAGCTTGCCAAAGTGCCAGTTCGCTGTCGCGAGTCCCTATGCGTATGCGCTTTGACATGATCAGGCTTCGAGTTGAAAAATTTTATGAATCAGTGCCAAACTTTCTTTGGAAGAGCCACTTTCATCTTTTAAGTGGTGCGCAAAATGATTTGTGATTTTCTGTACAATATTGGAACTGATTATATCCGCTTGGTCATAGTTAAATGCTGAATTTTTTTTGCGCTGATTGTTTATCTCAACTTCTGCAAATACACTTAGTTTTTCTTTGAGTGCCTTGATTGTTGGTGCAAATATTCGGTATTCTACCCAGGCCTCAAATTCTTCTTTGATCTCTTTGATGATGGCTTCGGCCACTGGTATGTGTTTTTTCCTTTTTTGAAGGGTTTTATCAGTAATATCTGAAAGTTCATCAAGATGGGTGAGTTTTACATTTGAAAGGCTTTTGACATTTTCGTTTACATTCTTGGGAATGGATAAGTCAAGAATTAACAGTTCTTTTTGTTGTAAAATCAATTCTTTATCAATTGTGGGATTTTGCGCCCCTGTGGCCACAATTAAAATATCAGCTTTTGCAATTTCTTCTTGGAGTTGGCTGTAATTTTTTACTTTTACTTTAAATTTTCCAGCCAGTTTATCAGCGCTTTCTCTAGTTCTATTGATCAGTGTAATGTGCTTGTTTTTGGTATGTTTGATGAGGTTTTCACATGTATTTCGACCAATTTTACCCGTGCCAAATAGTAAAATATTTTTAAAATTTTCCTGTTTAACAGTATTTAGAATATATTGAACAGAAGCAAAGGAAACAGAGGTGGCCCCAGTGGATAACTCTGTTTCATTTTTAATGCGTTTACTGGCCTGGAGAACAGAGCTTAAAAGCCGTTCCAAATAGGCATCCATCAGCCCGTATTTTCTTGAGATTTTAGAGGATATTTTGAGTTGACTGATAATTTCAAAATCGCCCAAGATTTGACTGTCCAGGCCAGCACCTACTCTAAACATATGTTCAATGGCATCGCTGTCTTTTAAAATATAGGCTACATTTTCAAAAGCCTCAATGCTGCCCTTGGTATTTTTACACAAAAGTTGAATGAGCTCTGAGGGATGTTCAACCATACCATAGACTTCAGTTCGGTTACATGTAGAGGTGGCCAATAAAGCTTCAATTCCAGAGGCTTTTGCTTGTTTGAGTAAATTCGCTTTTTTGGTAGGACTTAAACTAAAAAAGCCTCTTAATTTTGCGTCGGCTTTCTTGTAGCTGATTCCAACGACATAAAAAGATAAATTGGATTCGTTATTTTTTAGCTGCATAAATTTGGGTTCAGTCGCTTTCAAACGCAAAAATAGAACCAATAAAAACGAAAAAGTAACGATAGAAGAACTTTATTTGTCGTTTGGAGGTTTGTCAAAAATAATTCCTTATTTTTGTAAATAAAATAAAAATATCAGGTTAAATTATATAAAAAATACAATTTTTATTTATAATGAATCTAAATAAAGAAATTTCTACTTCGAACGTTGGTCCTTTAAAAAGTGTCGCTAAAGGAACTTTTTTAGAAACTGTCATTGAATCTGGATTTTTTGTGCTGACCTTTCAGAACGATTCCCAGGCATTTATACTTTTGGAAAAGGCCATTGACAGCTCCTTTATTCAATTCCATTTTTGTTTAAAAGGTAATGCCCAATTTTGCTTTAACAACAACAGTTACACACTCGATATTCCTGAAGAAAACACCCTATTGTTGTACAACCCTCAAAGAGATTTGCCCATTCATATGGTTGCGGGCCCCAAGACTTGGGTGCTTTCTGTGTTGATTTCCATAAAAAAATTTCACGGACTATTTTCTCATGAGGCAAATTATATCTCCTTTTTGAAAGACGATAATAAATTAAAAAAGTATTACAAGGACGGCTATATTTCTCCATCTATGGGGATCGTATTAAATCAAATTATAAATTACAACCTCAACACCAACCTGCGCGAATTGTATTGTAAAGCAAAGGTTTATGAACTTTTAAGCCTTTATTTTAACAGGGGTGAAGACGTCAATGTGGAACAATGTCCGTTTTTAGCCGATGAATCTAATGTTAAAAAAATTAAAGCCGCCAAAGACATCATCATCCAACGCATTGCAGAGCCCCCAACGTTGGTAGAGTTATCCTCGGAAATTGATCTCAGTTTAAAGAAACTTAAAGAAGGTTTTAAGCAAATTTATGGCACCACGGTCTACGGATTTTTATTTGACTATAAAATGGAATTGGCTCGTAAATTATTAGAATCTGGGGCTCACAATGTTAACGAGGTCGGTTTAAAGGTTGGTTACAGTACTGCCAGCCATTTTATTGCGGCTTTTAAAAAACACTATGGCACCACCCCCAAAAAATACATACAATCCTCAAATTAATTCAACGCAAACATGAAAGGAATTTTATTAGTTAACTTGGGTTCCCCGGACAGCCCTAATCCCAAAGATGTCAAAAAATATTTAGGAGAATTTTTAATGGACGAACGCGTCATTGATGTCCCTAAATGGGCTCGAACCTTATTGGTAAAAGGCATCATTTTAAATACCCGCCCTAAAATCTCTGCGAAAGCTTATCAAAAGATATGGTGGGAAGAAGGCTCACCCTTAATTGTTTTATCAGAACGCCTCAAAGATAAGGTTCAAAAACAACTGGACTTGCCTGTGGCTTTGGCCATGCGTTATGGCAGTATGACAATCAAAAATGGTCTTCAACAGCTGGCAGACAAAAAGGTAACAGAGGTTTTAATTATTCCACTGTATCCACAATTTGCTATGGCCACTACAGAAACCATTACAGTACTGGCAGCCTCATTGCAAAGTGAGTTTTTCCCTCAAATGACACTTGAAACTTTACCCCCCTTTTACAACAATCCAGATTATATTAAAGTCCTATCTGAGTCGATTAGGGGTCATTTAAAAGGTAAAAATTACGAGCACTTATTGTTTTCGTACCACGGGGTCCCAGAGCGGCACATACGCAAAAGCGATGTCACCAAATCTCACTGTAAAATGGACAAGTCTTGTTGCAGTACTTCATCAGAAGCCCATGCGTATTGTTACAAGCATCAATGTGTAGAAGTGACACGATTGGTTGGAGACTATCTCAAATTGGAAACCGATAGTTTTTCAACCTCTTTTCAGTCTAGACTTGGATTTGACCCATGGTTGCGCCCTTACACTGATCGCACTATTGAGAGATTGGGAAAAGAGGGCATTGAGAATATGGCCATCGTTACCCCTGCATTTGTAAGCGATTGTTTGGAAACATTGGAAGAAATTGCCATGGAAGGTGAAGAAATTTTTCACGAAGCAGGTGGCAAAGATTTTACGGCAGTTCCCTGCTTGAATGATGACCCAAATTGGGTGGCACTGCTTGTCAAATGGATAAAGGCCTGGAGTGAGAAAACTACAATTTCAGTTTAAAATAAATTTGATGGACTTTTACAATTATATTAAATCACTTCATTTGATTTTTGTCATTACTTGGTTTGCTGGGCTCTTTTATATACCACGCTTATTTATATATCACATAGAAGCCAGTCAAAAACCCCTGCCAGAAAATCAAATTTTATCCAAGCAATTAAAGTTGATGGCTCGAAGGCTATGGTACATCATTACTTGGCCATCGGCAGTTTTAGCTACTTTATTTGCGCTTTGGTTGATTCACCTTGCACCTTACTGGCTTGAGCAGCCTTGGATGCAAGTTAAATTGGCTTTTGTCGTATTGCTCATTGCTTACCACATTAAAACCCACCTGATGTTTAAAGCACTTCAACGAGATCTTATCCAGTACAGTTCAAATTTTATGAGAATTTGGAATGAGGGTGCTACATTGCTTTTATTTGCTATCGTATTTTTAGTCATTCTCAAAAGTACACTAAATATGATCTATGGTTTATTGGCTTTTTTTGGACTTGCTGGAGTTTTAATGTTGGGGATTCAACTTTATAAAAAGACACGAAAGGACTAGTCCTGCGAATCTTTCATTTTTCCTATATTTATAAAAAACTATCCTTCTATGGCCAGGCGAAGTTTGTCATTGAGCTCTCGAATTTTTTTCTACATGATCCTTTTGGTTGTGTTGGCTTCTATTTTAATAGCAGCAGTCACTATTTACCAATATAAAGAGCAGTCACAAGATTACCACCGCTTGCGCTTGGAACGAAAAGAAGCCCAATTGATTTCTAGTATTAATTACGTTTTAAAAGAATCAAGCTGGGAAATTAAAACAGAAAATCTCGGGATTATTTTTAATCAGAAGATTTATGAAATTGCCAACATTCACAATGTCGCATTTAACCTCTATGACTTGGAAGGAAAATTGATTAAATC